>NZ_JHAK01000004.1:0-328131 GCF_000765485.1 Thalassobacter sp. 16PALIMAR09
GAAGATCCGAACACAGGTCACGCTGTGGCGGAGGATGTTAGGGATGCCGCGCAGTAGCCGAGCTGCATGTTCAACTGTCGCTGTGTCATCCAGCGTCTGCAAAGAGAGATGGCAGGAGTGGGAGTACAAGGCTCGCAAGAGAACCCCACGCCCGTGTCCATGGTTTGTCATGGCTTTGGATGCATTGGGTGCGTTGCTGAAAAGGTGGCGCGTAAAGCTGATCGAGAAACCCCAGCTTCCTGTAACAAGGTTGCGCTCATGACAGGCGAAAGCAACTCGGATGAGGTCTTCGTCATACCAAGGCAGCGGATAGCCTTGGTATGACTACACAATCTGGATGAGATCCCGTTCATATATGATCATAGTGCTTAAGCGATTTGATCTCCTTAAACGCAAATCAAAAGACTGAAGGTGTTTGTGAATGAGCGAGAGCGATTGAACAAACACCGAAAGTCAGCTCGGCGAAGCTGAGCTTGAACAGATAGACACATAATACACGATAGGGTTGGCAGAGCTCTGGGTGAGATAGCTTACTAGTCAAATGCCTTTAACGGTGAGCGGGCTATTTTTTGTTTCGATTTGCGCTGCATGTAACTAATTAAAGCGGCAACAAAATCTTCGCCTGTGCCCAATTTAGAAATAATATCGGCACCTTCCTCTTCAGAAGCAATATGGTAATCCATGCACCAAGTGTCGAATGCACGATTTTGAGAAGACTTGTCTGAGAGTATCTCCACGCTTTGGTGCCGTGTATCATTGCGTATCATCAAGATCAGGTCATCAACTACTTCGGGCTGACCTTCGATCACTTGGAAGTAATTGTAAGGTGTTCGCAGTAAAAAGCCAGTTATACCCATAGCCTCATTATGCTTCCAGGCGATTTCCATTATGTCACAGTCATCAGTGCTATGCATCTCTGTCTTCGGAGTGCTTTGGTACATGACAGTTCGGATCATTCACTCACCTTTTGGGCATTTGCTAATAACGAAGTGCTAGCGACTAAGGTACGTGTATCAGATAATCACTAAGTATTCAAATATTGATATGTTAATGGATTTGGTGGGATTGTTTGGTTTAATATTGAAGGTAATATATGACGCCAAGCAACCGAATTAGGGTAATACCAGATGTTTCCACAAAAAGTGCCAGATGCTGCGTTTCATACGCGTGTGCGTATTCCTGACCAAGGTGTTGAAAACGTGTTCGAATGGCAAAAGCTGACAGCTGATGATCTATTTAAAAAGAAAAGTGTGGTATTCTTTGCGTTGCCCGGCGCGTTTACTCCAGCATGTTCGGAAAGCCATCTGCCGGGTTACGAACACTTCTATGATGCATTTATTGCAGAAGGGATTGATGACGTTATCTGCTCCGCTGTGAATGATGCATTTGTGATGTTTCAATGGGCGAAGGCACAAAACATACAGCGTGTGTCGATGTTGCCTGATGGGAACGGTGAATTTGCGCGGAAAATGGGTATGCTGGTGGATCGATCAGCGCAAGGCATGGGGATGCGCAGCTGGCGTTACTCGATGTTGGTGGAAAATAGGGAAATCATAAAGTTTTTTGCCGAGCCTGGCTTGTGCGATAATCCAGCAGGGGTGCCAATGACCGTTTCGTCGGCTGAAACCATGTTAGACTATTTAAGGCAAAGATAATTATTGGACTGTTAATCGCACAGCCCAGTACGCTGACTAGTTCCAATAAAACGGCAAATGCGTGGTAGGCCCGGCAGGACTTGAACCCGCAACCAAAGCGTTATGAGCGCTCTGCTCTAACCAGTTGAGCTACAGGCCCACGCATGAGCTGGTTATGGCAGTGCTTCTAACTGCTCAATGCTTAATTGAGTTATGGCATTTGCAATCCAGTGCTCTGCGGCTTCTTCGGTGCCAAAGCCAATACCTGCAATTCCAGCATAGCTAATCTCGAATAGATCCGTGCTATCTGGCTCCGCCCATTGACCTCCTGCACCGAGCACGTGTTCCCGCAATGCTTTTGCTGGATCACTGGCGTTGAGTATTGGCTCCACAAGAGCCCGGACTTTTGACTGATCAAACATTTAAGGCCCCCTATTAAGTTGCGGTGGTGATTTATGGCAAAAGATTGATGATGCAAGTGCTCAAGGCACAGCAAATGGTATCACGCAGTCCACGACCTCAAAGCTTGTAAGTGCTACTGATTGATCATTTGGATTATAACTTGGCATGAGGTGATTTAAATGCCAGGTTCTTGGCTTCGCAGTGCTTATGGCGCTGCTAAGCTCCGCTGTCTCCATGTTTTGGGAGGGATGTGTTGTAGGCAGCGGAGCATAGCAGCAAGGCTTGTACTGAGCGCAATCACACAGCCCAAAACCTCATAGAACACACATTGTATGAGATTATCGCCTAAGTCATTGTAAAGTAATAACTTCGAGCAAGACGTCTTTTCGGTAGGAAGACCAATACCTCAGACTTTATACTCAAAGCTAACAAAAGCTTAGGTTTTGAGGGGATCAGCACATGCGCCAAGCACAAACGCTCAACGAGGCGCAGCTGCGCAGGGTTATACAGTACTGCCGCTGCCGTCGTCATCCAACACGCGACGAGACCATCATACTGGTTAGCTTCTACGCAGGGCTACGCGCCAAAGAAATTGCAGCGCTGACTGTGGGCAATGTGTTCGACGAGACGGGCGCTGTGCGCACACAGTTCATTCTTAGCGCAGCACAAAGCAAGGGCGGGCACACACGCACTGTGTATCTTAATCAGCGTTTACGGAAGGCATTTGCATATTATGGCGCGATCAAATATCTGGGCGACCCACAGCGCCCACTCTTTGAGAGCCAAAAGGGCGGGCATTTCTCGGCAAACACCATGTGCCAGCTGTTCCTCGACATCTACAAAGCAGTGGGGCTCAAAGATGCATCCAGCCATTCGGGGCGCAGGACCTACATTACCAGATTGGCGAACAAGGGCGTAGGCGTGCGCTTGTTGGCTGAACTGGCGGGGCATTCGCACATATCAACTACCCAAAGGTACATTGATGTGAACTCCGAGCAGCTGAGTGAAGCTGTCGAGCTATTGTAGACGCTTCCGGCCCATTACGGACATTAGCGGACGGCGCAGCGAATGACGGCAAGGAGCCCGACTCGGCCATTGTGATTTTGTGCTGCGCGCTCACGCAGCAAAGAAAATGCGGCATGAGCGAAAACCTCATGCTATCGCGCGGCGGGAGAAACTGCCGTTCGAGGATGTCGCAGCATGGATTAGAGGGCGAATTTACAGGTCGCGGGACATTGGTGCCGTTCCAGATCTGAATCCTGAAGTCCGCATTGATTACCGATTGCTAATTTCAAATCATCAACCAAAGCATCACGATTGCCATAGCCACCATCATGAGGTTTTCTGTGAGGCTGACAAACCCTAGCGGGACGTTGGAGTTTCCTCCAACGCACGCGCATTTCAGCTCGCGTTTGTCGATGTAGACGGCTTTGAAGACGCTGATGGCTTCGATGCTCGCAACCAGGAGTGCTGCGGGAGCGGACACCCAGGTCAGGATCATGCCAGTCATGAGGATACCCGCGCCGGTTTCCACGAACGGATAGATATAGGCGTAAGGCACCCATTTCCGCGCGAGTAAATCGTAGTTGAGGAACATCGTGGTGAAACCTTCGATGTCGCGCAGTTTCTGCATGCCGAGAAGGATCATCGACACCGAGATGAACCAGCCAAGTGTCTGCCATGTGATTGTGCCGAGAAACCCAATGGAAAGTGCCACTGCGGTAAGCGCTGCAACAGCGAACAGATACAAGACAGGTCGATAGGTTTTTACTGTGGGATCCCAGCCGGTGAGCTTTTCGCGCAAGTCGGTGTAGCCGCCAACGCGTTCTCCTTCAATCCATGCTTGCGGTGTCGTTTCGACGTTATGCTCGGCCTTGAAGGCATCCACTTCGGTGCGGGTTCGGAACAGACGGTCATCGACGTCGTATCCCCGACGTTCAAGGAGCCAGCGCGCCTTTTGCCCGGATGGGCATAGATGATCTGGCAAGGCCATTCGGTAAAGCACAGCCGTTTTGCCGACTGCTTCTTCAGCCGGATTTGTTTCAATTTCAGCAATATCGCGTGCGTCTTTAGGCATTGGCTTCTCCGTTTCCGTGCTTCGTATGCGGGGGCGGTGCATGCGTTTGCATTGCCTAGCTTTATATACCCCCCTAGGGTATATAATCAAGAGCGAGAGATTTGATCCCGTACTCTCTCGACTTTTTCTCCGCCACCATGCGAAAAGAAGGCCATGCACAACAATCGCGAAGCCACTCTAAAACGTCTCAATCGCCTTGAAGGGCAGGTCCGCGGGATCGCCCGGATGGTCGAAGAGGACCGCTATTGCGTTGACGTCTTGACGCAAATCGCGGCAGTCCGCGCGGCGCTGAAAGGCGTCGAAAAGCTCGTGATCGACGATCACGCATCCCACTGCATCGAAGATGCGCTCGCCTCGGGTGATCGTGAGGACCAGCGGGCGAAGTTCACCGAACTCCTTGAATTGCTCGACAAAGCGCGCGGCTAAGCCGTCAAAGATTGATCGGCGGTGTCGTCACGCTTGTGATCGTTGCCGTTGCCAACAGGATCATCACGACGGCCAGCATTTCCATCAAAATAGACCGCCGCAGGGCATGGGCTGCACCGGCTTTCTCGGCGCGCAACGCAGGAACGAGCCTCACCTTATTGAAAGCCGCAAAGCCCAGAAGTACCGCAACAATCGCGACTTTGAGCAAAAGCCCCAGGCCATAGGCTGTTCCAAATAAGGCAGTGACGGAGCCTGAAAGGAGCCAGGCGAGCGCTGTACCTGCAAAGATCAGGAAAGCCACTCCAAGAGCAGCGACATTGCCAAAGTGGTGCAACACGTCAACGCCCGAGGGAGTAAGCGCCGCGCGGCGCAAAGGCACAAGCGCACCAACCCAAAAAGCTGCGGTCAGAAGGTGAAGAGCAAGCAAGACAACGAGAATCATCCTGGGATCACCCAGAGCGTGGCCCACCTGAGCAAAAGATATGGCCACGGCAAGGCTGCCCAACAAAGCAATCCATTGCCCAATACGAGGCACCAAAACCGCCAGTATCGCAAGTTCGCCAAATCCACGCCAAATCGCGGCGGTGCCAAGCGGGCTTTCCCAAACAAACCCGAGCATCATCGGGTCCGTTGCGCCCTCAAAGCCCATCCCAGATATGCGGGCCGCACGAATGCCAATACGTATAGCCAACACAGTCAGGCCAACCAGTACCGCAACGACGGCAAGCCGCCTGGCAAGGCGCAGGACAGACGCCTCGGCGCGCTTCGCAAAGATGAAGGAAAACAAGACGCCCCCAATCGCGAGAAGAGCCGCGCTATAGCCAATCGCTTTGGCTACAATGGCCAAGACGGCAAGACCGTCGATTGGAGCCAGTCCGGTCACTCCGCGACCGTGAAGGAGAAGCTACCCTGCATCGGGTGACCGTCTGAGGCCATGCCGCGCCAGTCGAAACGGTAGCTTCCAGGCGCAAGCGCTTCCAATGGCACTGCCCGGAATTCCGTTGTTGGTTCCATACCGGTCTCGCGTTCGATTTCGATGTCATCATCGGTTGCAGTCAGCATGACGGAAATGATGCGCATCGGATCATCGAACCGCATTGAAAGCTCTGGCACTTCTGTGACAGTCGCACCATCAGCAGGTGTCGTTGCTTCGGACTTGGAATGCGCCGCAGCAACCACCGGAGCGACTGCGATGGCCAAACCGAGAAGGGCTTGTCTAATCATCTGAGTTTTCCTCTATTCGGACTGGGCATTGAGTGCGTCGTGATGCTCTCGAATATCACTGGGCCAGGTTGATTTGATGAAGGATAACACGGCAATGATCTCTTCATCGCTGAGCACTTCTTCATAGACAGGCATACCGGATGGGGGTGCATTCTCCATCAGTCCGGCAAGCCCATATTTGGTCAGGGTGAAGAGCGTTTCATCGTCGTGGTGCCACGTGTGCCCGGTCGCGTCATGCGGCGGTGCTGGTAGCAAACCATCTTCGCCCCGCATCCGCCAGTTCGGTTGCCCTTCGAGGCGCGCCCCGTGGCACGCAGCACATTGAGCCACGTAGATGCCCTGACCAAGGGCGACCACTTCGGTGTCATCTGGTGACAACAGACCGACCGCATCGGACGGTTGGGCCATGACAAAGGCGGAGGCGAAACCGGCGAGCGCGAGCCCGCCGGTCATAAGAACTGCCTTGCGACTTGCCATCACGTGTCGAAGGGCTGTGCTGTACCAGCTCGATAGTACACCATTCCGGTGCCCGCCTCTCCACCAAATGCGATGACGTCGTAACGGGCAGAAGGATCATCCCCCATGCCGGGGGAACCCATCGGCATGCCCGGAACAGCAAGTCCGGTGATGTCTGGGCGATCCTGCAGAACAGTTTCCAATGCTTCGAACGGAACATGCCCTTCAAAGACATACTCATCGGCTTCAATGGTGTGACAGGAGGCCAGTTCAAGCGGAATGCCGCGCTCTGACTTCTGCGCCTCCGGCTCGGTCAGTTCTCCGACAGTGACAGCGTAGCCACGCGCACGGGCCAAGTCGGCCCAAGCGTGACAACATCCGCAACCGGGTGAGGCGAGAACGCGCATAGGCGTGCTTGCGCGGGCTGGCAGAGCAGCGACAGCCAAAGCCGTTGCGGAAAGGGTGGTGAAGTGGCGACGTGAGATCATGTTTGTTGGTCCTTTAATTTGAAAGTTGAATGGATTGCAGGCGAGCGCCCGTTGCCGTTCAAACTTTCGGAGGACCGGTTGGGACAGCCAGTATCAGGTTCGAAAACTCGAAGTCAGCATACAGCACCCCAATGGCAATTCTGCTTGCGAGATTTACCGGCGAAATCGCAGATGTGGCTACGAGATCACCAAAACATGGCGTTGATCCCATGCCTTTCGTGGTGTCGCAGCAGTCCGCGAGGGCCTTCTCGGCATCAGCGAACACATCATGCTCCGTCATTTCAGCGTGGTGGTCAGCGTGATCGGGTCCATGGTTCAATCCATGCATTACTGACGCGGTGGACGCACCGGCAAATGCAAAAACAAGAAGGATCGGCAGCATTAAGCGAAACATACCAAATACCTACTGGGGGTATATGGTTTTGACAAGTCACGAGGGTGTGTCGCCGATAGCCAACCTAGTTGCACCCATTATGATTGCGCCACATCTTCGGATCGTGCCCGTCAGGAACGGCGTCACATGGATCATCTGAGTAGCCGCGCAGCACCGAATACTGGGTCACCTGAGTGTCAGTCAGCAATGGCAAAGTCAGCAGGTGCGCGTTGAGGTGAACAAAGCGCAAATCTGCCCGCGCCTCACCTGCTTCCGCCACCAGCCGCTCAAGTGTCCCCGCATCCGGCGCACCAAGTTGAAAAGCTTCGTCCAGCGATTGTTCCGCCGCGACGAACCGCTCCCCAGCAGTTATGGCGTCTGCCCGCATCTGCGCCCGGATCACTTCGATGTCGTCGCGTTGCTGTTCGGTCAGTCCGATTTGATCAGCTAGCTCAAGGAGATGCGTTGGCCCGGGAACGCCATTTAGCTCGGCGGCGCGTGCAAGACCCCATCCGCCGCCACGTGCGATCTCCTCTACGTCGTCCTCGGAAAGAGATTTGATAAGGCGCGTTTCTTGTCCTGCATAGAGCGATGGAGCTGAGCCGTGGTTTCCAGAGTGGTTTTGAGCAAAGGCAACTGTGGGCAAGATCAGCATGAGAAATGCGAAGCGCTTAGTTGTCATGTTTGATATCCTTGTATGATCCGGGATTTGCGCAAAGACATTGCATATGATGAGCAACATGAAACATGATAGAAATCATGTCAGATCATTGGCTCACATCATTCGAAGGCGCATCTGTTCGAACACTTGAAGCAGGTGAGTCTCTGTTTCGGCGTAACGATAAGGTTGAAATGGCCTTCCTTGTAAGGGGGGGCCAAGTTCTTCTTCGGCGAGCTCTGAAAGATGGCGGGCTTCTTGCCTTGCACACTGCAAAAGCGGGCGATCTTGTGGCCGAAGCGTCCTTGTTTGCAGATCATTACCACTGCGATGCGGTGACGGATCGGTCGACAAAGGTCTCGGGCATACCCAAAGCGAAGATTCTGGAGAACTTTGGGAACGGTTCTTCGGGGAAACATCTTTCGGTAAGGGCATTGGAGCGGACGACCAAAGAACTTCAGGCACTGCGGACGCGCATTGAGATCATGCGGTTGCGAAAGGTAACAGATCGGCTGGATGCCTATCTCGAACTTAATGGACCTCCAGAAGAAGGCGGGTGGGTGCACGTCGCCGATTGGATTGGGGTGACGCCAGCCGCTCTTTATCGCGAACTTGCGAAGCGTCGACGGGACGATCAGGCATGAACCCTGACACAAATACCCTTCTTGAGATATCGGACTTTCTGGGCCTTGCAGCAACCAGATAGGTTCAGACTATAAGTTGTTGCGAAGTTGGTTCTCCTTCCTAAAATGAACTGGAGAGGAAAGATTATGTTGCCTGAGCAGTTTTCCGGTGGGTGCGCGTGTGGAGCAGTCCGATACAAATCTGAAGGTGTTGCCCGCTACATGGGTAACTGCCATTGCCGCGATTGCCAGCAGGCCACTGGAAGTGCCTATTTTCCAGCTGCGCTAGTGAAACAGACTGATTTCAGGCTTGAGAAAGGTGAACCAAAGTGGTTCGGGCGCCAAGCTGATCGCGGCCATGCAATGCTTCGCGGTTTCTGCTCTGAATGTGGATCACCGCTGTTTCTGATCAACAAGGCAAGCGAAGGAGCAATGATCCTGTTCGCGGGCAGTTTGGATGATCCAAGTTGGTACCAGCCAAGCCGTGACATTTACGTGAAGAGCGCACAGCCTTGGGACCAAATGGACCCCAGTCTCCCGAAAGCTGATGGGATGCCTACCTAGCTTTTTAGCGTTGCTACTTTTTTGGTGTCAGTCGCAATCCGACTTTGGCTCGTTGCGTACCTCAGAAGAACCTCCCCACACGTGTCGCGTACTGTTCAAACGTGCTTCCGTATTTATCCTTGAGCCAAGGTTCCTCAGAAAATGGTGCGGCGATAAGCACTGCTATTCCCGCTAACCCGACGACCATTGCCCAAGGCGCTGCTGACAAGATCATCCAGCCACTTACGATGCCAATATCAGCGATGTACTGCGGGTTCCGAGAGTAACGATACATGCCCACAGTGCGCAGGGTGCCTTTGGCTCCACCAGTCTGCGGCACCCCAAAGTGCGAGACTTCCATCCATACCACAATGTTGCCAAAGAGGATGAGAGGCAGGCCAACGCCAAACCGCACCCAACTTAGAATGGCCAGATCAGCCCAACCCAAGACACCAAGCAAGATGAGAACACCGAACAGCGTGAATGTCGGCACCCAGACAAGGAAAGGTGTAAGTGCCGTATAGCGTTTGGGCGGCCCTATCCGCCGCGCAGGAAAGGCGATTGACCAAAGGATCGCGGCCAAGGTCATAGCCGCAATGCCCAGACCTAGAGCAACAAGCATGCTATGCATCATACGTCTACGTGGCCGTGGTCGATCACTTCCCGCCGTTCCGCGAGGGCTTGGCGCACTATCTGGAATGCTGACGACAGAAACAGTCCCGCCATGATTGTTGCCACGATCAGGTCAGGCCAGCCCGTTGCAGTGCCCCAGACGCCCAAGGCGGCGAACATAACGGCGACGTTGCCGATGGCGTCATTGCGGGAGCATAGCCAGACTGAGCGCACGTTGGCGTCACCGTCCTTGTAGCGCACCAGTAAGAACACACTGGCAAGGTTGGTGAGCAATGCCAGAAAGCCAACAGCACCCATGATCTCGGCTGTGGGAACCCCGACATAAAATACGCGGTAGACAGTCGATCCAAAAACCCAAAGCCCCATCAACAAGAGGCTGAAACCCTTGAACAGCGCGGCATTGGTACGGGCGCGAAGTGAGGCACCAATGACTGCCAGAGAAATGCCGTAGGTCATTGCATCCCCCGCAAAGTCGAGCGCATCGGCTTGCAAAGCCTGTGACTGCGCCAAATGGCCAGCCGTCATTTCAACTGCGAACATCGTCGCGTTCAATGCAATGACGATCCAAAGCCTTCGCTTGTAATCGTCTGATACGCCGTCAAATTTGGTGTCGTGTCCGCAGCAACCTGACATGGGTGAATCCTCTTTCATCTTACGTTGATGATAGTGTAATGTCTCTAGTGACTAGAGGTTCAAGAGGTTTCTTTATGTTTTCTATTGGCGAGCTATCAAAGCGCACAAAGGTCAAGGTTCCCACCATTCGCTACTACGAGGAAATGGGACTTTTGGCAGAAGCCGAGCGCACGAGTGGCAACCAAAGACGCTACGATAAGGAAGGATTGGAACGACTGAGTTTCATTCGTCACGCTCGTGATCTGGGATTTTCGATTGAGGCGATATCATCGCTCATCGAGTTACAGGATCATCCAGACAGATCGTGCGAGGCCGCAACGGACATCGCTGTTTCGCAGCTTGCAGATGTTCGCGCGAAAATCAAACGGCTCAAGCTTTTGGAAAAGGAACTCACGCGAATTTCGAAGGGATGTGATGGGCACGGCGTTTCTGAAGACTGCTATGTCTTGGCGTCTCTGGCTGATCATGAACTTTGTGAGAGGGAGCACTGAAGAAATCCCTTCCTCTTGCTTCCAACGAACCGCCGCAGTGCTACAGGTGAACAGCCGCACAGTAAGACCGATGCAGGACTTTTTTGTAGAGCGGCTCGGATTTGAACTTGGTACGGAGATTGGGACTGGTCCAAAATTTGTGACTTTGGACCGAGATGGTCAGACAATCATGCTTGCTTGTCATCGAACATTGGGATTCCGAAAACATGGGTGGGCGGCCTATTTCTGGGTAGAAAACATAGAAGCGCTGCATGACGAATTCGAGCGCCGAGGCGCAAAGCTCAAAAGCCCGATCACCGACAAGCCATACGGTTGCCGAGAGATTGTAGCTATGGCACCAGATGGCCGAGAAATCGTATTCGGCGAGATAACAGGCACCCAAGCAGATTAAGCCCGTGCATACCTAAACACCGCAGCAGGACTTGCCTTCTTGGATCGGTGGGCATGGAACTGTTGCGTAAGAACAGTAGACGCAGCAATCCCCCTCTAGCGGTTTCAAGACGGTCTGACATGACTTGCATTCATAAAACCACTGGCAGGCATCGGTCGGCATAGTCTCGGTTTCAACGTGCCCGCAAGATGGACAGGTGAGAGTCGATTGCAGCACTACTTTTGCGTCTTCTGTCGCCATATCGCGTACCCCGTGAGTATGAGAAATCCTGCCAATATCGGCAGCAAGACAGCATCGCTGTAGACGACACCAAGCAGGCCTGTCAGGCCAAGCGCTGTAAGCACGACCGGCAAGATCGGCGTGAAGCAACAGAGGATCGCCACAATCGTGCCGCCCACCCCGAGCGCCAGTAGTTTGTTTTTCATCGTGTCGATCTCCACAAATCCCACATAAAACGCTGCGCTGACGCCTCCCAGAGCGGCGAAAACAGTGCGATCAAAAAGGCGATGGATGCAAGTGACGTCCAGATAATTGCGGACCGCCTGCGCGTTGAGCATGGCTTGCGCCGCAGCACCCGATACCAAGCCCAAACCAGTGCAATCGCAACACCGACAAGAATGAACCCTCGGTAAGCGATGAATGGGCCAAGCATGGTGAGCCATGCGCCACCAAGGCCTAATATCGATAGGCCGATAGGCAAAACACAACATGACGCCGACAATAGCGCCAAAAGCGCTGCGAAGGGCATCACTAGGCGGGCAGCGATGCCGGTGTCTACCACGGGTTGTTGATTTGCATTCATGTCCATTTTGCACTTCTACTTCCTGTAGCCACTACAGGAGCAAGCAAAATGTTCACCATCGGCAAAGCGTCAGAACAAAGCGGCGTGAACATCGAAACGATCCGGTATTATGAACGTGAGGGTGTGGTTCCGAAACCGGGGCGCTCGGCAGGCGGGCGTCGGCTATACTCGTCCGATGAAATTGCCAAACTCAGGTTCGTGCGCCGGTGTCGCGATTTGGGCTTCCCGATCTCGATTATTCAGACCTTTCTATCTCTGACCGAGCAGAGCGGCCGATCCTGTGGCGAGGTGAAAGCAATGGCTGAGAACCATCTGGGTGAGATCACCGCCAAGATTGAGAACTTAGTGCGCCTCCGAGACGCGCTCTTGAGCCTTTCAAAGAACTGCGAAGATGGCACTGCGGCTTGCCCCATGTTGGACGCATTGATGAAGGATGGCTTTGGCGGCAACCTACACGAGTAAAGCAGCCGTTAGCTTGAGTTTCGCGAACGGTATCTCTGTCCCACCATCTTTCATATTGGCGAAGCGTACGGCGAAAGTTCGGTCTTGGCTCAGGCACAATCGGGGCCCCTGATCGACCGGTATGGCGACATCAGCTGCGACACAGCGATGAACGCGCCGCGCGTGCGAACTAATGCTGCGTCAGCAACAGCCGCGCCTGCATAAGTCCGGTTTGTCCCGCATAGCTGCCGTTAGTGCGAAGTGCAGCAAACGTCCGCATTCCGCCCTTTGCTTTGATGCTTA
Organism: Thalassobacter sp. 16PALIMAR09; assembly: GCF_000765485.1. Taxonomy (NCBI): domain Bacteria; kingdom Pseudomonadati; phylum Pseudomonadota; class Alphaproteobacteria; order Rhodobacterales; family Roseobacteraceae; genus Thalassobacter; species Thalassobacter sp. 16PALIMAR09. The sequence continues at coordinate 12,599 of NZ_JHAK01000004.1, forward strand.
TCAGTCGTACTCACTTTAGCGATCTTCAAACTCATCCCGCGACAACTCATACCGCTTACCAGTCAGCATGTCCTTCTTGAGCCGTGGCGTCAGATGACTGTAGTGCCGCTCAATCATGCCAATACTTGTGCCCATCTGCACAGCAAGCGCATGTATGTCCATGCCATCGTTGAGTAGGGCAAAGGTCGCATAGGTGTGACGCAGACTATACAGAGTTCTATTCTGCCCTGTACGTGGGCATATGATTAGCCCTGTGTCTGTGAGGAACTTGCGGAATGTCTGGTGAATGTTCTTGGATACTGTCCCGTCGGGCAATCTAAACACAGGCAAATCGACACGTTGCTTGAGTAGATCATCAAAGGGTAGGTGCCTAATGTCTTCTGAGCGCTCATGGATGCGCTTGAGGTAGTTGATGGTGCCACTGCGGCAGATGATGTCACGTCGCCCAGTTTTACCTGTGACGCTCATCTCTAGGTATTGCAGGTCCTTTTCCTCAAACAGGGTCACATGCTTCCAGCGAAGGTTCAGCGCCTCCGTGCCGTGCCGCATGCCCGTATTGGCCATGATCAACACGTAGTCCCGCATCAAGTGACGCATGTCTGTGGGTTTGCCCGCCTTGCCTGAGTTGATCCAGCTGGGCAGCTTGCGGATAAGTGTGGCGTATTCTTCACGGGTAAAGTCAGGACGGCGTTCGCTCTTCTCACCACGGTTTACCAGTAGCGGCACATTCTTGTGCGCGATAAAGCCCCGCGCCACTGCTTCTTCAAACACACGGTTCATGGCTGAGTTATGTGTGTTTAGCGTTGAGGCCTTCGGCTCACGGCCCATCTTTGCCCGCCGCCACTCGTAGAACTGCTGCACCTTCTCGTAATCAATGGTGGTCACATACTGTGCACCGAAGAAGGGGATGAGGTAGCGCTCAATACACACGATATAATCAGCAAACACTTTACGCCCTAAGCCCGCATCCAATTGTTTGTGCATATCCGCAATAGCCAGCTTGGCAACGTCAGAGAACTTCTTGGTTACAACAGGGAGGTCGTTCTTGTGGCGGAACTTGTATTCCAAATAAGTGTCGCGGGCATACTCCTTGGCCTCAGCCAGATCACGCTTACCAGTGCTTATGCGGATGGTGTGCCCGTCAATCACAAAGGCAGCCTGCCAGCGCTTGCTGCGCTCACGCCGATACACCCGCACCTCGCCGTCCAGTATCAGATGTGTATCTTCGCGCAGCTGTCGCATGTCATGCTCCTTGCCAAACAATATGGCTCAAAGCACCAACAAGTCTATCAAAGTGTGTGTTTGAGGGTTTAGCGCTTGGTAGTTGAAGCAGATTCAAGGTTGTTGAAGCTTTAAAGTTGATATTGTCGAACGCGCAGCCACGTGTAACTGAAAATTTATAGGTTATCAGCCAGCCACCACAAAGGCGTTGGTTCAATCGTCTTCGTCACATGAATCTGGTGCAGCCGTTCGAGTAGCTTCTTTTTCAAATCATCATCCCCTGAATGAAATGGACTGGTGCGCGAAACAAATTCCGGCGAGGGGTTTCTGAATTCGGCAGTCCAACTAGCCAAGTGAAACAAAATAGGTACGAAAGCGATCCCAGCTTCAGTGAGGAAATAAAGTTTCTTCTGTGCGTGATCGTCCGATTTTTGAACATTCAACAGGTCCAGCTGTACCATATAGTGCAATCGTGATGACAGCGAAGCCGAAGAAATTCCCTCACGATTGTTTTTCAATATCTCGTTGAAGCCACGTCGATCAAATAACGCAATTTCGCGGATAATTATTGGGATCCACTTGTCAATAAGCAGGTGTCCAGCCAGGCCGATTGGGCACATTTCCTCTTCGACGATTTTCAAGTTAAGCATGTCATGCCTCCAAACCACTTTAACATACAGACTAGACGGTACATCTGCGTCAGGTCAACCTGTTCTAAGAAATGGTTAGTTCAAAAAAAACTGGAGGCTTTCGGATGTCTACTCCCAAATTTATCGCCATCACCGCAGCTACTTGCCCCGCAGCAAGCAGATCTGGCGCTTTGAACGAATTGGCCAACTTCGCGCAGGACTGCCGACAAAATGGCGCAGTTCGCGTGACATATGGCAGCTTGATCTCAGGCCGCTATCCCGGGGCTTTGGTGAATGTTCAGTTCTTTGATGACCTACAAGGATTTGAGAGCGTTATGAACATGATCCCGCAGTCCTCCGCCTATTCGCGTATGATCAGCGATCACGCTGTAGCGCCCTTTGCTCGAAATGTATTTCGGGGTAAACCGATCGAATTTGAGCCAAAACTTGAGCCAACGCCCAAGTATCTGATGTTGACGAGGGCCCATCGTCGGTCTTTGGAAGAAACTGCAATGCTAGATTTGCTAAACAAGACCGCGCCCGTGTTCAAATCAGCAGGTGCACAGACCATGCGCATGGGACAAACACTTACTGGGTCTGATCTTGGGACATACATGTTGGGTGTAACCTATCCTGACATGTCGGCCATCGAGAGAACATACGATGCTCTGGCTAATAGCCCTGAATATGGGCAGCTGATGAACGGTCTCGAAGTCGATATGCGCTCAATCACGAAGATTGCAGGCATCGTCTAAGCTTAATCGACACTGGCCGAGCGGAGGGCAACAATATGCAAGGCTTTATGTTCTATCTCGTACTTTACGGGTTGATTGTCATTATTCTCATCGTTGTACAGGTCTTAGCAGCGGCCCAGCAGGTTGGACTATCGGCTCTTGCTGGAAATCGCGAAAATCTGGTTCTGACCGGGTTTGCGGGTCGACTGGAGCGCGCTACGAGTAACTCGCTTCTTGCACTCGCTTTAGTATCGCCTGCTGTTTTAATGACCCACGTGTCGGAGTCTGTTAGCAATTTTCCAAATCAACTTATGCTAATATTTCTGATCGCGCGCATTGCATATGTCGCGATGTACGCCCTTGGAGTTGTTTGGTTCCGAACCGTTGCATGGTTAACAGCATTCACATGTACCGCCCTATTGTATGTGGGGTTGGTGCTATAACTTCAACAAATATGATATTGCCTTCAGAACTCGCAAATAATCCAAATTTCACAAAAAAGGAGCTGCCGCTATGATGGTAAAATTCTCACAAGATTTAGATCCTGGCTTTAAACCATGGAACGATATGTTTTATGAAAATGAGGTCGCTTCATGCCTTTGTTAGCGATATGTATGCCGATTTTGCCAGGTAAGATGGAAAAATGGCAAGCGATGATGGATCACGTGAAGTCTACACCTGAATTTGCTGAATCCAGGGAAGCAGTTGGTGTGCACGAAAGAACCTTTGTACAGCGGACACCGGCAGGGGATTTATTGATCATAACTTTGGAAGGTAATGATCCCGCTGCAAGTTGGACAAAAATCATGGCAACAATGCCTCCCGATTTTGCTGAATTCGCTGCCGACGTCCATGGAATGGATGTCAACGCCCCTCCGCCGCCACCACCTGAACTAATCTTTGACAGTCGCGCATGAAATCAGGAGAGAACGTAATGTTATTCATGGTCAAGCTCACGCATGATTATTCAACGTGCCAAGCTCATCATCCCGAAAAATTCCCTTTGTTTAGGGATACATTAGCAAGCGTAGGTGATCACGGGATCAAGGTACATGGTCACTATTCCAATCGCCTAGAACATACGGCTTTCATGGTACTAGAGGCTGATACCTTTGAGCAACTTGATACTGCTTTCGATCCAATCCTTGAAATGGGGAATTTTGAGGTCACTCCGATTGTGGAAAAGTAGCCTTCGAATGCGCTAACCACTTTAACACTCATACTGGACCAAGTTTTATCGTGATGCTGACTTCATGCGTGGCGATATCGCAAATAAAAGGGAAATAAAAATGCCAACAGCCACCGATTTTTTGAATGCTTTCCGTCACGGGTTTCGGGAAAAAGATGCGTCGCAATTAGACGCTCTCACCACAGATGATTTTGTGTTTACGTCAATAAGCTCAGGAACACACAGGAGCAAAACGGAAGCGTTAGAATGGTTAGTGAGTGGAGATTGCATCTCTATTGATGACTACGTGATCATACAGGACACGGATGATTGTATGGCGGGCACGCACACTGGCTCAGGAAAAGATTGGAAGGTTAACGCGTTTTTCTTTGCAAAAAAAGTGAACGGTAAAGCTAGTGAATGGTACGTGACAGGTGTTTCAGTAAACAAGTAGTGTAAATACAAAGGAGTTGAGGAATGCCAAAAAAACTATCGATTGTTCGTTTCAAACCCAAGCCTGAATGTTTTGATGAATTCTTGCAAAATATCCAAGACTGGCACGCCCAAGTATTCGCAGATGGTGACCACCGTTTAATGCGGACTCATGAGGAAGTTGTTGCCATAGTTGTTAGAGATAGCGAGTTGCTAGAAGAAAATATCAAACGTGGGGTAGATTGGTTAGATAGTCAAAGACTGCTCTTGCAAGAATACAACGATGTAGATCGTCACACGATGCCAATGACGGGGGATCTCGTAGTCTAGCATTAGATCGACTCGTCATATTTGTAGTGCTAAAATTATTCATGCCGGTGTGTGGGACCTACTAACACCCACGGTGTTGGTAACGACACCAATCGTGTCCCAAACCATGTTCGCCCAAAACTCCGCCAACACAGTGTTAGCAACACAGCCACACCCAACACTGTGTTCAACACAGCGAATCCGCAGTCAAAATAGTCAGCAACACGGCAAAAAGTGTGTTTAAGGTGTGTTTTTGAATTACACAACTTTAGCGCGCATTGCGCTTGGCTAAGTCATTGATACTGTTGGTAAAAGTGGTGCCCAGGGGCGGAATCGAACCACCGACACGAGGATTTTCAATGGAGATGGTGTAAATTATACGTCTATAAACAATGGCTTGTGTGGCAATATTTTTGATGTGCGTGTAAGTGTGTTTTTGGTGTCATTTTAGAGTAGGGCGAAAACACTGTGTTGAACACTCTAAGTGAACATTTGTCAGTCCTCAGTCTATAAAATACGTCTATCTTGCCGTGATAGCATATACGTGACTGCATTCATCATAAAAACTTAACGACTGTTTAACTTCTTATATGCTGCAAGCAGATCATCTACATCGTCGAAATATCGGATCTGATTAAGGCAAGTGCTAATGCCTGATACAAACGCTGCCAAAATAGCAGAACTTAATGATCGCGCACGGCAGCGTGTTCCCGATAGGGCAGGTTGCGACATCCCTTAAACCGGCTCTTTGATGTCTCACTGAGATAAGGTGGGGTGGTCTCAAACACCAGCGTTGCTGAGCTTATATTGGCCTGATTGTTGACCATGACTCCGTCTCCTTCCAAAAGTTAAGGAGTCAAAATTATCCCGATTTAGTCATTATAAAAGTCTCAATCTGATGGTTTTAAAGTCCAGGATTGACCGGCGCAGCTCGTAGTGCCCCAAAATCTTTAAAACCCAGATGCAAACAAACAGGCCCAAGAGTGCCTAATTATTGATGAAGGGAAACACTATGTCTGTTCAGACACAAATTAAGACTGACATCCACCAACGCCTCGATGCAATGCACGCAGCCCGTGCAATCTGGGAAGAAGGCACCCTGCGTGCTGCCAATGAAGAGCTCTATGCCATTCTTGAAGGGGTCTATGCGCTGTATGCGGAGCTTAAAACCGAGGTAGGCAAGCGCCGTGCGTTTGCAGCTCTTTTGACTGATCTTGAGATCAAAACCCAAGCAAATACCAGTCTTGCGCTTAAAGTGATCCGTTATGTGTTTGCGGGACAAGGTCGCCGTGAAGAAGCCTATGCGCGCGTTGTGTCCATCGCTCACGACATGAAGGGGCCAGATCAGAGCTTCACCAGCTATGTGCAAGAATGTGGTGGCATTGAAGAAGTACGCCGCGTGCCCAAATCCACAAAATCAACAACCATGTCCAAAGACGATTTCAAGAAGCTGGCGCTTGAGGGTTTGCAGGAAGTGCAAGTGGGTGTGAGCACCTTTGACCTTCCAACCTTCATCCAGCCCAATACCGATTACGAAGAAGACTATGCGGTTGCGCTCGTGCGCTGCAATGACAACGGCACAGGCACGATCGTTTACGGGTGCAACGAAGCAGGTATCATTGACGCTGTCTTGGTATCTTCAGGCAAAGACTTGGATGAACGCGCCCAAGAAAGCCTTGCCAAGCTTGACGCAGGTGATCTGGCAACCAAGCGTGCACGTGATGTGCGTGAGTTTGCGTCCAAAATGATCCGCGTTGGATCAGGTGCACAAGTCAATGTGTCTGGCGGTGGAGTACGCACAAACGGCGCAGCAACTCATACCTATGGGTAAATCTAACGGTGAGTGGGGCAGTCAGTTTTTGCCCCACTCCATCTACATCCATCCAAAGGAGTTGAGCATGTCATTTGATCTCAAACACCTACCACGCTGCTTTGGCGATTTGGTCATTGCGGACCCGCTAAATGCCAGTGTCATTTGCTCATATTGTGAGCTGCCACCAGCCAAGCCTCTGTTGCTCGCAGGGCCACCAGGTGCAGGCAAGACAGAAGCGGCGCGTGTGATCGCTCACAGTTACTTTGAGCAACGCGATATTCAGCACATGCATTGGGAGTTTAATGCTGCCAGCCTTGGTAAAGACTATGAGGCCAAGATCATGTCCGAAGTTAACTACCAGATGTTTGGCAATCTGGACAAAGCTCTGATCGTCATCAACGAGATTGACGAGATGGACCTACGCACAGTGCAACCCAAGTTCCGCGAGTTTATGGACGCCAAGCGTCATCTGATCCGCTTTGTGGCCACGACCAATCACAAAAGCCGTATCATGGGCGCCGTCCTCAGTAGGTTTAGAGTGATTGACCTAGACCCGCCCAGCAACCTTGATTGGACAGATCGTGCCAAGGCTATCTTGGAGGCCGAGGGGCTAACCCCAGCCAGAGCTGATGTTGAGCGGATGCTGCAGAGCTTCCAAGGCAGCGCGCGCGACTTGATCGACTTGCTCGAAGAGACGGTTATAGCCAGCAAGGCGTTAGCGCCATGACCAACGCTTTAGGCATATACAACAAATGCATCGCAGCACTGCATCTAACCTGTCAGATCACCAACGAATACGATGTGAGGCTGTGGCATATTGTTGAAGAGGATGTGCCAGTTTCACATGCTGACCTTGATAGCCGGGATTATGCCTGTGAGCTGGACAGCGCTGTTTCAAAGATACCTTTTGATAGCAAAATCATTTTAAGACCCCACAGCTTCATGCAAAAGATCTATGAATCGGTTTATCTTGTAAAACTGCAGTCGACGTTTCGCTTTGCGGATAACGTTCATGACTATTTTACCCTTGATGGATGTTCAGCCCTATTTGACGGTGAATTAGAAGAGCTGACAGCGACATATACAGCGCCAGCGGTTGTCTTGGGCGCATTGGACTATGCCCTCTATGTTTCTAACAAAGCTGAACTCAAAGATTTCCGATTAGAGGGATACCATGAAAGCTATATTCGTGAACTTGCAGCAGAGCGCTGTGCTGAGTTTGCGGCGCTCTTGCCTTGGCTTGAGCATTTCTGGCAACGCTTGAGTGTTTTGGAGGGCGAACCTGAGTTTAACCATTTGGTAAAGCAGCTGCAGGTGATTGTGCCCAAGATTGACCAAGTGCACTTGTATGACTTCGCCAAGTACAAGCTGCTGCTAACGATGGCAGGGGATTTCTCGCCCTTGGTAAATCATTTGCAAGCAGCAAAGCAGACAGTAGTTGTGAGCACGCCCTGAAGGCTTAAACTGCGCAGTTTTGCTTTAGCGCAATCACACAGTTCAAAACCTCATAGAATGCACATTAGATGAGGTTATTGCTTAACTCATTGAATTTATTGACTGACCATTCGGTGCCATTTCCGGTCGTCCAACCAATACCTCAGACTTTATACTCAAAGCTAACAAATGCTTAGGTTTTGAGGAGATTTATACATGCGCCAAGCACAGACATTGAACGAGGCTCAGCTGCGCAGGGTTATACAGTACTGCCGCAGTCGTCGTCATCCAACACGTGACGAGACCATCATACTCACCAGCTTCTATGCAGGGCTTAGAGCCAAGGAAATTGCTGCGCTGACTGTAGGCAACGTGTTTGACGAGGCTTGCGCAGTGCGTACACAGTTCATCCTCAGCGCAGCACAAAGCAAGGGTGGGCACACACGCACGGTGTATCTAAATCAGCGATTACGCAAAGCACTGCTGGAATACAGCGCATTCATCCGCATCACAGATCCACAGCGCCCACTGTTTGAGAGCCAAAAGGGCGGGCATTTCTCAGCCAACACCATGTGTCAGCTGTTCCTCGACATCTACAAAGCTGTGGGGCTCAAAGACGCTTCAAGCCATTCGGGAAGGCGTACTTACATTACCAGATTGGCCAACAAGGGCGTTGGTGTGCGGCTATTGGCAGAGTTGGCGGGGCATTCACATATATCCACGACCCAGAGATACATCGATGTGAATTCAGAGCAGTTGAGTGAAGCGGTGGAGTTGTTGTAATTTACAGCATGCCTTCGCGCTCAGCCTTCTTGCGAGCAAGCTTGCGCTGACGGCTAACAGCTTCTTTTTTTTCACGAGCTTTGCGCACAGATGGCTTTTCAAAATGCTCTTTCAATCTCATCTCGCGAAACACACCCTCGCGTTGTAGTTTTTTCTTAAGTGCACGAAGGGCTTGATCGACATTGTTGTCGCGGACACTGACTTCCATTTGATTTCTGCCATAGTTGGAAAACGATTGCGGCGAGATTGCAGTAAAACTTGTTCAGATCAAACGAAAACTTAGCTTTATCCATATATAGCAGCATTGATGGCGCAATTAGGGCTTTCTTTGTATGCTTGCGTTTACCGCGCAGGGGCCTATTTCATACAAAATGATTGAAACTGATGATATGCCGCCAGAACATATAAGCGACATCGTGCAGATGGCTCTATCTGATCATGTGAGTTTTGGTGCTATTAAAGAACAGTATGGGCTAAGCGAAAAGCAGGTCAAAGGCCTTATGCGGGCCACGCTTAAAACTGGCAGCTACAAAGCCTGGCGAAAGCGCGTTAGGACATTTGGGGATCGCAGGGCGGTCTATAAATAGTTCTGGCTTGTTTTTACTTTTTGACCTGAGGCGCTAATGTTTAAGCCTCTTCATCGATCTCATCAAACTCATCCCGCGATAATTCATACCTCTTGCCTGTAAGCATGTCCTTCTTCAGACGCGGCGTTAGATGGCTGTAATGCCGCTCAATCATGCCAATTGATGTTCCCATTTGTATGGCAAGTGCATGTATATCCATGCCGTCGTTGAGTAGGGCGAATGTCGCATAGGTGTGCCGTAGACTGTAGAGGGTTCTGTTCTGCCCCGTACGTGGACACGTGATCAGCCCTACATCTGTGACGAACTTGCGAAAGGTCTGGTGGATGTTCTTGCTCACTGTTCCATCAGGCAGCCTAAACACAGGCAAATCAAGGCGCTGCTTGAGAAGGTCTTCAAAAGGAATTTGCCGTATGTCTTCAGACCGCTCGTGTATGCGTTTGAGATAGTTCAGCGTACCACTGCGGCAGATGATGTCCCTGCGCCCAGTTTTGCCAGTCACGCTCATCTCTAGGTACTGCTGACCACCATCCTCAAACAGGGTCACATGCTTCCACATGAGGTTCAGGGCCTCTGTGCCGTGCCGCATGCCTGTATTAGCTAAGATCAGCACATAGTCTCGCATAAGGTGGCGCATGTCTGTGGGCTTGCCTGCTTTGCCAGCCTCAATCCAGCTGGGCAGCTTACGGATAAGCGTACGGTATTCCTCACGGGTAAAGTCAGGACGCCGCTCGCTCTTCTCACCACGGTTCACCATCAAAGGCACGCTCTTGTGCGCAATAAAGCCACGGGCCACCGCTTCATCAAACACACGGTTCATGGCTGAGTTATGGGTGTTGAGCGTAGAAGCCTTTGGCTCACGCCCCATCTTTGCCCGTCGCCATTCGTAGAAGTCTTGGATTTTTTGGTAGTCGATTGAGGTCACATACTGTGCGCCAAAGAAGGGGATTAGGTAGCGCTCAATGCACACGATGTAATCCGCAAACACTTTGCGTCCTAAACCAGCATCCAGCTGCTTGCGCATATCGGCAATGGCCAGCTTGGCAACGTCAGAGAACTTCTTGGTAACAACAGGTAGGTCATTCTTATGGCGGAACTTGTACTCAAGAAAAGTATCGCGGGCGTATTCCTTGGCCTCAGCCAAATCACGCTTGCCCGTGCTGATGCGAATAGTGTGCCCATCAATCACAAACGCCGCCTGCCAGCGCTTGCTGCGCTCACGCCGATACACCCGCACCTCTCCGTCTAGTATCTGATGTGTGTCATCGCGTAGCTGCCGCATGTCATACTCCTCACTACAACACTATGGCAGGGCGCACCAACAAGTCTACGAAAGTGTGTTTTTAACAGCGTTGCGCCAGACAAGCCACCAAGCAGCAAACTTGACGTAGGTTTTGTATAACCTAACCTAATGCCCACAAATACCATGATAATAGAAAACGACGTGGAGAGCCGTACTATGAATTTAAAGACATCTGTAGCTGGCCTCCTGTTGATTGCCTCTGCGGCCTGTTCGCCTTCAAATGCTGAAAACGCTAGTTCCACCATTGCAGCCGCCATGGATGGCCCCGCTGTACAGTATGACAATTTTTCCGAAATCCCAGAAAGTGCACGGCCGAACAACGCCACAATATCTCTATACGAAGAAAACAGACGGACATTCCTTCGAAGATTGATTAGTGGCGGCAACGCCTATCGAATCCGTCCAGCAGGCAATGCGATGCCTTTTCGACGTGATTTATTGCCAGAAAGCGCAACGATCAAACGGGAGCTATCAGAAGGCTATCTCCTGAGCTATCTGTACTATGAAAACGGCTCAATCAGATATGATGGCCTACCACCGCGAGATCGCTTTAGTCGCCCTGTAGACAACGATACGCTGTTTTTTACTCACTCTACTGGCAAGAGTATTTTTTCCTACATCGTAGGACACGCAATTTGCGAAGGATACATATCTTCTGCTGATGAGACCATCGACTGGCCGCTGATGGCAAACACGGTGTACGATGGTCAATCGCTTCAAGACTTGCTCAACATGAGCGCTGGCGACAGTCATGTCGTGACCAACGGCGCATCGAGGGTCGTGGGTGCAGGTACGCATCACCGCGACATGGGAATAGACACGATTGCAAACTACCTGCAAGGCACTGAAAGAAGCGGCGGCGGTGTATTCTATAACAACGTACTAACCGACATCATCGCCAGCTATGTCGCCTATCGCGCTGGCGACAACTACGAGCGACTTTTGCGCCGTGTGTTTCAAGATAAAATCCACATTGGGAATGATGTGTACTTCGAACTGCACCGCAGAACCCCTACTGAGGGGCGTCAATCTCCCTACTACGGACAGCTTCAGACCCGGGCATCTTATTCGTTTCTAATGACCCGAGAGGATTTTCTACGTGTGGCGGTAGCAATGATGCAGGACTATCAACAACAAACCTGCGTTGGGCAGTATCTCAGGAATGCTCAGAACCAAGCCGTCCGTTGGCCAAAGTACCGGCCTGGAAATGACAATGCTCAGTTATGGCTACACAATTACGCCGCAGATTACGGCTCTCAATTCTATTTCGACTTCCACGGCATGCGCAGTCGCAACATCATAGCCACCGAGGGCTATAATGGTCAGAACATCATGATTGATCTCGACAACTCTAGGATCGTTGTGACCAACAGTGCGGCAACTGGCTGGGATCAACGTACTTTTGTACTGAATGTGATCAGAGACGGCGAGCTGCCTCGCTAAACAAGCAGTTCCTCTGTTTGTGGGGCATGAATAGAGGCGTTTCGCGCAGCGTCACTGACTGTGTGCGTACAAAACTCCGCCAACACAGTGTTCGCACCACAGCACTAGCCAAAACCGTGTTCAACACAGCGAATCCGCAGTCAGAATAGTCAGCAACACGGCAAAAAGTGTGTTTAAGGTGTGTTTTTGATTTACACAACTTTAACGCGCATTGCGCTCATTTAAGTCATTGTTTTTATTGGTAAAAGTGGTGCCCAGGGGCGGAATCGAACCACCGACACGAGGATTTTCAATCCACTGCTCTACCCCTGAGCTACCCGGGCATCCGTTTGACAAAGCGAACTCTGTCTGGGGTCGTCGTCGTTTAGTCCAGCGTTCCGGCAGTGTCCAGTGAACAATGCAAAAAAACCGATGTCTTAGTGCGGATTTTGTCGCTGGCGCTCTATCTCGGCTGCCGCGTCCTCTGCATCGTCCTCATCTTGCGACGCAACCGCATAGGATCCGTTCAGCCAGCGACCCAAATCAACGTCCGCACAGCGCTTGGAGCAGAACGGGCGATACTTCGTCACCGTCTCTTTTGAGCAGATCGGGCAGGACATTACAGCGCCTCCAAATCGGTTGGCACCGGGGCCCGCTCGCGTTTGCGCTGTAGCTCATAGTGGCCCAGCGGGGTCCAGCCAACCAACGCGGTTTCGATGCTATCGGCACGGAACGCGGCACGCAGCGCATCTTCAAACGCGCGGCGGTCCTTCTTTGGCATCGGCGCAAGGTCCAGCACGATTTGCCCGCCCAAGCCGCGCAGGCGCAAGGCGCGGGGCAGGGCGCGGGCAACGGCTAAGTTGGCACGCAATCCTGCGGCCGGTGCGGTGTCTCCGCCCGTGTTCACATCCACGGCGACCAAGGCACGCGTCGGCTCGACAAACATAGATGCCTCGCCCAGCCGGACCTCGGCGCCCGTGGCTTTGGGCAGCGCATCCAACACACCCGCACGCTCAAAGGCGCCGGGCCCGCTCTCGATGGCATCCTCAGGCGGAGTGGACCAGTCGCGCCACGCCAAACCGTGGGCGTCGGGGCCGTCCAGCAACAACTCAGGCCCGGTGCCAGTGTCCGCAAGCACCTGCTGCGCCAATTCCCATGTCGCTGCCAAATCTTCGGCGATCTCATCCGCATCGGCACCCTCTGCCGCACTGCGCAGGATTAAGCCCGCGCCACCATCAATGGGCACAGTTTCATGCGCGATCTCTAGCAGACGCTCCCGCTCATCGTCATCGCGCACCGAGCGGGCCACGTTGAAGCCTTTTGCTCCGGGCGTCACGATGCAATAGCGGCTCTTGAACAGGACGCGGTCCGTAACAGGCAAAGCCTTTCCGGGTTCTGCAAAACCCGTCACCTGCACCAAAAACGTGTCGCCGGGGGCGAGGCCCTTAGCTTGGCGAAAGAACCCGGTGCGGCCCGCACCAAGGTCCATGAACATTCCGCCTTGGCCCTTGATTGGGCGATCACAAACGCCCCGGAACACCGTGCCCGGCAGCGCAATATCTCCGGCTGGATCGACCAGCAGATCATCCAATTGACCATCAATCATACGCGCGGCTGCGGGACGTCCCGCCACCGTATCAAGCGCGATCACAATACCCTTCATGCGGTCCCTTTCCACACCGGGAGGCCAGCGGCATTTAGCACGCCCGCAGTCTCGGCCAATGGCAGGCCGACGATCCCGGTAAAACTTCCTGATATCCAGGGGATAAACGCGCTGGCAGGCCCCTGAATGGCATAGCCTCCAGCCTTGCCGCGCCAATCGTCACTCGCGATATACCAAGCGATTTCAGCGTCAGACAAAACCTTCATCCGTACGGCGCTTTCGACCGTGCGTTGCCACGACTGTGCGCCGCGACGCACCGCAAGCGCGGTGATAACCCGGTGACGTCGCCCGGACAAAAGCCGCAAAAAACGCTCCGCCTCGGCGGCGTCCTCAGGCTTGCCCAAAATGCGCCGTCCCAGCGCGACAGTCGTGTCGGCGCAAAGCACGATGTCATCTGCCTCGGCGGTCACCGCCGCAGCCTTACCCGCCGCAATCCGCTCACAATACGTGCGCGGAATTTCACGCGGCAGGGGGGTCTCATCAATGTCGGGGGGGCGCACGTCATCAGGTATGATGCCAAGCTGCGCCAATAGTTCTAGCCTCCGGGGTGAACCGGAGCCTAGGATCAACCGAGGGTGTGGCACGCGCACGTCCCTATTTGAAACGGTAATTGATCCGTCCCTTGGTCAGGTCATACGGTGTCATTTCAACCTGCACTTTGTCGCCCGCCAGAACCCGGATCCGGTTCTTGCGCATCTTTCCTGCCGTATGTGCGATAATCTCATGGCCGTTTTCGAGCTCGACCCGGAATGTCGCGTTTGGCAGGAGTTCCTTCACGACGCCGGGGAATTCGAGCATTTCTTCCTTGGCCATGGTCACTCCATCAAAATCGCCTGCGCAGTTCGCAGGTGCGGTGTAAATGCGCGCAATTTGTTCATACTTCAAGGGCTAAAGCAGTTTTGCACGCGCAGGCCCCGCAGACCCGCTTTGGCATCGTGGGTTTTCTACCGCATAGGGTCTGTCGAAATCGTTAACGATAGGGACACAATGGCCGTCATAACGCCCAAATGGACGCCTTATGAATGGGGCGGTCCAAACCGTTCCACCAGTTTGTCGCGGATCTGATCGCGCGACTGTCGATAGCTTTCCAGCTTTTGATCGCGGTTATTGCCCAAACCCGTCGGGTCCATAATGGGCCAATATTCGACCTCAAGGTGGTAAAGCCGGGTCAAATCCAGCGCCATACGCTGGCTTGCGGGCGATAGGGCGATGATCAAATCAAATCCCGACAGGTCATCCCCCCATTCCTGCATCTCTTCAAACGACCGAGAGCGATGCCGCTCCAGCTCCACATCAATCTCGGCGCAGACCGCAATCGCAAAGCCATCAATCTCGAGGTCGTTCATCACACCGGCGGATTGAACATAGATGTCCATGCCGTACAGCTTTTTCATCAAAGCCTCAGCCATGGGGGAGCGTACTGCGTTATGATCGCAGCAAAAAAGCACCGATTGTGGCTGATCCCCCCCTGACACGCATCAGCCTCCGAAATGCAACACGCAGATAAGTGTGAACAGCCGCCGCGCCGTGTCGGTGTCGATGTCGGCCTTGCCTTCCAGCCGCTCTTGCAGGATGCGCGCGCCCTCGTTGTGGATCCCGCGCCGAGCCATATCAATCGTTTCAATCTGGCTGGGGGGCAGGGTTTTCACCGCATCAAAGTAGCTGGCGCAAATCTGGTAGTAGTCTTTGACCACCTGGCGAAACGGCCCCAGCGCTAGCTGGAATTCCGCCGCCGGATCGTGGTGTTCTGTTGTCACACCAAACACAAGCCGCCGGTCGCGGATGCCCAAATTGATCCGATAGGGCCCCATGGGCGCATCGGGGCGGGCGATCGAAAAAGAATTATCCTCAAGCAGATCAAAAATCGCGACTTTGCGTTCTTGTTCAATCTCGGGGGTCGGGGTCGGCAGATTGGCGTCGTCAATCTCGATATGACAAATCTGAGCGCTCATGCGTGTGGCCTTTCCGTCTAGGGTCCTCCCCATAGCGCCCCTGATACGCTGAAAAACAGCGCCGCGCCAAGGGGAGGTGGAAAATTCTCAGCGATTGAGGCGATCAAGCCGCGCGCGTACGCTCAGCCCATGGGCCTCAAGGCTCTCGGATTTGGCCAAGGTCTCGGCAGCGGGGCCAATGGCGCGCAGGGCCTCGGGCGTCATCTGGGCCAGCGTTGTGCGTTTGAGGAAATCCATGACCGACAACCCGCTTGAGAACCGCGCCGAGCGCGCCGTGGGCAATACGTGGTTGGGCCCGCCGATGTAGTCGCCAATCGCCTCGGGCGTCCACTGCCCCAGGAAAATCGCGCCCGCGTGGGTGATTTTCTCCGACAGGGCCACCGGGTCCGCTACACACAATTCTAGGTGCTCTGGCGCAATCCGGTCGCTTAGGGCTGCGGCTTCATCCAAGTCGGCCACAGTAATCACCGCGCCATAGTCGCGCCACGAAGGCCCGGCAATCGCGCGCCGCTCCAGCGTTTCAAGGCGGGCGTCAACGGCACGCGCAACGGCGGCCCCAAACTCCGCATCATCCGTAATCAGGATCGACTGCGCGCTCTCATCATGTTCCGCCTGGCTCAACAGGTCGACAGCGATCCAGTCGGGGTCATTGTCCCCATCCGCAATCACCAAAATCTCGGATGGCCCGGCGATCATGTCGATGCCAACCTTGCCAAACACCCGTCGCTTGGCTGCCGCCACAAAGGCATTCCCGGGCCCGGTGATCTTGTCGACAGGCGCAATAGTCTCGGTCCCATAGGCCATCGCCGCCACGGCCTGCGCGCCACCAATACGGTAAATCGTGTCTACACCCGCAAGGCGCGCGGCCAACAACACCAATGGGTTGGCCACACCGTCAGGCGTCGGCGCACAAATCGCGAGCCGCTTCACGCCCGCAACTTGCGCCGGGATCGCATTCATCAACACGCTCGACGGATAAGAGGCCAAGCCACCGGGCACATACAAACCAGCCGCATCCACAGGCCCCCAACGCCATCCAAGCCGCGCACCCGTGGCGTCGGTCCAGCTTTCGTCATGGGGCATCTGCCGCTCATGATAGGCGCGGATCCGACGCGCCGCCAACGACAACGCTTCTGCCTCAGCTTCCGGCACCTGCGCCACAGCCGCGTCAATCTCCTCGGCCGAAAACGCCAACGTTTCGGGCGTCAGCGTCAGGCGATCAAACTTTTCCGTCAATTCCAGAACCGCGGCATCCCCGCGTGCACGCACATCCGCAATGATGCTCGCCACAACAGCATCCACATCCGGGCTGTCCTCGCGCTTGGCGCCCAAAAGCGTCGTAAACTGTGTTTCAAAGTCACTGTCGCGGGTGTTCAGAAATACAGGCATCGGCCCCTCCATGTCGCGCAGGGCCTACCCTGCCACGTGGTTGTGCTCAAGTCGTCTTTGGTTCGTTAAATATCTCGGGGTGGTCTGGAGGGGCTGGCCCCTCCGGCGGGCCGCATCATACGTCTGGATGACCGGGGCGGGTGTTTGACGGGGCGGCATAGGGCCGGGTGACATCCGCAAGGCTCACCTCAAGACACTCCACATCCATCCCCAAGGCACCATCCCCCGCAAGCACCAACTCCAACCGGCCCGCACCATCGGCAGCGGCAGCCCAACTTAGGGCAAGCGCCGACAGCACAATGTCCGCGTCCCGGCTCACACCACTGGATTGCACCCGCAGGACACCATCAATCCGTAGCAACGCCCGCACACGTTCGGTGCGGCGCGCGGCGTCTTCCCAGCGAAAACGGTTCACCAAGACCGTCAAAGCGCGTTTCTTGGCGTCCCAGTGGATTTGGTCCCCCGCAAACACCGCGTCCTGCAAACAGGCCGAGATAACCCGCAGGTCCTCCTCATCCCGCGCAATCAGGCGCAAGGGCGCCTCCGCACCGTCTTGGAATGTTGCGTCAGACATCGTCCTTCACCCGCTCGATTTTCGCACCAACACCGCTCAGCTTACGCACAACATGCTCATACCCGCGATCTAGGTGATAAACCCGGCTGACCTTCGTTTCACCCTCGGCCGCCAAACCCGCAAGGATCAACGACACGGACGCGCGCAAGTCCGTTGCCATCACCGGGGCACCGCGCAAACGGTCCACGCCGGTCACAGTCGCCGTGCCGCCATGGACGTCGATCTTGGCCCCCATACGGGTCAACTCCGGCGCATGCATAAAGCGGTTTTCAAAGATTTTCTCATCCAGAACACTCGTGCCCTCGGCGGTGCATAGCATCGCCATCATTTGTGCCTGCAAATCCGTGGGAAAGCCGGGGAAGGGGGCGGTTTCGACATCCACTGCCCGCATCGGCCCATTCGCGCGCCGCACCGTCAGGCCCTCGGGGCCTTCGGTTACTTCGGCACCTGCGGCCTCAATCCGCTCACAAAACGCCTCCAGCAAACCACGACGCCCGCCCTGAAGCGTGACCTCACCACCCGCGATCAGAGGGGCCAGCATATAGGTGCCCAATTCGATCCGGTCGGTCACAACAGGGTGCGTGGCACCATGCAACCGGTCCACGCCTTCAATCGTCAGCGTGTCGGTGCCTTCGCCCTCAATATGCGCACCCATCGCCCGCAAACACTGGGCCAAATCCACGATCTCAGGCTCGCGCGCGACGTTTTCAAGAACCGACGTGCCCTTGGCCAAAACAGCCGCCAGCAACGCGTTTTCCGTGGCCCCAACCGACACAATGGGAAAGGCATAGCGCCCCCCCTTAAGCCGCCCACCGGTGGCCTTGGCATGCACATAACCCTCGCGCAGGTCCAACTCCGCCCCCAACGCCTCAAGCGCCTTGAGGTGCAAATCAACGGGCCGCGCGCCAATCGCACAACCGCCGGGCAGGGACACAATCGCATGGCCATCGCGCGCGAGCATCGGCCCCAGCACAAGGATCGAGGCCCGCATCTTGCGCACAATATCATAGTCCGCAGTGTGGTTGTTGATGTCATGCGACGACATCGCCAGCACGCCACCCTCCGCAAGGCTCGATACCTCAGCCCCCAAGGACTGCAACAGCAGCGTCATCGTGCGGATATCCGACAGCCGGGGCGCATTCGTCAGGGTCAGCGGCTCTTCGCTCAGAAGGGTCGCGGGCATCAGCGTCAAACACGCGTTCTTGGCCCCCGCAATCGGGATCGACCCCTTCAGAGCCTGCCCGCCCTGTACGACTATACTATCCATGGCTCTCGTCCTCATTGTGCGCGTTAGCGTCCGCCTCGGTCCCCGGTTGCGAATCCGTCTCTGATCGCGCTTTTGCACGGGCCTGCGCCTTGCGGCGGCCCATGTTGGCCTTGAGCGCGGCCTTCAGGCGTTGTTCACGCGCAGCAGCCGCTTTTGCGGCCGGTGTCTCGGGGTGTTTGGCTGGGTTTTTTGTCATCTTAGAGACGGGTGTAGCCTGCCTTGCAAAAAGGGTCCAGATTGCCCTTGCGTGGATGTTCATTCCGGTCTAATCACCCGCCACCGGAAACATGCTGTGGTAGCTCAGTGGCAGAGCACACCCTTGGTAAGGGTGAGGTCGAGAGTTCAATCCTCTCTCACAGCACCACCGGCCCTCCCTTGAGATTGCTGGTGATAAGTTTCCGCTCCGTTTCGGTGCCGTTAGGGCGCCACGGGATGAAATTCCAAAATCTCAAAGAATGACCCACTGGCCAAGGGCGCGCCCAGATTGTGCAGCCCGGCGGCTTGGGCACGCGCTGCGCCGTCCGGTGCAAAAAGCACCAATGTATGCGTGTAAAAATCGCGCCAATCCGCCAGATAACTGCCGGCTTCAAAGACCTCATGGTCTTGGTGAACAGGCATCAAGACCTGCCAAGGGATTGGAAACAAATGCGTCTTGTCGCGCGGGGCATAGGCGGGCAGGGGGGCGATGGCGTTGCCTCCGGTGAAAACCCCGGTCCAATACGGCCCCCGGTCACGCAGGATATACGCGGCAGAGTGGGAATGCAGCCGGATCGTCTGGGACTGCTCATGCCGTGTCACCAACAGCCGATCCTGCGGCGACAAAACGGCCGCTGCAGCGCGTAATTCAGCAACCTGCGCGTCGTGCAGTGCCCATTTGTCCGTCAGCCACAGTATTTTGCCCGCCAACAGGACCAGCATCGCCCCGGCAAACACCCACAATGCGCGGGGCGTAAAGTCCACCCGGATCGCGGCCAACACCACAGGGGCCAACAGCACCGGAAACCGCATGTTGGTGTAGGCGATGCCCGAGAAATAATAGGGCACCAACAGCGTGATTAGGGCCAGCGCGGGCAGGGCGAACCGCACACGCGGGTCCAAGGACATCTGCAGCCCGGCGCGGCGGACCCACAGGATGATCGCCGCCGTTACAGCCAAGCCCAACAGCCCGACCACAATCGTTTCCGCCGTTGAGGCGAACAACCCAAAGCTGGCAAAGGGGGCGACAAAAGCGGTCAGGAATTGGATCGGCGTGCCGTAGTCGATCCCGCCGGCCTCTAGCTCCGGTGAGGCCCGCAGCGCGCCCACCAAATGCACCGCCGGGATGAAGGCAACAGCCATCACCATCCCCGCCCGCCGCAGGATCGCGGCCCGGGTCGAAGGCGCGCGCGTGACGTCGTGCAGCTCCAGCAAGCCGATCATCAACATGATGAACCCGAACGCATAAAGGTGCATCACATAGACCAGCACCGCGCAAGGCCAAATCACCGCCAACCGCACAACGGCCCCCCGTGCGGCCATCGCAAACCACAACGCCAGCACCAAAATTGCCGCCGGTGCCGCCAACACAAAGTTCTCAAACCCAAAGGCCCAAGTCATGTTATGCATCACCATCACCGCGATCAGCGGCCACACCGACCACGCGGCCCAGATCGTGCGGTGCAGCACGGCCGTCGCGGCAAACAGGCCAAAGGACCCCACTTGGATCAGCACCTTTTGCGTCACCTCAAGGTCCGCGCAGGCGCCGGGCCACGTGTGGATCAGGTCTGAGGTCAGGTTAGGCACGATGTCTAGGGCAAATGCATAGTAGCGCGCGACGTGCTCGGCCCCCGCAGCCCCACATTGCAACACATGGCGCGCCATGTGGTTGGGCCAGTCGATCAGGGGCGGCGTGTCGTACCCCCACAACATCATGTTCAACGCAAACACCCCAATCGCCGCGATGAAAAAGAGGATCGTTTCCCCTCGGACGGGGCGGATAGGGGCATTGGGTGCGTGCTTACCCATGCAGGGCTAGGGGCAGGATCGGGGCCATAGTCCCTCTTTTCATGGCGTCTTTAATAGGGGTCAGGCGCGGTTTGATACAACGCGCCTGACCTAAGGGAACCATTAACCTGTTGCCGCAGGTTTCTCAACGGTTTCAAGGGTCTCGAAGGTTCTGCGATGCGCCCCGGCCACACAAGCAGGCGGTCTACACCGCCTGCTTGCGCATAATCGCCCGTCCGATGGCGGCAATCGTCAGCAACGTCATGGCCCAGAAAAACCAAGTGATTGGCCCACGCAGCAGAATGCTCGGGTCGCTGCCCGACATCAGCATGGATTGGCGGAAGTTGTCCTCGAGCAAGGGGCCAAGAATGAACGCGATCAAGAAGGGGGCGGCGGGGATGCGATACCGCATCATGACATAGCCCACCCAGCCCATCGCAAACATCACGCCCACGTCAAAGATGTTGTTGTTCACCGCGAACACCCCATAGATACACAGGATCAACACGGCGGGCATCAGGATGCGTTTGGGCACATCCGCGACGAACCGAAAGCCCTTGATCGCGACACTGCCCACGATGAACAAAAACACCGAGCTGACGATCAACCCGATAAACAGCCCATAGATGATGTCGACGTTCAGGATGAACATCATCGGCCCCGGTTGCAGCCCATGTACCATGAACGCGCCGATGATGATCGCGGTGATCACATCCCCTGGCACGCCCAGTGCCAGAAGCGGGATCAGCGTGGCCCCTGCCACCCCGTTGTTCCCCGCCTCAGAGGCCGCAACGCCCTCGATCTCACCCTTGCCAAAGTTGGCCTTGTTTTTGGATTTCCGCCGCGCCTCAGAATAGCTCAAAAAGGCCGAAGGGGCCGCCCCGATCCCGGGGATCGACCCCAGAAACACCCCAATCAGACTGCCCCGAAGGATCGACCGAAAGCTTGCGACATAGTCTTTGATCGTGACCTTCGCATTGCCAAGCGCGCGGGCCTTGCCCAAATGCGCCGTGGGGTTCCATGCCATTGCGATGATCTCAGGGATGGCGAACAGGCCGATCAGGACGGCGATGAAATTCAGCCCGCCCATCATGTTCGGATCGCCAAAAGTGAACCGGTTGGTCCCATACACCAAATCCAGCCCCACGGTCGCCAGCAACAGCCCCAGCAACGCCGACAAGGCCCCGCGCAACAGGCTATCGCCTGACACCCCTGCGATGATCGTCAGCGAAAACAGGATCAGGGCAAAAAACTCAGGCGGGCCAAAGTTCAACGCAAAGGATGCAAGCCACCCCGCAAACAGGATCAGCGCAAGGTTGGACACCAAATCCGCCGTGCACGACGCCCAAAGCGCCATGCCCAAGGCGCGCCCGGCCTCGCCGCGTTCGGCCATTGGGTGACCGTCAAGGATCGTGGCCGATGACGCTGGCGTGCCGGGGGTCTTGATCAAAATGGCGGGGATACAGCCGCCAAAAATCCCGCCCTTATACACGCCGAGCAGCAGCAAAATGCCGGTGATCGGCTGCATCGAAAACGTAAACGGCAGCGTCAGCGCCACGGCCATCGTGGCCGACAGGCCCGGAATGGCGCCGCCGATGACCCCAATCACAATGCCCACAAACAACGCCAAAAACGCCTCAACCGAGGCGACAAGGCTCAGACCTGCCATCAGGCTGTCAATAAAACTCACGGAAGCCTCACAAAGATACCTTGGGGGATCGCGACCCCTGCCACTTTGGCGAAAAATAGATACAGCGCGAGCGGGATCACCACCGCGCAGATAAGGGCCGTGATGGGATGGCGCGTGCGGAACAAAAAGGCCGTCAGGAGGAACACAATCATCGCGGTCCACACCATGCCCAAACGGGGCAGGGCGAACATCGTCGCCACCATGATCACGGCCAGAGCAGCCAGCCGCACCCACGATAGCCCGTCGGCTGCAGGGGGTTCTGCCTCGGCGTCAGGGGCGGGTGATGCCCCGCGCGCGGCCAGCAATAGCCCCAAGCCCACCAAGCCGGTGATACCCGACAACGCATAGGGCCAAAACACGGGTGCGAGCACGATGTTGGACACATTGCTCGGCGACGAAACCCAGTTCGGGATCGCCCAAAGCACAAGGAACGCAGCGGCCAAACAGGCCCCAAGTCCCAGTTGAAATTGGATGGTTTTCGGTGACACCCCATATCCCCCAGTGTCAAATCTCGTGAAGAATGCGGCCGCCCAAAGACAGCCGCATCCAGCGTTTTCAGTCCGTTAGGCCTT
This sequence comes from Thalassobacter sp. 16PALIMAR09, assembly GCF_000765485.1. Taxonomy (NCBI): domain Bacteria; kingdom Pseudomonadati; phylum Pseudomonadota; class Alphaproteobacteria; order Rhodobacterales; family Roseobacteraceae; genus Thalassobacter; species Thalassobacter sp. 16PALIMAR09. The sequence continues at coordinate 35,521 of NZ_JHAK01000004.1, forward strand.
AACCTTCAATGCGCATCCCAAGGTCTTCGACCAGCGTGCGGAAGGTGTCGTACTGACCTTGGATGAACTCATTGGCCTTGACCGGGTCCATCAGCTCGATGACCGAGCCGCGGGCCTCCATGGTTTCGCGGAACTTGGGGTCGGCAGTGGCGGCGGCCATCCACTCACCCCACTTTGCGGCCACATCATCGGGCAGATCGTCTGGGCCTGCGATCCCGGTCCAGCCGACCAATTGGTTCAGCTTGTCCTTGCCCAATTGGTTCGCGGTGGGGGCGTCAAAGCCGACAACAGGCTCGGCCGTGGTCACCAACAGCGGCGTCAACTGCTTGTTGGCCACAAACGACGCAAGCGCGGATGAGTTGGTGCACACAAACGTCGATGTCCCGTTCAGAACAGCCGTGATCGCGGCGCCGCCACCTTTTTGCGGGATGTGTGTGGCGTCGGTCAGCGGGTCGGCCACGCCGAACTCCGAAAGGACCATCGCACTGGCCAGATGCGGCATCGACCCCACACCGGAGGAGCTGTAACTGATGCCGCCCTCGGCCACTTTTGCAATCAACTGATCCATCGACGTGATGCCCGACGCCGGGCGCACCGCGCAGGCTACAGGGTTGATTTCATACACGGTCACAAAGCGGAAATCTTCCAGCCCGTAGGGCAGTGTGGCCTTCATCGCAGGGTTCACGGAATGTGAGCCGACCCGCGCAAACAGCATCGTATAGCCATCCGCGCTGGCGTTTTGTACGGCAACCGACCCGGTCGCGCCGCCAGCACCGGTGATGTTCGCCATTACCAAGGGCTTGCCCACCGCCGCGCCCAAAGGCTCAGAGATGGTGCGCGCAGAAATGTCAGTGGCCCCACCCGCGCCGTAGGGGATCACCATGTTGATCGCCCGCGTCGGATAATCAGCATAAGCCGCCGTCGCGCCCAAAAGGGCCGCGGCCGTGACGGCAAAGGTCAAAGTCGTGTGTTTCATGTAGTCCTCCCAGTGGTTTTCGTGGCCCTCTTGCGGGGCTCTGAAAAAACGATAGGCGTAAGTTCCGCTTTACGGAAGTTAAAACAACTTACCATGCATGTAAGCGTAAGTATCGTGCGCTCGTGCGGAAATCGTGGGCATTTCGGGGTAGTCTCTGCGCACGGGCAGCCCTACGGTGACCGACATGTATACACTTTATTATTCCAAAGGGTCCTCTGCGCTTGCGCCACACATCCTCGCCCTCGAACTGGGTGTGGACCTCGCGCTGGCTGAGGTGCCGATCCCACAGGGCGCGCATCAGGCGCCCGAATTCCTTGCGTGCAACCCAAAGGGCCGTGTGCCACTGCTGGACACACCCGAGGGCAGTCTGACCGAAAACCCCGCGATCCTTGAGTATTTGGCCGCGCGCCACCCACAGGGGGGGCTGCTGCCGGAAGGTCCCTTGGCCCAAGCCCGCGCGCGCGAATTATGCGCCTATCTGTGTGCCACGGCTCACATCGCATTCGCCCATAAACTGCGGGGCAAGCGCTGGGCGCAGGACCCCGTGGCTTTGGCCGATATGCAAAAGTACGTCCCGCAAAACCTAACGGAATGCGCGACTTACCTCGAATCCACCCTGCCATTGGGTCCATGGGCGCTAGGCGTAGACTATAGCTTTTGCGACCCCTATCTTTATGTCTTTGCCCGCTGGTTAGACGCCGCAGGGGTGCCGATTGATCCTTTCCCAAAACTCGCCGCGCACAAACTTGCAATGCTGGCGCGCCCCGCTACACAGGCCGCGTTGGCCGCACAGGAGATCCAAGAATGACAACAACCGCAATCGTGGGCCTCGGCTCAATGGGCTATGGCATGGCGCAATCGCTGCTGCGCGCGGGGATGCGCACCCACGGCTATGATATCTCGGCCGAACGCACGGCCCAGTTTCAGGCCGAAGGCGGCGCTGAGGGCGCGTTGGGCGATGTTGCGGGAACGTTGGATGCGCTGGTTGTGGTGGTCCTGAACGCGGCCCAAACCGAGGATGTTTTGTTCGGCGCGAACGGTGTGGTTGCTGGCCTGCGCCCCGGCGCAATTGTCCTGAGCTGCGCAACCGTGCCCCCCGCATTTGCACGCGAAATGGAGGCACGCTGCGCGACCAGCGGCGTCTTGTACCTCGATGCGCCGATTTCGGGCGGAGCGGCCAAGGCGGCATCGGGCCAATTGTCGATCATGGCGTCGGGCACACCGACGGCCTTTGCCGCTGCGCGCCCCGTGTTGGATGCAATGGCCGAAACGGTGTTCGAATTGGGCGATGCCGCAGGCGCTGGCTCGGCGATGAAGGCGGTGAACCAATTGCTGGCGGGCGTCCACATCGCAACCATGGCCGAGGCCCTGACCTTTGGGATGACCCAAGGGGTGACGCCTGCCGCTTTTGTTGAGGTGATCTCAAAATGTGCGGGCACGAGCTGGATGTTGGAAAACCGCGCGCCCCACATTGTGGACGGCGATTACGCGCCGCGCAGTTCGGTGAACATCTGGCCCAAGGACCTTGGCATCGTGCTCGACATTGCGCGCGACGCGGGCTTTGAGGCGCCGATCACGGATACTGCGCTGGCACAGTTCAAGGCCGCCGCTGACATGGGTTTGGGGGGTGTTGATGACGCCGCCGTAGCCAAGGTCTATGCCAAGCAAGCGGGGCTAAAATTACCGGGCGAATAATGTATACATTAATGTGTACATTAAACGCCCAGCCGTAGGGGGCGCTTTGCCCCCTATAGCAACCCGTCCGGCATCGCCTGTTCCGCCGCCGTATTCGCGCGGCGGAAATAGAACGTCACGCAGGTTGAGACGATCACGATGAACAGCGAATACAGAACCGGCACCGCCATGTAACTTTGCGCCTCGGTGCCCGAGAACGTAAACGCGATGATCGCCACCGCGAGGGGACCGTTCTGGATGCCGGTTTCAAGCGCCACGGTGCGCGCATTGCGGGGGTGTAATTTCAGGGCGCGGGCAAAGTTGTAGCCGATGAAAATCCCCACCAAACCCAGCGCTGCCGAGGCGGCGTAGGTGGCCCATGTCGTCTCCATCAAAAAGCCCCAGTTGCGCGGGATCCAGGACACGATCAGAAAGACGATAAAGAACACCGCAAGGGCTGAGCCCATGAACTCTGTCACCGCGCCGACATTGGCGTTCATCTTGCGCAAGGTCATGCCAATCGCGACGGGTACCAGCAGCAAAACCAGTGTGGCAATGATGTTTTCGCGCGGAATTTCGAGGTCGAGCGCACCTGCATAAATCAACAAAACAATCGGGATCAAAAGCACCCCAAAGATCGTAGAGGTGACGGTCATCAAGACCGAAAGCGCCAGATTACCCTTTGAAAAGTATGTGAAAATATTCGATGTCGTGCCGCCGGGCATACAGGCCATGATCAACGTGCCGACCGCAATCGCCTCTGGCAGGGGCAGGGCCGTGATCAGCAAAAAGCCAATAAACGGCATGAACCCGTACTGCGAGACCACCCCAATCGCGAGGCCCTTTGGCCGCTTGAGCGCGAGGACAAAATCGCGCGGCGTGAGCGATGCGCCCATGCCCAACATAATCACCGCAATCATCAGCGCCAGAATGGCTTGTTCAAAAGGTCCGACCATGACGCTATCCCTTGCTTAGTTCTTCGGCGCGCAGGTCTTTGCGCAGGATTTTTCCGACGTTGGATTTGGGCAAATCACCCCGGAATTCAATGACTTTGGGCACCTTGTAGTTGGTCAGGTGCTCTTTGCAGTAAGCGCGTAGGGTGGCTTGATCGAGGGTGTCGTCCAAGGCCACAACATAGGCCTTGAGGGCCTCGCCACTGGCGCCGTCCGGCACCCCGATCACTGCGGCTTCTGACACGCCGGGGTGGCGGGTCATGCAGTCTTCGATCTCATTGGGATAGACGTTAAAGCCCGAAACCAGCACCATGTCCTTTTTACGGTCCACGATGCGGAAATAGCCGTCGGCGTCCATCGTGCCGATATCCCCCGTCAGGAACCACCCGTCGCGCAGGACATTCGCGGTTTCTTCGGGGTTTTGCCAATAGCCCTTCATGATTTGGGGGCCTTTGGCAGCCAGTTCGCCCGCGCTGCCTTGGGGGACTTCGTCGCCGGCCTCATCCACACATTTCATGTAGGTCGAGGGCACGGGCACGCCGATGGAATTGACCCGTGTTTTGCCCATCGGGTTGAAGCTGAGGCAGGGGGCGGTCTCGGTCAGGCCGTAGCCTTCGAGGACAGGTTTGCCGGTGATTTCTTCCCACCGTTCGGCCACGGCGGACTGCAATGCCATGCCGCCAGCGGCCGCAAATTTTAGGTGCTTGGGCGGGGAATCCAAGAACCAGATTTCATTATTCAAACCATTAAAGAGCGTATTGACCCCGCTTAGCACCGTAATCTTATAATTTTCGAACGCGCGCTTCAGATTGCTGAGCGGGCGAGGATTGGGGATCAACACGTTGTTGGCCCCCAGTGAATAGAACCCCAGCAGGTTCACGGTGAAGGCAAAGACGTGGTACATCGGCAGCGCGGTTAGCACGACCTCAGACCCGCTTTCGAGGCCCTCCAGCAGTTCCAGCGTCTGCTCCATGTTGGTGAGCAGGTTGGCGTGGCTCAGCATCGCGGCCTTGGATACGCCCGTCGTGCCGCCGGTGTATTGCAGGCACGCAAGGTCGTCGCCCGTCATGTGGGCGCGGTATTCCTCGACCACGACTTGGTCGGCGTCGCGGCGGCTGCGCCCGCTGGCCAAAGCGTCGGGCAGGCGGATATGCGGGACCTCAATCTGGGAAAGCGACCGGTCCCAGTATTTTTGCACCAAGCGCACGATGCCGCGCGGGGCGGCGGGAAAAAACTCGGCAACTTGGGTGACGATGATGTTGGGGATCGGGTGGCCCTGCATCGCCTCGACCAGCTTTTCGGCAAAGATATCAACGATGACGAGCGCGTTGGGCGTAGCATCCGCGAACTGCTTGGCCATTTCTTCAGCGGTATAAAGGGGGTTCACGTTCACCAGAACGCAGCCCGCCTTCATCACCCCAAAGGCGACCACGGGAAAGGGCAGGCCATTGGGTACCTGCAGGGCCACACGGTCCCCCGCCGACAGGCCCGCGACTTCGCGTAGGTAAATCGCGAAAGCGTCTGACATTTCATCGACTTGCGCATAGGTGAGCCGCCCGTTCATCCCGTTGGGCAGGCAACAGGTGAACGCGGTTTTGGCCCCATGCAGGTGGGTCATGGCGTTGATCAAATCACCGATCGTTCGGTGCAGCGGGGCGGGAATATCCGCGCGCGCATTTGGCCCGTAAAAGGCCGTCCACGGCCGGTTTTGTTCGCTCATGAGACCCTCCCCAAGGTTTTTGGCACCCTAGCAGTTAAGCGTGTTTTGGAAAGAGTCATCATGCGTCACGGGCCAAAGGTCCGCAACGTCACCTTGGGTCTGTGGCGGCTAGGGCGTATTAGGGAGCAGCCCGCCAATCGCCTCGGCTTGGGCGGCGACCTCGGCCACGCCTGTACCGTGTCGCAGGGCGCAGAACTGGAACGGACGGCCTGCGCGCATCCGGGTGGCGTCCCGCTCCATCACGCTCAGATCGGCGCCGACATGGGGCGCGAGGTCGGTTTTATTGATGATCAACACGTCCGAGCGGGTGATCGCGGGGCCACCCTTGCGGGGGATTTCCTCACCCGCGGCCACGTCAATGACATAGAGCGTGATGTCCGCCAGTTCGGGTGAGAACGTGGCCGACAGGTTGTCGCCCCCGCTCTCGATCAGGATGACGTCCAGATCCGGGTGGCGCGCGTTCATCTGGGCCACGGCGGCCAGGTTGATGCTTGCGTCCTCACGGATGGCGGTGTGGGGGCAGCCCCCGGTTTCGACGCCGATAATCCGGTCCGAGGGCAGGATTTGCATCCGGGTCAGGGCCTCGGCGTCCTCTTGGGTGTAGATGTCATTGGTGATGACGGCCACGGATAGCCGGTCTTTCCAATGGGCGGCGAGGCGCGCGGTGAGGGTGGTTTTGCCAGCGCCCACAGGGCCGCCGATGCCGATACGAAGGGGGCCATTTTGGCTCATGTGCGGAAGGTCCTTGAGTAAAGAGTTTCGTGCTGCATAGCGTGGATATCGGCCAAGAATGCGGTGCCTGAGAGGGCGTCTAGGTCGCCCTGTGCGGTGTCGGTGGCGATCGTCTTGCACAGGGGCGATAGCGCGTGGATCAGCGCGTGGCCTTGGGTTTGGCCGAGCGGGATCAGGCGAATGCCGACGGATACAAGCGTGCTCGCAAAGGCCTGAAGGTAGTATTGTGTGGTCAGCTCTAGGGGCAGATCCAGCAGGTGCGCGGCCCGGCCCACAGCCACCGGGTAGGCATAATCGGGCAGGTCGATCGGCCAGATCGCGCGGGTGGTCGCGGCAAAGGCGGCCCCTTGTTGCGTCGTCTCCATCACCCGCTCCGCTGAGGAGGCAAAGGCGCGGCAGAGATCATCGGCCTGCGCAGGGTCGCCGTGAAAGGCCGCCGCTAGAAATAGCGCGTCATTGCGGCCCGAGCCGTGGGTCAGCACCGGCGTGATCCATGCGCGCAGGCTTTCGGCATCGTGGACCAAGCCGCCCTCAATCGCGGTTTCGAGCCCATGGGAATAGGCAAAGGCCCCGACGGGGTAGGCGGGTGAAAACCACTGCGCCAGGGTGAGGGTCGCGTCAGTGGTCATGGGGAACCGGCCCGTGCTGGTGGGAATGGTCGTGGCCGTGGGTGCGGCCATGGCCATAGGCGCCGCCCTCGGGGGTGAAGGGGGCGGTGATTTCGGTAATCTGTGCCCCGAGGCCGCGGAGCATATCGGCCATGATCGGGTCCGCGCGGATGATCAGGTGGTCGGCTTCGATCTGGCAGGGCGTGTGGCGGTTGCCGATGTGCCACGCCAGCCGGGGCAAGTTGCCGGTGATGCGCAGGCACGGCTCATCCGCCGCGAGCACCGCAATATGCGTGCCGTCCGTGCAGACCAGCACGCCACCGGGCGGCAGCGATGTGGCTTGGGCGAAGTCCACCAGCACTTGGTTGCCTTGGTCCGTGGTCAGCACCTTGCGGCGCAGAAAGCGGGCGTCATAGCTGAGCGTCAGCGCGTCGCTGGGCGCGCCGTGGGGATGAGGGTGGGTGGTTTGTGCTGTTTTCATCGTTGATCTGACGCGCGAGGTGCGGTCCCCGGCCGCGGTTTGAGTAGGAGGCTCTCGACCGTGGGGCTGGGTCGGGGCAGTCGATATTTTGCACCATTGGTGCCGTAGCTTTGCGAGGGGAGCGCTTGACCCTCGATGGGTGCGAAGCGCCCTCCCGCGGGGAGGGGTAAGCACTGCCTTCGGCAGGGCACCCGGGGAAACAGCGTTTTGTCTTTCATCAATTACTCTTTCCCAGACTGCATCCATTGGCGAACATCCTGATCAACAGTCGCTGCAAATGCTGACCCCCAGATACTCAAATAGAAGGCTGGAATGTCTGCGTAGGGCGGGACCGAAAGCCTCGCTGAATGATCCCATCCGGTATCGGGGTATCTCAGTCCTCGATCTGATGCGAAAATTTTACCAAATCGATCAATCATATCTTGGCTTCTAGGAACGGATCCGCCGATTTCTTCATTGGTCGGAATTCTAGAAGCACCGGCAGCATCTGGACCGATGTTTTTCACATACGCGTCCCTGAAGCCGCGCACTTTATGAATGAAATCGCATTTGGCCTTCGTTTCTGCACTTTTCTTCATGTTTTGTGCCACACGACCATAAGCTTTGGTGATGGAGTGCCCCAGATCCTTTAAGTCTTTTTCCGATACGCCTTGTGCTCGAAGGTCGGCCTTTAGGCTCAGTTCTAAGCCAATGCCCAGAAGCTGCAGCATTGGGCGCAAGTGTCTTGGCCCAGTGAAACGCTCACCAACGTTCATGGCATCGACGGCGTCAAAGTACTCGAGCGCGAGGCCTACGTATCCTATAGCGTCTTCTTTCGCTTCCTTGTTTGCCCTCAAAACAGAAAATACCGCTGGGCCATGGGCAACTCGCTTGCGGGTTCGCAAGTCAGGAGTTCGCCGTTGGCGCGGACCTCGTAGGTTTCGGGGTTCACCTCGACTTCGGGGGTGGCGGAGTTGAGGATCAGGTCCGCCTTGGAGATATTGCGCGTGTTTTGTACGGCCTCCATGCCCTTGGCCGTGCCCAGTGTGCCGCGCAGGTCGGCGGCCATCGCGGCCTCGGAGACGAAACACACCGAAGACTGCTCAACCGAGCGGCCAAAGCTGCCGAACATCGCGCGTGAATAAACGGGCTGCGGCGTCGGGATCGAGGCGTTCGGATCCCCCATTTGCGCCACAACAATCGTGCCGCCCATCAAGACCATCTCAGGCTTTACGCCAAAGAACGCAGGGCTCCAGAGGACCAGATCGGCGCGTTTGCCTTCCTCAATCGAGCCGACGTGTTGGCTGACCCCGTGGGCGAGGGCCGGGTTGATCGTATATTTCGCGATGTAGCGGCGGACGCGGAAGTTGTCGTTGTCGCCGGTTTCCTCGCTGAGCCGCCCGCGCTGTTTGCGCATTTTGTCGGCGGTTTGCCATGTGCGGATGATCACCTCACCGACGCGGCCCATGGCCTGACTGTCTGATGCGATGATGCTGAACGCGCCCATGTCGTGCAGGATATCCTCGGCGGCGATGGTTTCGCGGCGTATGCGGCTTTCGGCAAAGGCCACGTCCTCGGGGATGGATTTGTCGAGGTGGTGGCACACCATGAGCATGTCGAGGTGTTCCTCCAGCGTGTTCACGGTGAAGGGGCGCGTGGGGTTGGTGGAGGAGGGCAACACATTGTCCGCGCCACATATTTTGATGATGTCGGGGGCGTGACCGCCGCCCGCGCCTTCGGTGTGAAAGGCATGGATGGTGCGCCCGCCGATGGCCTTCATCGTGTTTTCGACAAAGCCGCTTTCGTTGAGGGTGTCGGTGTGGATCATGACCTGCACGTCCATGTCATCGGCCACTGACAGGCAGCAGTCGATGGCGCCAGGGGTGGTGCCCCAATCCTCGTGCAGCTTGAGGCAAGACGCCCCGCCCTCGACCATTTCGCGCAAGGCGTCGGGCTGTGACGCGTTGCCTTTGCCCGCAAGGCCGATGTTCATCGGGATCGCGTCAAAGGCTTGGAACATCCGGCCCAGATGCCATGGGCCGGGGGTGCAGGTTGTGGCCAGCGTGCCGTGCGCAGGCCCGGTGCCGCCGCCAAAGCAGGTTGTGACGCCCGAATGCAGGGCGTCGTCCATTTGCTGGGGGCAGATAAAGTGGATGTGGCTGTCGAACCCGCCGGCCGTCAGGATACGGCCCTCACCGGCGATGGCCTCGGTTCCGGGGCCGACGACGATGTCGACGCCGGGTTGCGTGTCGGGGTTGCCGGCCTTGCCGATCTTGTGGATGCGCCCGTCCTTGAGGCCCACGTCGGCCTTATAGATCCCGGTGTGATCGACGATCAGGGCATTGGTGATAACAGTGTCCACTGCGCCTTGGGCACGGGTGGCTTGTGACTGGCCCATGCCGTCACGAATGACCTTGCCGCCGCCAAACTTGACCTCTTCGCCGTAGTGCAGCGCGTTGGCACCTGTGCCCCCAGTTGACGCCGCACCGGCGCGTTCGGCGATGAGGTCCCGCTCAACCTCAATGATCAGGTCGGTGTCTGCCAGCCGCAGCCGGTCGCCTACTGTGGGGCCAAACATGGCAGCGTAATCAGCGCGGGAAATCGTGGTGGCCATGGGGTCGTGTCCTTTGGGGCAGTGCGTGGGCAGGCAGGAGCGGCGGCGTTAAGCGTGCCGGGGTGCGGTGCGTTGCAACGGTCGGAGGTAGGGGTTCAGCGCGGAGGCCGTGTTCATAAAGCGCAAGGTCATCTCGAAGTTGGCTTGTGCCAAAACGCGGGCGGCTTGCAGTGAGGGCGCCCAGAAATCGAGCGGCCATGTGACGGCATAATGGGGGGTAAAAGGGCTTAACTCGGTACGCATTAGAGGTCTCCCATGACCTGTTGATTGAAACCAAAAACACGGCGCGCGCCCCCGATGGGGATGAGCGGCACCTCCCGGCGTTGGCCGGGTTCAAAACGAATGGCAGTGCCGGCCGCGATGTCGAGCCGCAGGCCATGTGCTGCCGCGCGGTCGAACTCCAGCGCGAAGTTGGCCTCTGCGAAATGGTAGTGGCTGCCGACCTGCACGGGGCGGTCGCCGGTGTTGGCGACCATCAGGGTGACGGCCTGGGTGCCGGGGTTGAGCGTCAGATCGCCCTCAGCGGGCAAGAGTTCTCCGGGGATCATCGCGGCGGCCTCCTAGCGGATGGGGTTGTGGACGGTGACCAGTTTGGTGCCGTCGGGAAAGGTCGCTTCGACCTGAATTTCGTGGATCATCTCGGCGATGCCGTCCATCACGTGATCGCGGGTCAGGACTTGGGCCCCGGCCTCCATCATATCCGCGACGGTGCGACCGTCGCGCGCGCCCTCGACCACGGCCTCGGTGATGAGGGCGATGGCCTCGGGGTGGTTCAGTTTGACGCCACGGGCGAGCCGTTTGCGGGCGACCTCGGCGGCCATTGCGACCAGCAGTTTGTCTTTTTCGCGGGGGGTGAGTTGCATGTCAGATCATCCAAGTGCGGGGCAGGGGGCCGTGGCTAAGGAGCCGCAGGGCCGGAAGGAGCGTTTGGCGCAGGCCAAATCCGTCGGGCGCCAAGAGGCGCAGGTGAAGCAGGTCCGGCGCCAGAAGCGAGGCGCCGGATGTGGGGTCAAGGACGGCGCGCACGGGTGTCAGCAGCGCCTCAGCGTTTGGAACTGCGAGGATCACACTGGCCAGAGCGCCAGCGCCGCCCGCGGCTTGCGCCATGTGGGCACTGACATCTCCGCTCAGTGCCATGGCGTCCGCAAAAATAAGCGCGCCTGCGCGGCGGATTTCTACCCGGTCGTGGAAGGCGGCGTTGTGCAACGTCTCGCCCATCGCGACCCGGCCCAGCACGAGGGATTCGACAAACATAAACCGCGCCGTTTCGTGCAAATCGACTTTCATGTCACGGCGCACGCAGCTGTTTTCAAACAAGATTGTTTCTTGAGGGAGCCAATTGAGCTGCGCGTCCTCAGACACGCTGAGCCTATTGATCACGCGGCCCGTTTCACCGGGCTGTGCGCCATAGGCGCGTTCGGCGGCTTGGGTGGTGAGGGTCAGCTGCGTGCCCGGCCCCGCCGTCGCCGAAAGGGCAAACCGATCGCCGCCGGTGATGCCGCCTGCGGTGTTGACCAAAACAGCCTGCAATCCGGCACCGCCGCGCGGAAACACCAGCTTGGACGAGCCCGCCTGCCGCAGGCTTGCGATGACGCTAGCCCCATCGCGGGCCTTGGCCGTGACCTGAGCCTCGCCGCGGGCGCGGGGTTGGCTGGGCGCTGTTATGGTGTGCAGTTCGGTGATCGGTTCGTCCCCCAATGAGGGTTAACTATCTCAGGACTGCGCCAAAGTGCGACGGGCGGGCTGCTATCCGCTGCCTACTTTTCGCTCATCTGCCTGCGTTTTGACGTGTTTGGTGAAAAAATAGGCATGCGCGCAAGCGCTGGCGTGGGCGGTGAACTTGGCGTAGCTTTGCGCCATGGTATTTGCGTCGAAAAAACCGCGCCTCCGGGCTGCGTTGAACCTGCAAGTTGCGGTGGTGTTGGTGGCGATGCTGACGGCCCTTTGGGTGCTGGTTTGGCCCCGGTTGGAGCGGTATTTCCTGCTGCAAGCCGCCGAGCAAAACGAGGTCACGCTGCGGCTGGCGAGCGACTCGTTGCGGGCGGCGTTGGACCGATATGCGCCGCTGCCGCATCTGATCGCGCAGTCCCCGACGCTTGGGGCGTTGCTGCGCGCGCCCGGGGCCCCCGGCGCGGTGGCTGCCGCCAACACTGAACTATTGAACACCGCGCTCGCGGTTTCGGCGTCCGATGTTTACGTCATGGGCGTGGATGGCACCGCGCTTGCGGCCTCCAACTACTACAAGGGGGAGGGGTCTTTCATTGGCAATAATTTCAGCTTCCGCCCCTATTTCACGGAAGCTCTGGATGGGGGCTTGGGGCGGTATTTTGCACTAGGGACCACCTCGGGTGAGCGGGGGTATTTTTATGCGACCCCGGTGCGAGATGGGCCCGAGATTGTCGGCGTTGTGGCCGTGAAATTCACCGTGGATGCGTTTGAGGAAAACTGGCGGGGTGCGGCCTCAGAGGTGATCGTGACGGATGTGAACGGGGTTGTGGCGATGTCATCGCAGCAGCCTTGGCATTTTCGTACGACCCAGCGGTTGGATGATGAAAAGCTAAAGGCCATCGCGCTGAACCGGCAGTACCCGCTGGATCAGCTGACGCCGTTGGATATGCAGCGCCGCGCGCTGAGTGGGTCGGCGGATATCGCGACGGTGGGGGGCATGGAATACGTCGCCTCCTCGGCGGAGGTGATCGAAACGGCAGGCTGGTCCGTGACGTCATTGGTGCCCACGGCGGGGGCGCGGACGCAGGCGATGTGGGTGTTGGCGGTGTTCGCGCTGGTGGGTTTGTTCGCAATCCTCGCGGTGGCCGCGTGGCGGCAGCGCGGGTTGCAGGCGGCGGCCGTTCAGCGCGAGCTGGAGGCCCGGGTCCGCGAGCGGACCGATGCCCTGCGCATTGAGGTAGAGGAGCGGCGCGCCACGGAGGCCGAGTTGCGCCGTACCCAAGCGAGCCTTGTGCAGGCGGGCAAGTTGTCCGCGCTGGGCCAGATGTCCGCGGCGCTAAGCCATGAGTTTAACCAACCGCTTGCCGCCGTCAAAAGCTACGCGGAGAACGCGGGCAGTTTTCTGGACCGAGGCCAGACCCAACAGGCGCGTGAGAATATCACCCGCATTAGCGGGTTGGCCGACCGGATGGCGCGAATTTCAAAGCATTTGCGCAACTTTGCTCGTCGCCCCGATGAGGCCAGCGGCCCGGTCGCCTTGGACAAGATAATAGAGGACGCCGTGGCCGTGGTTGAGCCGCGCCTAAAGCGTGATGCGATCACGTTGGATATCGCGGGGCCAGAGGCTGCGGCGGTGGTAAACGGTGGCCATGTGCGGTTGCAACAGGTGGTTGTGAACCTCCTGACGAATGCGGCGGATGCCTCGGGGCCCGGTGGGCGCGTCGTGTTGGGGGCAGCGCCCTTGGAGGGCGGCTGGCAGGTGACGGTGCGCGATTTTGGGGCCGGCATCCCCCAAGATGCCCAGAGCCAGATGTTCGACCCTTTCTTTACGACCAAAGAAACCGGCAAAGGCCTTGGGCTGGGCTTGTCGATTTCATTTAATATTGTACGTGATTTTGGCGGCACCCTGTGGGGCCGTAATCACCCGGAGGGTGGCGCCGTGTTTGGCGTGGATTTGCGCGCGGCTGAGGGCGTGCAGGAGGCGGCGGAATGAGCGAGACAATCCTGTTTGTCGATGACGAAGAAGACCTGCGCATCGCGGCCAGCCAAACGTTGGAATTGGCTGATCTGCCGGTCACGGCCCTGCCGGAGGCCGATTTGGCCCTGTCCCGAGTTGCGCGCGATTTTCCGGGGATTTTGGTCACGGACATTCGGATGCCCGGTATGGACGGCATGGCCCTCCTGCGCGCGGCGCTTGAGATTGACCCCGCCCTGCCGGTGATCATCGTGACGGGCAATGGCGATGTTGAGCTTGCGGTGCAGGCGATGCGCGACGGGGCCTATGATTTCCTCGAAAAACCCTATGACCCCAAGCATCTGGTGGCCACCGTGCGCCGGGCTTTGGATAAACGCCGCCTGACGCTGGAAAACCGCGCGTTGCGCAATCAGGTCGGTGGGCGCGATGTGGTTGAGGCGCGGCTGATCGGGCGTTCGGCTGCGATGGTCGCGCTGCGCACGCAGGTGCGGGCCGTGGCCGAGACCGAGGCTGACGCGTTGATCACGGGGGCCACCGGTACGGGCAAAGAGATCGTCGCCCGCGCCCTGCACCGCGCCAGCCCCCGGCATGACCGCCCGTTTGTGCATATCAACTGCGCCGCCATGCCCAAGGATTTGGTCGAATCCGAGTTGTTTGGCCATGAGGCGGGCGCGTTTCCCGGCGCGCTGAAGCCCCGCTTTGGAAAGTTGGAGTTCGCCCGAGGCGGCACCGTTTTCTTGGATGAGATCGATAGCCTGCCCGTGGACGTGCAGGCCAAGTTTTTGCATGCGATCCAGAACCGGCAGATTACCCGGTTGGGCAGCAATGAACCCGTGGATCTGGACGTGCGGTTCCTTGCGGCGGCCAAGGCGCCGCTGGATGCAGCGGTTGAGGCGGGCAGTTTTCGGGCCGATCTGTATTACCGGTTGAACGTTGTGACCCTGCATGTGCCGCCCCTAAGTGCGCGGCGCGAGGATGTGCCGCAATTGTTCATGCACCTCGTGGGCGAGGCCGCGACCCGTTACAAACGCCCCGTGCCGGATGTGCGTGACGCGGTTCTGGCGCAGGTCGCCACGCAGGACTGGCCGGGCAATGTGCGTGAGCTGCGAAATGCGGCGGATCGGTTTGTTCTGGGCTTTGGCCCAACCGCCGAGGCCGCAGCCCCATCCGCCAGCGATGAGACCTTGGCCACGCAGATGGCAGCCCATGAACGGGCGCTCGTGGCGGCTGCCCTGTCGGCACACAACGGCGCCCTAAAGCCCACATATGAGAGCCTCGGGATCAGCCGCAAAGCCCTGTATGAGAAGATGCAGCGCCATGGGTTGGATCGCGAAAGTTATACCTAAGCGTCGCGCAAACTGCAGGCGTGTCACCCAAACGACCCACCGTTAGCGCCACCATGTTCCGAATGTGACCCATTGGCTGGGCGCCTTGATGCTCAAAATGCGAATCCGCGCAATCATCGCTTGCGTGATGGGGCATTGCCCGCCTCCATGCGCGCATCCTGATCTCAGGGAGCTGGCCCAAACCACCGGGCCGGGAGACAGGTGGGACGCGACCAAACGCCCCCACAAAACTTTAAGGGAGAGAGTTATATGAAACTCACGACACTTCTGGCTGCGACAACTGTTGTGTTCGCAGGTCAAGCATTCGCCGACGGTCACGTGGACCGCACAGACTGGCCCACCAGCTTCACCGTTGGTACGGCTTCGCAGGGCGGCACCTACTTTGCCTACGGCTCCGGCTGGGCGAACCTCGTGGCAGAAGAGCTGGGCCTGACTGGCGGCGGCGAAGTCACTGGTGGCCCCATGCAGAACATGGCGCTGGTGCACACAGGTGAAGCCGCATTTGGCATGACCACAATGGGCCCAGCAGCGGAATCGCTGAACGGCACCAACCCAATCGCACCCGGCCTTGCAATGGACAAAGCCTGCGCGATGTTCCCAATGTACCAGACACCGTTCTCGGTGACTGCGCTGACATCGTCGGGCATCACATCGGTTGCGGACATCCCCGCTGGCGCGAAAATCGGTTTCGGTCCCGCTGGTTCGACTTCCGACACATACTTCCCACGCATGATGGAAACACTGGGCGTCGACTTTGAGCGTCGCAACGGTGGTTGGACTGACCTTGGTGGTCAGCTTCAGGATGGTCTGCTGGACGTGATCGCGTTTGCGGCTGGTGTGCCTGTGCCCGCCGTGTCGCAGCTTGAGGTCCAAACGGACGTCAACATCATCGAGTTCACCGAAGCTGAGCAAGCCAAGATCCTCGAAACTTTCCCGGTTTCGCAGTTCGACATCGCAGCAAGCACCTACACCACACTGGAAGCCGATGCGCGTTCCGTGTCGATGTGGAACTTCTCGATCGCCAACTGTGATCTGCCCGAGAGCTTCGTAGAAGCCGTTGTTGACGTCGTTATGTCCGACAACGAGCGTATGCTCGGCATCCACAAAGCAGCCCGTTCCACAGTGCCCGCCAACTGGGACAAAAACGGTGTTCTGATGTGGCACCCCGGTGCGGCCAAGTGGTTCAACGAAAACGCAGGGGCATCCATTGCCGCTGACATGATCTACGGCGGCTAATCGCCTGAGATTACGATGATAACCTCTCGCCGCGTCAAGCGGCGGGGGGCTTTTGGGCGACCCGCGCGTCAGACCTCGGGCGTCCAACATATGAGCGAGGGACGCCATGACCAATCAAACCACCGATAGCCCCGTGATTGCCGAAGGTGTGGACGACGAACCCGTCGAATCCAACCGTCGCCTGTTTACGGGCCGCACGTATATTCTGGTCGCGGCTCTTTCCGCGTTTTATGCGGGCTTCCACATGGCCGCGCTGAATGGCGTGTCGATCGCAGCATGGACCGGGATCACGATCCCGCTGTTGCCATCCTTTCCCCTAGAGACTTGGAACTTCCGCATCGTGCACATTGCGGGCGCGTTGATCCTTGGCTTTATCCTCTTTTCGGGCCGGTCGTTCCCGGATGATGACGCAGAGGCGTCGGGTCATTCGGTTCTGGACTATGCGGCTTATGGCCTGATGTTGCCAGCGTTCTATGCGCTGTGGACGGCGCTGGGCTTTGCCTCGGACATCGCGGGTGGTGTCGCTTGGAACGGTATTGATCCGGGCATCAAGTCCCGTGAGATCTGGCACTTTGGCGCGCCTTTGCTGGCTGCGACTGCGGGTGGCATCGTGATCGGCTGGGTCCGCACACGGGCGCGGGGCCAAATTGTGCCCGCCGACCTGTTGTTGGGCCTGTGCGGGATCGCAGCGGCGACCTATTTCATCACGATCTATGGCACGTTGATGCGCAACTCGACGGGCACGCCCTTTGCGCCCATCGGTATTTCGCTGGCGGCTGTTGCGGGGGTGGCCCTGATTATGGAGCTGACGCGCCGGGTGGCGGGCCTTGCGCTGATCATCATTTCGGGCGTGTTCTTGGTGTATGTGTTCACCGGCGAAATGCTGCCCGGGTTCCTGAATGCGCCTGACATCGCGTGGACCCGGTTCTTTAGCCAAGTCTATACCGACGCCGGGATCCTTGGGCCAACCACGGCTGTGTCCTCGACCTACATCATTCTGTTCATCATCTTTGCGGCGTTCCTACAGGCGTCCAAGGTGGGGGACTACTTTGTGAACTTCGCCTTTGCCGCCGCAGGGCGCGCACGGGGTGGCCCAGCCAAGGTGGCGATTTTCGCCTCTGGCCTGATGGGCATGATCAACGGCACATCTGCGGGTAACGTGGTGGCCACAGGGTCGCTAACGATCCCGTTGATGAAGAAGGTTGGCTACCACAAGAAAACTGCAGGCGCGGTTGAGGCTGCGGCCTCAACAGGGGGGCAAATCATGCCGCCTATCATGGGGGCAGGCGCCTTCATCATGGCCGAGATCACGGGCATCCCCTACACCGACATCGCCATTGCGGCGATCATCCCGGCGATCCTCTATTTCGCGTCGATCTACTTTATGGTCGATTTTGAGGCCGCCAAACTGGGCATGCGCGGGATGCGCGAAGATGAGCTGCCCAAGTTCCGCGCCATGGTGCGCCGTGTGTTCCTGTTCCTGCCGATCATCATTCTGATCGTCGCGCTGTTCATGGGCTATTCGGTCATCCGGGCTGGGACCTTGGCCACGGTGGCGGCTGTTGTCGTCAGCTGGGCCACGCCTGAGCATTTCTCGCTCAAGCAGGCGGGGTTCACGTTGCAGCGTCTGTTGGTCTTGGCAATTGCGGTTCTGACCGTGGTCCTGACGGTGGCCTATGTCACCATCACACCCGCAGAGCCCGGCGCGCCGTCGCCTGCGTTGATCACGAACCTGTCGCTGATCATCTCGGCCCTAGTGGCGGTGACGTTTGTCTATGTCACCTACATCGAGATGGCCGGCAAATCGGAGCAACAGGGTCTGGGCCTGAGCGGGATGCTCAAGGGTTTGGAGCTGGCGGGTGTCATGTCGATCCAGATCATCGCGGTGTGTGCCTGTGCGGGTATCATTGTGGGTGTGATTTCCCTGACGGGTGTGGGGGCGCGGTTCTCAAGCGTTCTGTTGAACCTTGCGGGTGTGTCGCAACTTCTGGCGCTGTTCTTTGCGATGTGTATCGCGATCCTGCTGGGCATGGGCATGCCGACGACAGCGGCCTATGCGGTGGCGGCAAGCGTGGTGGCACCGGGTCTGGTGCAACTGGGTATCCCGCAGCTGACGGCGCACTTCTTTGTCTTCTACTTTGCCGTTGTCTCGGCCATCACGCCGCCTGTGGCGCTGGCCAGTTACGCGGCGGCGGGGATATCGGGGGCCAACCCGATGGAGACATCTGTGGCGTCGTTCAAGATCGGCATCGCGGCGTTCATCGTGCCGTTCATGTTCTTCTACAACTCTGCGATCTTGATGGATGGTACGTGGTTCGAAGTGGGCCTTGCGGGTGTGACGGCGGTGTTCGGGGTGTTCTTGCTAAGCTCTGGTGTGCAGGGCTGGTTCGCGGGGGCGCGCGTGGCGTGGTTCATCCGTGCGGCCCTGATCCTTGCTGCGCTGTTCATGATCGAAGGCAGCTGGGTCACGGACGTCATCGGCGTGGTTCTGACGGGGGCGATCTTTGCGGTGCAAAAGGTTTTTAACCCACCTTCAGATGCGCAAATCTCGGTCCACGGCGCGGACTAAGGCCTGCGCAATTCTTAAGGCGAATACCCTGTCGAAACATTGGAAAACCCCCGGCCGCGCGTCGGGGGTTTTTCGTTGGTGAATGGCTTGCTTGGCCCGCGCGCTTGGACTAGCGTTGCATAGGTATGCAATTGCGATTTGCAAAACGGAGCCAAGCCCATGACGATCACTTACCTCAAGCGCGGCATTTCGGATGATGTTCGTGCCTATGATGACGCCAAAACCGCCGAAATCGTGGCCGCCACGCTGCGCGATATTGAGACGCGCGGCGACACGGCTGTGCGCGAATTGGCCAACAAGTTCGACGGCTTTGATCGTGAAAGCTACCGGCTGAGCGAGGCCGAGATTGAGGCGATTATCGCCCAAGTTTCACCCGAGGATATGGCGGATATCAAATTCGCACAGGATCAGGTGCGTGCCTTTGCCCAAGTGCAGCGCGATAGCATGTTGGATGTTGAGGTCGAGACGATGCCCGGCGTGATTTTGGGCCACAAGAATATCCCTGTGCAATCCGTGGGCTGCTACGTTCCGGGGGGTAAGTTCCCGATGGTTGCCTCGGCGCATATGTCGGTGGCGACGGCCAGTGTTGCAGGCGTGCCTCGGATCATCGCCTGCACGCCGCCGTTCAATGGGGTGCCGAACCCTGCCGTGATTGCCGCGATGCATATGGGCGGCGCGCATGAAATCTATGTCCTCGGCGGTATTCAAGCCGTGGGCGCGATGGCGATCGGGACGGAAACGATTGACCCCGTGCATCTGTTGGTCGGCCCCGGCAACGCCTTTGTCGCAGAGGCTAAGCGCCAATTGTTTGGCCGCGTAGGCATCGACCTGTTCGCAGGCCCAACCGAAACGATGGTGATTGCCGATGACACTGTTGACGCCGAAATGTGCGCGACGGATTTGTTGGGGCAGGCCGAGCATGGCTATAACTCGCCGGCCGTATTGCTCACGAATTCGCGCAAACTGGCAGAGGACACTCTGCGGGAGATCGACCGGCTGCTAGAGATCCTGCCCACGGCGGACACCGCTTCGGTCAGCTGGCGCGACTACGGCGAGGTAATCTTGTGCGACACCTATGATGAGATGCTGGCCGTAGCAGATGACATCGCGTCCGAGCATGTTCAGGTCATGACGGACCGCGATGATTGGTTCCTTGAGCATATGACATGTTACGGCGCGCTGTTCTTGGGGCCGCGCACCAACGTGGCCAATGGTGACAAGGTTATCGGCACGAACCATACGCTGCCCACCAAGAAGGCGGGCCGGTATACGGGCGGTCTTTGGGTGGGTAAGTTCCTCAAGACGCATAGCTATCAAAAGGTTACAACCGATGAGGCCGCGGCGCAAATTGGGGCCTATGGTTCACGGTTGTGTATGCTTGAGGGGTTTGCGGGCCATGCGGAGCAATGCAACCTGCGAGTACGGCGCTATGGGGGTGTGAATGTGCCCTACGCTGAGGCCGCGCGTCTACCGAGCGAAAACGCCTAACAAGAGCGTGCAAATCTGAACATCGGGGTCGCCTTAGGGCGGCCCTTTTGCGTTTTGGCCCATGCGTCGAGGTAAGGAAAACCTGACCCCAAAAAGTTAACGCGGCCTGATAATATATTTCCGTTGTTGGTTAATGAGTATGGAGGGTCCCATGCGGGCTTGGACAGTCGCCGTTGTTATGTGTGTTTTGGGGGCAGGTTGCGCAGAGAAGAGCCTGCTGCGGGAAGAGGACGCGGTATTGAAAAGCAAGCCGGTCACTTCAACTAGCTATTTGAAGACCTTGGCGGAGCACAGTGAAGCGCTATCGATGGCCTACAGGAAAGCGGCGCACGAAGCCACTGAGGGGCAAAATGTGGCAGCCGTTTTGACTTATTTGGCGGCTGGCAGCTTTGTGGTTGGGGCTGTGGGCAGCGCGTCGGATGTGGCGCTTGCGAACCGGGGGCTAGTGGGTGTGGCGAGCACTTCGGTGGCGTCGCGCACGGTGTCTCAGGACACAATCAAGGGTATCTATATCGCGTCCAAGCGCATGAATTGCGTGGCCACAACGGCCAATATGGGGCGCTTCTTGTTGGCGCGTTCGACGGGGCCGACCAAAAAGATGGCCCGGGCTGCCACCTACGGCGCGGTGGAAGAAATCCGCATCATCACGCGTGAAGCATTGGTACGCGATGTAGCCGATTTTACCGCTATTCGCGACGATCTTTTGGCAGGTGTTGGGGGCAACGAGGAGGGGGCGAGGGTTGCCAGTGAAAAAGCAGCGGGTGTGCCGCGCACCGAGATCGACTTTATTCGTCTCAACCAATACTTAGGTCTGCTCGACAATTGTTTGCTGGATGCAGCTAAGGTCACATCTGTCGCCACAATTCCCAAGGATGGCTCGTAAACTTGGGGGCGCTCCTAAAGGCTGGCGTCCTTTTCCGCCTCAGTTAGCATTGGGCTGACGCGGGGGGCGGTGCCTGTTTCGGGCCGTGAGCGTGTGCGTAAAACCGGGGTTGTGGCGGACCCGCCGCCGCGCGCCTCGCGCAGGACAATATACAGCCCGCTGGCGATGATGATCCCGACGCCAAGGATGGTTGAGGCGTTGATCGCCTCATCGAAGAACAGCCAGCCATAGACCGCCGCCCAGATGATCTGGGAATACTGCATCGGGGCCACGAGGGCGGCATCGGCCCGGCGGTACGCGCCGATCAGGCACAGGGTTGCCACAAACCCAAAGACCGCGACCACGACGACCAGCCCAAAATCCTGTAAGGGCATGGGTTTGTAAAAGAACGGCAAAAGCGCCCCCATGACGACCACATTTGCGACCATCGGATAGAGCATCAAAACGGCGGAGCGTTCCTCGCGCCCGATTTTGCGCACGATCACAGAGGCCAAGGCCCCCGCACCCGCCGCCGTCAGCCCCGCGACATGCCCAAGCGTGAAGTCCGTTGCCCCCGGTTGCAGCACCACCAGAACGCCCACAAGGCCAACGATCACCGCCATGCCCCGCCGCCAGCCCACGGTTTCGCCAAGGATGGGTACGGCGAGTAGGGTGATGATCAATGGTGTCGCGAACAGCAGCGCATAGGTCTGGGCCAAGGGCAGGACCGAGAACGCATAAAAGGCCGATATCCCCGTGATAACGGCCGCCGCAGTGCGCAGCCCGCTCCACCACGGGCGGTTGGGGCGCAGGTTCGCGGTGGTCGCATCCCGCAGCAACATCACCGTCACCAGGGGAAAGCCCAACAGCACGCTGAAAAAGACGATCTGAAAGGGTGCGTAGGAGCCGCCAAGTGCTTTGACCGCAATATCGTGAGTGGCAAAGACGCCAAATGCGGCAAGGCCCAGAAGAAGCCCGGACAAAGAGGAAGAGGGTGCAGACGACATATCAGAGCTTTGGGTGTTTGGTGTGTGCAGTCCCGCTATACCTGCGCCTGTGTTTGGTTTTCGGCAAGGCTTGATTTTGAGCGCGGGCATTGGGCGCACATTTGCACCATAAAAGATGCGCAAAGGCGGATGGGCCTTTGCGCATGATTATTGGGCGTTTGGTGCCGCCTTGGGGCGAAAGCCGGACCTTAGAGCGAGGCGTCGAGCTTTGCCAAGATTGCGTCGGTCATGCCGGATGTGGACACGGCTGTCGTGTTCGCATCGCCCAGCAGGTCGCCAGTGCGCACGCCGTCGGCCAAAACGCCTTCGATCGCGGTCTCAAGGCGCGCGGCCTCTGTGCCTTGGTCGAACGAATACCGCAGCGCCATTGCGAAGCTGAGGATACAGGCGATCGGGTTCGCTTTGCCTTGGCCCATGATGTCAGGCGCGGAGCCGTGGACGGGCTCATACAGCGCTTTGGGGCGGCCATTTTCCATTGGCGCACCCAGCGAGGCGGAGGGCAACATACCCAACGAGCCGGTCAACATAGCGGCACAGTCGGACAGGATGTCGCCAAACAGGTTGTCGGTCAGGATGACGTCGAATTGTTTGGGTGCGCGCACGAGCTGCATCGCGCCATTGTCGGCGTACATGTGGCTCAGCTCAACATCGGCGTAGTCCTTGTGGACGGCCGTGACGACTTCGCGCCACAGAATGCCCGACTCCATGACGTTGGCTTTTTCCATCGAGCAGACCTTGCCGTTGCGGCGGCGGGCCAGTTCAAACGCGGAGCGCGCGACGCGGTCGATCTCAGCTTCGGTGTAGCGTTGGGTGTTGATGCCCACGCGCTGGCCGTCTTCTTCGAAGATGCCGCGCGGCTCACCGAAGTAGGAACCAGAGGTCAATTCGCGTACGATCATGATGTCGAGACCCGCAACGATGTCCTTTTTCAGCGAGGAGAAATCGGCCAAGGCGTCAAAGCATTGCGCGGGGCGCAGGTTTGCGAACAGGTCCATTTCCTTGCGCAGGCGCAGCAGGCCGCGCTCTGGCTTTACGGAGAAATCGAGATCGTCGTACTTGGGGCCGCCGACGGCGCCCAGAAGGACTGCGTCGACCTCTTGGGCGCGGGCCATCGTGTCGTCGTGCAGCGGCGTGCCGTGCGCGTCATAGGCCGCACCGCCCACAAGGTCTTCGCTGACGTCGAAGGCCAGCCCGCGTTTGTCCCCGAACCAGCCGATGACGCGCTGCACTTCGGCCATGACCTCGGCGCCAATCCCGTCACCGGGCAAAATCAGGAGGGAAGGGTTGGACATGCGGGCGCTCCTTGCACTGCGTTATATATCGCAGCGGTGGGTAGCGGAGGTCTGCCCCGGGGTCAAGAATGGGCGGCATCTGTTAGCGCGTGACGGTCACCCAGACCAAAAGGTCCGCGCCTGCTTGTGCCACGGTTTCGGCAAAAGGGTCACCGGGGGCGGGCCACAGGACCCCGCTGTCGATGACGGTCCAGTCGCGGCTGGGCAGGATGTAATCCACGCGCAGGGGGCCGGGTGGCTTTTGCCACGCGGCGGTGTCCTGCGCGGGGGGGCCTATGTTGGGAATATCGCTTTCAAAGACCGCGCCGCCGGGGCTGATTGGGGCGGGATCCTGAAGACGGGGGTGGGTCAGGAGGGCGCGTAGTGCGGTGCGGTGCCCTTCGCCGTCCATGGGGTCAAGGTTGAAGCGGCCCGCGAGGATCGGCGCCGTGAAGGCACCGTCGGACAAGGCATTGGCCCAAAACAAAAGTTGGTCACGGTTGCGCAGGCCATTTTGATCCTCGGGGCCATCAAACACGGGGGGCGTTGCGGCCATGGCCAGCAGGTCAAACGTGCCGCTTTGGGCCATGACCGGGACCCGCCAGTGCGCCGTTGAGGCAAGGGGCACTACGTTTGCCGCGTCCGCCGATAGCACGTCAC
The DNA here is from genome assembly GCF_000765485.1 of Thalassobacter sp. 16PALIMAR09. Lineage (NCBI taxonomy): Bacteria > Pseudomonadati > Pseudomonadota > Alphaproteobacteria > Rhodobacterales > Roseobacteraceae > Thalassobacter > Thalassobacter sp. 16PALIMAR09. The sequence continues at coordinate 59,340 of NZ_JHAK01000004.1, forward strand.
GGGCGGCGGAACCGGGCACGTCGGCCCAAAGCACGCGGCCCAGATCTTCAATCGCGCCCAAGGGGAGTTTCGACAGGATCGCCAGCCCGTTTTCGCCGCTGAACCAACCGTAGCCAAGGGCGTCTTCGGGTTCATTGAGGCGGCCATCGCCGTCGATATCCACACCGGATGCCTTGCCCGACATGGGGGAAATCGCGGCGATGTGGGGGTAGGTTTGGCCCGCCTCAGTCAAGCGGTTCTGTAACGCGCGCACCCCATGCAGGCCATAGTCGTGATCAATGCCACTGAGCACGAGGATATCGGCGGCGGCTGCGGCCAGGACGGCGATTGCCGCGGTGGATTGATCGTCGGGGCGGTCCGTGAGGGCGCGCAACATCAAGCCCGGCCCCTTACGGGTGAGGCCTGTGTCCATCCAAGCGATTTTCAGCGTATCAGCGTGGGCCGCGGGCGTGGCCAGCAGTACGCAGATTAGAAGGCGTGCAACCCATCGCCGTGGTCCATGCTGGCGTCCACGAGGCGTTTGCGCTTTGCCTCGATCATGTCGGACAGGCGGTGCATGGCGATGCCGCGCATGAACAAGGAGGCTGGCAAAAAGGCCCATAGAGTGACTGTCCACACGAGTGTTAGGTCGTTGGAAAACATCGAAAGGTTGTGGTTTGCGGCAATGAAGGCCGCGAGAGGTGGGGTGATGTATGGCAGTACAAAGCCTAAGATAATGTTAACGCGTGCGTCCCGGTTTAACCGTTTAACCACGTCGGTGCCGGCGGTTGGATCAAACGTGGGCAGGTTGATCCAGACGTTGAAACTGCCCGTGGGGGAGGGCCAACTGCGCAGCCGGATCAAGATTGCGAAGACTGTGAGCGAGACCAGAGCCACCAAATAAGCCAACCCGGCTGCAATCCGCACCATCTGGGCTTGCTCTACCGTGGTGCCGCGCGGCAGGGCGTCCATGACGATGCTCAGCGGGCTGTAGGGAAAGTCGACGCTGTGGCCCAGCAACAGGCCAATGGCAGTGACGAATTCGGCCAAAGGTGTGGGGTCATACTGTCCGCGACAGGCAACCGTGATCAGAAACAGCGTCGCAAGCAGCATCAGGAAACGCACGCGGTTATAGGGCGGTGCGTCGCGAAACTCGACCAAGCCGGGGTAGGTGGCGGCGTATTCTACAAACACGAAAAACGCCGCAAAGATCGCGAGCAAAGCCACGATCTGTGTGATCTCTTGACCCAATCCGGGCAAAAGAAGGGACGGGGTCGCCACGAGAAGCGCCACCAGAATAGCACGCATGAACGCGCCTGTGAGCTGCGAAATCACTGCCTCATTACCTCAATTTGGACGGACGCGGTACGTGCCTTGTCCTTGTCCCAAGTTGAAACCCACCTTTGCGGCGGGCTGCCTCATTTATGCCATCACTTTGCCCAAATTAAGGCTGTCGCGCAAGCATCTGGACTCACAGCAGAATCTTTTTATTTTTTCATTTTTATTGAGGATGCGTTTTTAAAGGGTTTACCAAAGACTTAGGCCCGCGCGGTGAGCACGGGCCTATATATTGTGTCGAAAAGTGAGTCTTTTGAGTCACACTTCGCAGAGTGTTTTAACGCGGTGTTAAACCCAAGGGCGGGCTTGCGAGGCCTGCGCTTCAAAGGCGTCGATCGACGCGGCTTTTTCCATGGTCAGGCCAATGTCATCAAGACCTTCAAGCAGGCAGTGCTTTTTGAAGCTATCGACTTCAAAGGCAAAGGCGGTGCCGTCAGTGATGGTCACGGTCTGCTCTTCGAGGTTGACTGTGATGCGGGCGTTCTCGCCTTTTTGGGCCTCTTGCATGATCACATCGACCTGCTCTTGGGGCAGCGCGATGGGCAGGATGCCGTTTTTGAAGCAGTTGTTGTAGAAGATGTCAGCAAAGCTGGGCGCGATTACGGCGCGGATACCGAAATCAAGCAGTGCCCAAGGGGCGTGTTCGCGCGACGAGCCGCAGCCAAAGTTATCACCGGCGACGATGATCTCGGCGTTGCGATACGCGGGTTGGTTCAGCACGAAATCAGGGATCTCCTTGCCGTCGTCGTCAAACCGCATCTCATCAAAGAGGTTCACGCCAAGGCCGGACCGCTTGATCGTTTTCAAAAACTGCTTGGGAATGATCATATCGGTGTCGATGTTGATCAGAGGCAGGGGGGCGGCGACGCCCGTGAGCGTTTCAAACTTGTCCATGGGGTTCTCCTTTGGGGCACCTGTAGCGCCCTGCGCGAGCGGGCGCAAGATCAGGGCACGGCGAAGGTGAGTGCCGCCCAAAGTGAATGATACGCAACCCCGGGCGCCTCGGCCGGATCGCGCGGTTGTAGGGTGACGGCGTCCGCAAGGTAGCTGTGCTCGGCGCGCACCGGCAGGACCGCGATCCCGTCGTTATTTGTGCGGTGCAAGGTAATCGTGACCGTGCCATCCGGGGCCTTTTCGAACAGCTCGACCTGTGCGTTTGTGCGTGGTTCGCCCTCAAGCATCACAAGAACCGGCAGGCCATTCGAGAGGTCATCGGTGTAGGGGTTGGCCTGTGCAATAATTTCGGTTCGCAGGCCAAAGACGCGGTCCGTTCCTGCACCGTCGCCCACGCCGATCAGGGCCTTGGCGTAGCGGCTATAGCTTTCGCGAAAGTTTTCCGTGGGCAGGCCACGCGCCGTGTGTGCGCTCAGGACATTGCCGAAATCTTTGTGGTCGATGAACTTCTGGAACTTGTCCCATGTTTTGTAGGCCAGCGTTTGTGCGGCGGCCTCATGCGCAACGATCAGCAGTCCCTCCGGCGCGCCGGTGAGTTGAAAGGCTGGGTTATCGCCCACGGTCGCCGCGACCTCAGCCTGCGCGCCGCCTGCGACCTGTTCAAACCGGACCGAGCGGCGGGGCACATAGATAAACGTGGGCCCTTTGAAATCTTGGCCTACGTGAAACGCCGCAAGCGCGGTTTCGCCGGGTGCGATTTGATAGGCTTGGGGTTCAATCCAGAATTCATGCGCCTGTGCGGCACCCGAAACCAAGACTTGTGCCGCGTACACAAACGCGCAAACTGCGGGCAACAGCGATTTGAGGGGAAACATAATGGGCCGGGTCCTAACTTCGATATTAACCATGATGACGCTTGTGATGGGGCTGTCGTTCGGCGCGAGTGCGCATGAGGTGCGCCCCAGCGTTGCCGACATCACCGTGGCACAGGATGACGTGACCGTGCAATTGACGATCATGTTAGAGCCGGTGCTGGCGGGCATTGACCTTGGCGCGGTCGAGGATACCGACGAAAGCGCGCTGTCGGATCAGAATGACGCGTTGCGCGGGTTGGACCCCGCTGCCCTGCGCGCAGAGTTTGACGCCGCTTGGCCGACGATTGCCCAAAGCATTGTGCTGCGCGCGGGCGACGCCCCCCTGACCCCTGAGGTGACCGCCGTCATGATCCCGGAGGCGGGCGATACCGACCTTCCGCGCGATACGATCCTGACGCTTGTGGCCCCGTTGCCTGCGGGCGACGCGCCTGTGGTGTTCGGCCTTGCGGCAGAATTGGGCAGTGTGGCGGTGCGTCAACAAGCGGAGGGCGCGTCCTACAGCGCGTTTTTGCAAGGCGGCGCGGTCAGTGACCCGTTGCCCCGTGGTGAGATTGCCGCCCAAAGCACCGCCGACGTTGTCACAAAATACGTGATCTCAGGGTTTGAGCACATCATCCCGCTGGGCATTGATCACATCTTGTTCGTGCTGGGCTTGTTCTTTTTCTCACTCGCGTGGCGGCCTTTGCTTTGGCAGGTCTCAGCCTTTACGTTGGCGCATACGATCACCTTGGCGATGGCCACTTTGGGTGTTGTGACTGTCTCACCGGCGATTGTTGAGCCGCTGATCGCGGCCTCCATCGCCTATGTCGCGATTGAGAATATCTTTCACAAGCAAGACCGCAGCATCGGCTGGAGCCGTATCGCGGTCGTGTTTGGGTTTGGCCTGCTGCACGGGTTGGGCTTTGCCTCGGTGCTGGGTGATTTCGGCTTGAACGACGGGCAGTTCGTCGTGTCGCTGATCGCGTTCAATGTAGGTGTCGAATTGGGCCAGATCGCGGTGATTGCCGTGGCCTTTTTGGCCGTTGGTATCTGGGCCGGACGCAAGGCGTGGTACCGCCCATACGTTGTGGTGCCCATGTCGGCGGCGATTGCGGTTGTCGGACTTTGGTGGGCGTTTGAACGGACGTTCCTTGCCTGATCTAACATAGCCTTTGCGGGGCGGGGGCATCCGTCCCGCTGGGGATGTAAACTGTGTGGTCAGAGCCGCACCAAGAACGGAGCGGCGCATGGGACGTTTGTTTGGCCTGGTCTTGAGCCTTTTGGGTGGGATCGCCTTTGGCCTTGGCGCGTTTTCGCTGCTGACGGTGCCGGAGGCGGGCTGGATTTCGGCACAGGGGGCGGAGGCCGTTGGCACCGCGATTTTGCCCGGATTGGCGTTGTGGTTTGCGGCGTGGATCGCTTTTGCGCTGGACGCGCTGCAACGCGACTTGGACGCTCTGTGCCAAGAGACGGCGATTGTTGGGAACACGCTGAACCGCTTCGTCAAACAGGTGGAAGCCGCGCAGACACGTCCCAATCCGAACGCGACGCGTCGCTCCTAGTGCTTGCCTGTGCCGCACGCGCGCCTATGCTGGCGCCAACACAGCACGCATGGGGGCAACAGCATGGATATCATCAGCGAAAATCGCTGCTTTGGGGGCGTTCAAGGGGTCTATGGCCATCGCTCTAAGGCGACGGGTACAGACATGACGTTTGGGCTGTTCCTGCCGGCTGAGGCGGCGGATGGTCCGGTGCCTGTGTTGTGGTACCTGTCGGGGCTGACCTGCACCCACGCCAATGCGATGGAAAAGGCGGGCGCGCAGGGCTGGGCGGCCGAGCAAGGCATTGCCGTGATTTTTCCGGACACCTCGCCGCGCGGCGAGAATGTGGCCAATGATGCGGCCTATGATCTTGGGCAGGGCGCGGGCTTTTATGTCGATGCGACTGAGGCACCGTGGGCGCCGCATTTCGCCATGGAAAGCTACATCATGCAGGACCTGCCGAGCACGGTCTTTGACGCCTTTGCGTTGGACCCGAATGCCCAAGCGATCACGGGTCATTCCATGGGCGGGCACGGGGCGCTGACGCTTGCGATGAAACACCCCGGGCGCTTTCGCTCAGTTTCGGCGTTTGCGCCGATCTGCAACCCTGCGGCCAGTGATTGGGGGCAAAAGCAGTTGGGTGCTTACCTGGGCGAGAACGCTGATTTTGAGGCACACGACGCCAGCCACCTGATGCGCACCGACGGGCTGGATGTGCCCCTGTTGATCGATACGGGCACGAATGATCAGTTTGGCGATTTGCTCAAGACCGAGGCGATGGCCAGCGCCGTGGCCACCCGCCGTGCCGAAGCCACGTTGCGCCTGCAAAAAGGCTATGACCACAGCTATTTCTTCGTCTCCTCCTTTATGGAGGACCACATGACCTTCCACTCCGAGGCCCTATACGCATGATCGACGCGGTTGTTTTTGACATTGGAAATGTTCTGATTGAATGGCAGCCAGAGCGCCATTTTGACCGCCACTACGGCGAGGACCGTCGCCGGGATCTGTTTGGGTCTGTGGATCTGCACGCCATGAATGATCGTGTCGATGGGGGTGAGAATTTCCATGCGGTTCTCAAGGACACAGAGGCGCAATACCCTGAGTTCGCCGTGGAAATTCGGGATTGGCACGACAATTGGATCCAGCTTGCCTCCCCTGTGATCCCGCATTCGGTTCACTTGTTGCGCGCGCTGCGCCGCAAGGGTGTGCCTGTGTTCTCGCTTACCAACTTTGGGATTGAGACGTTTGACTATGCGCTCACGTTCTACAGTTTCCTGAGCGAGTTTGACCGCGATTACGTGTCGGGGCGCATGGGCGTGATCAAACCCGCGCCGCGCATCTATGAGATGTTGGAACAAGATTGCGGCGTTGCGCCTGAGCGTCTGTTGTTCACCGACGATCGTGCAGACAACATCCAAGCCGCTGCCGCACGCGGCTGGCAGACCCACCAGTTTGAAGGGCCGCAAGGCTGGGCTGACCGCCTCATCGCGGAGGGGCTTTTGACATCTCAGGAGGCCACGCCCTAGGGCGCCCGATGGAGGCGATCTGGGCTCTTGTGGCGCTTGGCGCTGTCGCGCGCGCGGCCGTTTGGGGCGCAGAGCAGCCCATGGATGGGGCTGCGCGCAATGCCGCGCCCGGTCAATTCGTTGGCCTGTCTGAGGGGGTGACCCACTACCAGTTGGAGGGGCCAGAGGATGGTCCGGTAATTCTGTGCATTCACGGTCTGACGACGCCGTCGTTTGTGTTTGATGCCATGGTCCCGGGGCTGGTCGCGGGGGGCTACCGCGTGCTGCGTTATGATCTTTACGGGCGGGGGTTCTCAGACCGGCCAAAGGGTGCCTATGACGTGCGCCGATTCACGGGGCAGGCGATTGAGCTGTTAGATGCCCTGCAGATCGACGCGCCTGTCACGGTTTTGGGGTATTCCATGGGGGGCGCTGTTGCGACCGCACTGACGCAGGCGCATGGGGCCCGGGTCGAACGGCTGGTGCTGTTAGCACCGGGTGGGTTGGGTCACGATCTGGGACGGTTTTCTGAATTGTGCGCGGCGGTGCCTGTGTTGGGCGATTGGGCCTTCGCGACCTTTGGTGGTTGGGTCCTGCGCCGCGACGCACGCAATGCGCCGGACACCGCGGGTGCGGTGCGGGACCTTACGGCCCGTATCCAAGCGGAAACGCTGGGGCGCGGTTATATGCGCGCGGTCCTGTCGAGCCTGCGGCATATGTTGTCCGTGGATCAGGCCGGGACACACGTGGCGCTTGCGCAGTCGGGCGTTTCGATCACGGCCATTTGGGGGGCTGCGGACACGGTCATCCCGCTACAGGCAATGGACCGCCTTGCGCGCGCGAACCCGTCCGCGCGCCAAGAGGTGATCGAAGGCTCGGGACATGATCTGCCCTCTGGTCATAGCGCAGAGGTGCTGCGCCTTTTGTTCGGCTAGGCGGCGGCTGTACGGGCCTCTAGCGGGGCTTCCTTAATCGGCAGGTGCACCAGCGCGGACACCGCCCCAACCCCAACGCCGACCCACCAAACGATAGTGTAGGTGCCATAGGCATCATAGAGCGCGCCGCCCAGATAGACCCCCAAGAACCCACCCAGCTGGTGGCTAAAGAACACCAAGCCATAGAGCGTGCCCATGTAACGCATCCCGTAGATATGCCCCACAAGCCCGGACGTCAGCGGCACCGTAGCCAGCCACAAGGCCCCCATCACAAGCGAGAAGACGATCACCGAAAGGGGCGTGATTGGCAGCATGATGAACGCTGCAGCCGCAATTGTACGGCCCGTGTAGATCGCCGCGAGCAGGTACTTGCGGCTGTAGTGCTTGCCCAGATACCCCGCGTAGATCGTGCCCGCGATGTTGGACAGCCCGATCATCGCAATCGCCATCGCCCCTAGTGCTGAGGTGGTCGTGATCCCAAAGGACCACAGCACGCTGTTTGGATCAATCGGGCCACAGATTTCGGTGATCATTGCGGGAAAATGCGCAGTGATGAATGCCAATTGATACCCACAGCTGAAAAAGCCCACGAAAATCAGGATAAAGGACTTGTCCTTGATCGCGCCGCGCAGGACCTCACCCATGGATTGCTCTAGCTCGGCCCGGGTGGCGGGGGGCTGAACCGACCGCATCATCGGCAATGCAAACAGGGTCAAAAGGATCAGGCCCGCAAAGATCACGAACACTTCTTGCCACGCGAAGCTGCCCAGCAGGTATTCGGCCAAGGGCGCGCCGATCACCTGACCCGCGGAGCCCGCCGCCGTCGCAATACCCAGCGCCATAGAGCGATGCTCATCACTGGCGGCGCGGCCTACGACCGCTAGGATCACGCCAAATCCGGTGCCCGCGATGCCGAACCCCACAAGGATTTCGAGCATTTGATGTGCCTCGGGCGTGACGGCAAATGACGACAGAACCAGACCTGCGGCATAGAACACTGCGCCCAGCACGATGGCCTTTTTGTCACCAAATCGTTCCGCGATGGCGCCAAAGATCGGCTGTCCGATCCCCCACGCCAGGTTTTGGATCGCAATCGCGAGGGAAAACTCCGCCCGCAACCAGCCAAATTCATTGGCAATCGGCAGTTGAAATACCCCAAAGGACGCGCGGATCGCGAACCCCATCATCAAGATAATCGAACCCGCAATCAGCACGGGAGAAATCAAAGAGGTACGGGTGGCTTGCATGACGGCTCCGGCGGGCTGGGGTTTGGCGCAAGGTGGGGGGAATTTGCGCGGTGGTCAAACATGGATTTCTTGAACCGACGTAAATTATTTTTAACTGGGCGTCTGCATCAAACATGGCGGTCGCTGCGGCAAGGTGCGCGGGTCGGGGTGTCTTTTGTTCCCGGCGTGCGCAGGCTACGTAGTCCATATGTCTGATCCATTGACCGCCATATATGATGCCAAAATTGCCGAAGGCAGCCTGCGCCCAGACCCTGCGCAGCGGCTGGCAGTTGCGGCCCTAGAGGATCTGCGTCTGCGGATCGCGAAGCCTGAGAAAAAGGCGCTGTTTGGTATCTTCGCCAAGAAAAAGCCCAGTGAAGGGCCGCTTGGTCTCTATATGTGGGGCGGTGTTGGGCGGGGCAAATCCATGTTGATGGATCTGTTCTATGAGGCGCTGGATGTGCCGGCGCGGCGCGTCCATTTCCATGCCTTTATGCAAGAGGTTCATCGCGCAATGACCGCCGCCCGCAAGAACGGGGTGGAGGATGCGATACTCCCCGTGGCCGAAGGCATCGCGGCGCAAGCACGGGTGCTGTGTTTAGATGAGATGCAGATCACGGACATCACGGATGCGATGATCGTGGGGCGCTTGTTTGAACAACTGTTTGCGCGCGGCGTGTTTATTGTGACGACCTCAAACCGGGTGCCGAATGATCTGTACAAAGACGGGCTGAACCGCAGCCTGTTTGTGCCGTTCATCCGTCAGCTAGAGGCGCGGTTGATCGTACATGAACTGATTTCCTCCAAGGATTATCGGCAAAATCGGCTGGCAGGTTCGCCGGTGTATTTCGCACCCCTTGGGGCCGAGACGCGAGCCCAAGTGCAATCCATTTGGGATGATCTGACGGGTGGCCAATCCGAAGGGCTGACCCTGCATGTTACGGGCCGTGAGGTTGAGGTCCCTGCGTTTTGGGGCGGTGTCGCTAAGGCCGATTTCATGGAGCTATGCGGTCGGCCCTTGGGTGCTGGTGATTACCTTGCCCTAGCTGAGGCCGTGCGCGTGTTGATCCTGACGAACGTGCCACAGCTGGATAGCACCCGGTTCAATGAGGCCAAGCGGTTCGTCACCCTCATCGACGCGCTGTATGAAGCAGGGACCAAGCTGATTATCTCGGCTGCGGCCCAGCCCGAGATGCTCTATGCCGAGGGCGCGGGGACGTTTGAATTTGAACGCACCGCGAGCCGCCTGCGAGAAATGCAGGCCGCGGATTGGGGCCAGTAGCCCCGGCAGCTACCCGTTTTCGCGCAGGATATAGCCCGCCAGATAAAGCGAGCCGCAGATCAAGATGCGGGCATCGGGCGTGTGGGCGATGATCTTACGGATCGCGCTGGCGGCGTCTGTGGCCGTGGTTGCTGTTAATCCTGCGCGGGTTGCGGCCTCGACCGTTTGCTCTGGCGTCAGCGTCGCGGTTTCATCCGGGACGGCAATCGCATGTAGGTGTTCCGCCTGAAGCGGCGTCATGTAGCCCGCGGCATCCTTGGTGTTGAGCATCCCGCAGATCAGGTGCAGCGGTTTGGCTGGAAGCCGTGTGAGCGCCTCTGCCAGTGCGTGGCCCGCTGCGGGGTTATGCCCGCCGTCGAGCCAAACCTCAGCCGCGCCCGCCAGTTCCACCAGTGGGCCAGTGTGCAGGCGCTGCATCCGGGCGGGCCAAGTGGCGTCGCGTACGGCCGCCTCCATCGCGTTATCGTCGAACTTGGCGGCCCCGCTGCGCGCCAGATGGCGTAGGCCCGCAATCACGATGCCCGCGTTTTGCACCTGATGCGCACCGATCAGTGCCGGAAGCGGCAGGTCCAAAAGCCCGTGTTCGTCTTGGAAAATCAGCCGTCCGCGTTCTTCCCAAACGTGCCAATGCTGGCCATAGATCAGGCATGGAGCACCCAAGGCGGCGGCGCGCGCCTCAATCACTTCGAGGGCGTCATCCTCTTGGGGGCCGACGATGCAAGGCACGCCGCGCTTGATAATGCCCGCTTTTTCCGCGGCGATCTTGGCGAGTGTGTCACCGAGAAAGCCTTCGTGGTCCATCGACACAGGTGTGATGACCGTCAGCGCGGGGGTGTCGATGACATTGGTCGCGTCCAATCGCCCGCCAAGCCCGACCTCTAGTAATGTGTAATCAGCGGGGGTGCGGGCAAAGGCCACGAGGGCGGCAACCGTCGTGATCTCAAAGTACGTGATTGGGGTGCCGTTCTGGGCATCGTAGCACGTATCGAGGACTTGGGTCAGGGCGTCTTCGGTGATCAACTCACCTGCCAGTCGGATACGTTCATGGAACCGCGCCAAGTGGGGCGAGGTATAGGCGTGCGCGGTCATGCCAGCCCCCTCAATCCCGGCGCGGAACATGGCCTGCGTCGAACCCTTGCCGTTGGTGCCCGCGATATGGATCACGGGGGGTAGCGAATTTTGCGGGTTGCCGACTTTTTCCAACAGGTCCCAAACGCGGTCCAGCGTTAGGTCGATGATTTTAGGGTGGAGCGTCATCATACGCGCCAACAATGCGTCAGAGGTCATTTCGGGCATGATGTGCAGGCCTTTGGGCGAGAGGGTATGGCAACGCGCGGCAGCGATCAGGCACCGCGCGGCCATGGCCCGCGCCGATCGCTGCGCGGGGTTTAGCTTTTGGGGGCAGGGTCCGAGGGTGCGTCTGCCGCGACACTGGGCGCGGGCGTCTCATCGGGTTTGGGCAGGTCGCCTTTGACCAGCGCGGGCAGCCCCGTGAGCATCCGAATGATCGTCGCCAATTCCTCCTTGAGGTGTTGGCGGTGCGTCACCCGATCGAGCATCCCGTGCTCCAGCAGGTACTCGGCCCGCTGGAACCCTTCTGGCAGAGTTTCGCGGATGGTTTGTTCGATCACGCGTGGACCGGCAAAGCAGATCAGCGCGCCGGGTTCTGCGATTTGGACGTCGCCCAACATCGCGTAGGACGCGGTCACGCCCCCTGTGGTGGGGTGGGTCAGCACGACGATGTAGGGCAGGTTTGCTTCTTTGAGCATTTGGATGGCCACGGTTGTGCGCGGCATCTGCATCAGGCTCAGAATGCCCTCTTGCATCCGTGCGCCGCCTGCGGCCGAAAACAGCACAAGCGGCTTGCGTGTAGCGACTGCGCGTTCGGCGGCGGCGATAATCGCGTTGCCAACGTACATGCCCATCGATCCGGCCATAAAGCCAAAGTCCTGTGCCGCGGCCACGATGGGGGTGCGATAAATCTCACCCTCGGCAATCAGCATTGCCTCACTCTCAAGCGTGGCTTTCTGTGCGGCTTTCAAGCGATCAGGGTACTTCTTTTGATCGCGGAACTGTAGCGGGTCATGCGCAGGGGCAGGGACTTCTAGCTCTGTGAAAATGCCCCCGTCAAACAGCGCCGCAAACCGGTCGCGCGGCGAGATATGCATGTGGTTGTTGCAGTTCGAACAAACGTTCTGGCTATCGCTCAGCTCGCGGTGGAACAGCATCGTTCCGCATTCGTCACATTTGGTCCACAAATTCTCCGGGATCTCCCGGCGGGAGAACAGGGAGTTGATCTTGGGGCGGACGTAGTTGGAAATCCAGTTCATGGTGGCCCTTCGCGCTCAGTTCTTGGTCAGATAACCAGTGTGAGCGAGGTTTGCAATTCACTGTCGCCTGTTGCGTGTGCGCATTGGCGCGACAGGCCTAGGTGTGAGGGTGTTTTCGGTTCGAGTGTGTCCACATCGGGTGGGCCACGGGGTCCTTGGTCGTGAGCAGGTATTTGGCGAACACATCGCGATACGAGCGATAGGTGTAGCCCCCGTTGCGGGCCAAGAAACGCTCTCGGCGGCTGTTGAATACTGCGGGCAGTTGGTGCCACGGCACGCCCGGGTGGGCGTGGTGTACGGCGTGGTAATTGTTGTTTAGGAACAACAGCGCGAGGGGGCCGCGATCTTCGATAATGACAGAGCGTCCGGCAGCGCGCTCATGGGCTTGATGCTCAAGATAGGTGCGGATTTTGAGCAGGGACATCGCGCCATAAGCAGCCAACAGATAGGCCCAGATCGGCAGTGGTGTGGCCCAGATCACCCACGCCAGCGGGACGCCCGCGCCGATCATGTGTAACCCGTAGGAGGCCCAAACCCGCCGATTGCCGCGCAGCATAGCGCGCAGATCGCCTGCGTAAAACGCTGCAAGTCCTAGGATCGGACCAACCAACATCCGCCCAATAAGGGTATTGTTAAACACCGCTAGCTTTTGGCGCCATGCGGGCAGGGCGTTCCAATGAATAATGTCGAGGTAGTTGGTCTCGGGATCGTCGTAGGGGTCCGTCAGGTTGGGGTCGTAGTGATGGGCAAGGTGCGTATCCTTGAACCGCAGATAGGGGATGAACAGCCCCAGCGCCGGAAAGACGGTCGCGTCGCTGAGCGTTTGGTTGCGGAATGGGTGGCCGTGCAGGACCTCATGCTGAAGCGACGAATGTAGCCCAATGGTTGCGGCCAAAGCCGGAATGATCACCCACATTGGAAGGGACGCGGCGGCCAGTGTGAGGCCGACAAAGGTGGCGTACACAAGTATCAAAAGGGCCAGAGTGGGGGCCTCGTCGCGCATTGCCATGGTGCTACCTATCCTCGTCCAGCGGGTATGTGGGGGTCGCGAGGGCCTGTTGCGCGCAACGGCTTTGGGCGCGGCTGTGCAGGTTTGTGCGACTGAGCGAGTTATGCGTGGATTTGGTCATTGCGCAACCAAAAGTTGCGCAGCGCCGGAATTAGGTGCGCGCGGTTGTGACTCTAATCACGACCCGCAACACCGCCCAGAGCGACAGTGTGACCGCCATATCCCGCGCAATCAGCGGCAGCAGCGTTGCGGTGTCTGCGGCCGTAAACGGTGTTGTGTATAGGGCAAGGCCCGATAGTGGGCCGTCCAGCGCCACGATCAGCAAGGCGAAGGCGTTGTTGGCAAAGTGAAACCCCCAAGCCACGCCAATGTTGCCCGTCACTCGGGTCAGGTCCGCGGCCAACAGCCCGAACAACCCGGTCGCGGCCACGGTCAGCCACGCAATGCTGGCGTCGGCGCTTGCGTTGAAATGCAGCAGGCCAAAGATTGCGCTGGGCAGCACGGCCCAGATCAGCGGCGATTTGAACCGTGCGGCCAGTTGTTGTTGCAAATAGCCGCGAAACAAGACCTCTTCCGCGCCGGTTTGAATGAGCAGTCCCAACAGCGCGAGCGGTAAGAACGCCAACCAAACAGAGGCGTCTACGTTTGGCACCGGCGCATAGCCCGGATCAATCAACAGGACCGACAATCCGATGATCCCGCCAACAACGCTCGCCCCAAGGACAAAGCCGCGCAGCACACCGCGCATTGGTCCGAACACGGTCGTAGCGGGGCGTTTGTGCAGGACTTTGGCCGCGATCATCGGGCCAATTGCCATGCCGCTGAACGTCGCCAAGACCAATAGAACGGCGCCGGGCGTGTTGCCCGCCGTCAACCGCGCCGACCACATGACCATCGCGTCAAACCCGGCACTTGCCCAGATCACGCCGAGTAGGGCGAGGATACCGCCAAAATAGACCGCAATGATCAGCATGATCCCCACCAGCAACCGCCAAATGTGCGGCTGGCTTTGGGCGGGGGCTACAAAGCGGGCATGAGGGCTATTTTGATGCATAACGTGGGTCATGGGTGTCAGATAGGTGATCAAAGCCGGTGCGGCAATCGCGCTTGTTTGTCCGAACCTTGGCGGGTATTGCTTCGCCCAAGAGTATGTGAGGAGAGACCCGATGACCAACCGTCCGGTGGATAAAACCAACCTTCCCAGCCGTCACGTGACCGAAGGCCCGCAGCGCGCGCCACACCGGTCGTATTTTTACGCCATGGGTTTGGATGAAAAAGAAATCCACCAGCCGTGGGTTGGTGTCGCCACCTGCTGGAACGAAGCCGCGCCTTGCAACATCGCGCTAAACCGTCAGGCGCAGGCCGTTAAGGTCGGGGTCAAGCGCGCCGAAGGCACGCCGCGTGAGTTCACCACAATCACCGTGACCGACGGAATTGCGATGGGCCACGAGGGCATGCGGTCTTCGCTCGCGTCGCGCGATGCGATTGCTGACACGGTTGAGTTGACGATGCGCGGCCACTGCTATGACGCGATTGTGGGTCTTGCTGGGTGCGATAAATCCCTGCCGGGCATGATGATGGCGATGGTGCGTTTGAACACGCCGTCGGTGTTCATCTATGGCGGTTCGATCCTTCCGGGTCGGCTTGAGGGCAAGGACGTCACCGTTCAGGACGTCTTTGAGGCCGTTGGCAAACACCAAGCGGGCAACCTCAGCGACGCTGAGTTGGAAGTTTTGGAACGTGTGGCGTGTCCTTCGGCGGGTGCTTGTGGTGGCCAGTTCACTGCCAACACGATGGCTTGCGTGTCCGAGGCGATTGGCCTGGCGCTCATGAACTCATCGGGTGCGCCAGCCCCCTATGAAAGCCGCGATGAATACGGCGTTGCGTCCGGCATTGCCGTGATGAACCTGATTGAGAAAAACATCCGCGCGCGTGACGTCGTGACCCGTAAATCGCTGGAAAATGCGGCGCGTGTTGTGGCCTGTACTGGTGGCTCAACCAACGCTGGTCTGCACTTGCCCGCGATTGCCCACGAAGCTGGTATCGACTTTGACCTGATGGATGTCTGCGATATCTTCCGCGACACGCCGTATTTTGTCGACCTGAAGCCAGGTGGCCAATATGTCGCCAAAGACCTGTACGAGGCTGGCGGTGTGCCCGTCGTTCTGAAGGAACTGCGCAAAGCGGGCCTGATGCACGAAGACTGCATGACCGCGACCGGTTTCTCGATGGGTGAGGAACTGGACAAGATCACCCGTGAGGCCGATGGCCGCGTAATCTATCCGGTTGAAAAGCCACTGACAGCGTCCGGTGGTGTTGTTGGCCTGCAAGGCAACCTTGCCCCTGAAGGTGCCATCGTAAAGGTCGCGGGCATCGCCCCCGAGGACCAAGTGTTTACCGGCCCTGCACACGTGTTCGAATGCGAAGAAGACGCGTTTGCCGCCGTCAAAGCGCGCCAGTACGAAATGGGCGAAGTGTTTGTCATCCGTAACGAAGGCCCCGCAGGGGGGCCCGGTATGCGCGAAATGCTGGCCACGACGGCGGCTCTGTCCGGGCAAGGCGTGGGCAAAGAGATCGCATTGATCACCGATGGTCGTTTTTCGGGCGCGACACGCGGGTTCTGCGTGGGTCACGTCGGCCCCGAGGCTGCGCACTGCGGGCCGATCGGGCTGTTGAAAGACGGCGACATGATCACGATCAACGCCATTACGGGTGAGTTGTCGGTCGATCTGACGGACGAAGAACTCGCGGCCCGTAAGGCTGCGTGGACTGGCCCGCGCAAAACGATCTACGCCTCGGGCGCTTTGTACAAATACGCAAAGCTCGTGGGTGGTGCCAGAAAGGGTGCGGTCACGCATCCCGGTGCCGCTGAGGAAGAGCACATCTATATGGACCTCTAACGGGTCAAGAACCTTGAATCGCCGCCCCGCACTGGTCATGGTGACCGCAGACAAGCGGTAAAATCCGTGACAGTGCTGGGGCAAGGCATGAGTAGGTATGTTAAAACTGCGCTTTGCGCAGCTGTGTGTTTCATGGTTTCCGGCTGCGCGGATTTCTTGGCTGTTAGCCGGGGTATTCCTGTTCAGATGCAGGTGACTGTGGCTGATGGCTCGGTTGTTGTTGCCGGGCCGCGCGGGTTTTGCGTTGATCCAAAAAGCACGCGGACCGTCGGCAACGTGCCCTTTGTGATGATGGGCAATTGCGCGGCGATCTCGGGCGATGGGCGTGCCCCGCAACCCGGGATTGAGGCCGTGCTGACAGCTACGGTGGCGACGTTAGCCCCGAATTTCACGTTTGACAGCAATGATCCCGCCTTGCCGATCTTTTTTGAAGGTGATGCGGGGCGTGCGGCGCTGAGCCGAGCGGGGGATCCGCGCACCGTCGAGGTGATCGAGAGTTTCGCGCGCGGGTCCGTGTTTTACGTCCATGCGCGCGATACCAGCCCCGCGCCGGTCGATAATATCGACGAAACCCATTGGCGTGCGATTTTTGGGGTGAATGGGCGCGTTGTCTCAGCCTCGGTGCTGGATTTCAAAGGCAGCGCACTAAGCCCTGAGCGGAGCCTCAACGTATTGACACGCTTCGCGAACCGTATCCGTACCCAAAGTGTGGGGCGGGGGACTGAGGTGCGCGTGGCCGCTGCGCCAGTGCCGGTTGCATTGGGTGGGCAGTTGCGCCCGCTGCCGCGCCCGGATGGCAGGTCCGCTGTCGTGCCGGCTGTTCAGGTTGCACCGCCCGGGAACCGCCCCGTGGCGCGGCCTAGCGCGCCTGCGACCCCCAAAGCCACGCAACCAGTCTTTCCACCGATTGGGTTTTTGCGACGTCTGTTCGGGTGATCTGTCTGCTCTAACTTTTCCATGACGCTGCGTTCGGGGTGACGGCTTTGTCGGCCTCTGACAGTCTGGCGCAAACCGGGGGAGAAAAACACACATGACCGCCTATCCGCATATGCTGGCACCGTTGGACTTGGGCTTTACCACGCTGAAAAATCGCGTGCTGATGGGGTCCATGCACACGGGTTTGGAAGAAACCAAGGATTGGCCGCGTGTCGCGCAATTCTATGCAGAGCGCGTGCGTGGGCAGGCCGCATTGATCGTGACAGGCGGCATGGCCCCGAACCGCGAGGGCGGTGTGTTTCCTGGCGCGGCGGGGCTGTTCACGCCCGAGGATATTGCGAACCACCGGATTGTGACGGACGCTGTCCATGCCGAGGGCGGCAAGATCGCGATGCAAATTCTGCACGCGGGGCGCTATGCCTATAGCCCGGATTGTGTGGGGCCATCGCCGGTGAAATCGCCCATTTCCCCGTTTGCCCCGAAAGAACTGGACGAAGTGGGGATTGAGAAACAGATTTCCGACATTGCGACCGCAGCGGAGCGTGCGCGCGAAGCTGGCTACGACGGGGTCGAGGTGATGGGGTCTGAGGGCTATTTCCTGAACCAGTTTCTTGTGACGCATACCAATCGGCGCACGGACCGTTGGGGCGGGAGCTATGAGAACCGCATGCGTCTACCCCTAGAAGTTCTGCGCCGTGTGCGCGCGGCGGTGGGTGACGATTTTATTGTGATCTACAGGCTTAGCATGATCGACCTGATCCCAAATGGCTCCACCTGGGAAGAGGTCGTGCAGCTCGCCCGCGAGGTTGAGAAATACGCTACTATTATTAACACCGGGATCGGCTGGCATGAGGCTCGCGTGCCCACAATTGCCACCTCAGTCCCGCGCCGTGCGTTTACTTGGGTGACGCAAAAGTTAATGGGTGAGGTGTCTATTCCGATCATTACCTCGAACCGAATTAACTCCCCCGAAGTGGCCGAGGGCGTGTTGGCGGATGGTTGCGCGGACATGGTATCGATGGCGCGGCCGTTCCTTGCGGATGCGGATTTCGTCGCAAAAGCTATGGCAGGACAGGCCGATCAGATTGCGCCATGTATCGCGTGCAACCAAGCATGCTTGGACCACACGTTTAGTGGCAAGATGTCTTCGTGCTTGGTTAATCCGCGCGCGTGCCATGAAACGGAGATCACGATCGTGCCGGCTTCTGTGCCGCGGCGGGTCGCGGTCGTTGGGGCAGGGGCGGCAGGTATGGCGGCGGCCATGACTGCGGCGCAACGTGGCCACAGCGTGACGGTTTTTGAAAAATCAGACCGTATTGGCGGACAATTGAACATGGCCCGAGTCATTCCGGGCAAGGAAGAATTCCACGGCTTGGTCGCTTGGTTTGAGACAATGGCCGAGAGATTAAGTCTCGATCTGCGCCTTAATTCTGCCGCAAGTGTTGAGGCGTTAACCCAGTTTGATGATGTGATTATCGCGACAGGTGTCACCCCGCGGGACCCAGAGATCTTGGGTCAGGACGGCCCTAACGTTGTGACCTATATCGACGTTCTGGCTGGTGGGGCGCAGGTTGGTGAACGGGTTGCCGTCATCGGTGCAGGTGGCATTGGCTTCGACGTTGCGGAGTATCTGACACATGCAGGCGATAGCCCGACCGAGGTGCCTGCACTTTGGCAAAAGGAATGGGGCGTGACCGACCCGTCGCTTCACCGCGGTGGTGTTGCCCCCGAAGGTCCGCAACCCGAAGCGCCCGCCCGGCAAGTCACGCTATTGCAGCGAAAAAGTGAGAAAATAGGGAAGCGTTTGGGCAAGACGACGGGTTGGATCCACCGTGCAAGCCTCAAGATGAAACAGGTCAAGATGCTGGCCGGTGTGAGCTACGAACGGATTGACGCAGAGGGTGTCCATGTCCGCGTTGGCGACGATCTGCGGCTCATTGAGGCTGATACTGTTGTGCTGTGTGCGGGGCAGGTGCCTGAACGGTCTTTGGCCGATGCTTTGACCGCAAGGGGCGTTACGTGCCACGTGATCGGGGGGGCTGATGTGGCCGCCGAGTTGGACGCAAAACGAGCCATTGATCAGGGCACTCGACTGGCCGCTACGCTATGAGTTGTTAACCATTATATGGCAACAATGATCCTCTAGACGCCATTAAGCATCCCTTAAAGAACCCTGTTAATGGCTTCGCAGCGGCACAGCTTCGCCCCAATTGGCGGGGATAACTGGGTTACTGCAACTCGTGTGTCTGAGGTGACAAATGGATCGTTTAACGGAAATGGAGGCCTTCGCGACAGTCGTCGATCAGGGAGGTTTCACAGATGCGGCCAAGAAGATGGGGATTTCAAAATCCGCTGTCTCAAAGCATGTCTCGTCACTGGAAACGCGTTTGGGTGCACGATTGTTGAACCGAACAACGCGAAGGGTGAGCCCGACTGAAATCGGCCTCGCCTATTACGACCGCGCCCGTCGTGTTTTGAACGATGCAGGAGAGGCTGACGCACTTGTCACGGCCATGCAATCCGCGCCTTCGGGGTTGTTGCGGGTGTCCGCTGCCACGGACTTTGGCGTTAACCATTTGTCGCCTGCGTTAGGGGGCTTCCTGCATGAGTTTCCTGACATCACGGTTAATATGGTCCTAAACAACCGCTATGTTGAGTTAATCTCTGAAGGGTTCGACTTGGCGGTTAGAATTGGTGAGTTGGAGGACAGCTCGCTCAGGGCACGAAAGCTGGCTGATACGCACAAAATGATGATCGCCTCGCCGAAGTATTTTGAGGAATACGGTCGCCCGGAAAAAATCGACGATCTGAATGAGCACAAGCTGCTGCACTACTCAAACCAGGCCAGCGGCAATGTGTGGAAGCTGACGGCGCCCTCGGGTGAAAAACGTCAGGTGCGATCGGCAGGTTGGTTAACGGTGAATGACGGGCAATCCCTGTTGAATGCGGCTATCAATGGCTTGGGCATCGCGTTCTTGCCCAGTTTTCTCTACTCAGATGCGCTGCGTGAAGGCCTGTTGGAGCCCGCGATCAAGGACCTACCGGTAGAGACGCAGGGCATTTACGCGGTCTATCCGCCGGGCCGCTACACGCAGCCCAAAGTGCGCGCGTTCATTGATTTTCTTGTCGAGCAGTTCAAGGACCGTGGTCCGGATGAGTGGTAAGTGATGACGCACGAATGAGCAGTTTCAACGGGTTGGGCGCCGTTCCAACCCGTTTTCCTTTGCTCAGCCTATTCGGCGGTTTCCGTCAGGATGACCTCAACCCGGCGGTTCTGGGCGCGGCCTTCACTGGTGAGGTTGCTTGCTCGGGGGGCTAAAAACCCAATCCCACGCGCTGCGACTTGATCCTCTGATACGCCCAGTTCTGTGATCAGGTACCTGCGTACGGCCTCGGCTCGGGCTTCAGAGAGCAGAACGTTTGGTTCCAAATCGCCCTCGGCGTCCGTGTGGCCCACCAATGCGACGGCGTCGCCCGGTGCGGCGGCCAGATGCTGGGCCAGCGCCTCAAGCGAGGTAAATTTTATTGCAGCCAAGCTGGCGGATCCGGTGTCGAACACGACATCATCCAAGATCGCAACACCGTCTGCACGCAGGGCCGCGCCGATGCCTGATGCGTCGATCCGTGTGGATTTGGTAACGGTTAGGTCAGGGGCTGCCTTCGCACCGCCGATCACATCCATTTGCACCATATAGCCGGTGCCTGCGCGGCTGACCAACAGGCTCAGCACCGCATCATCCGTGGTATTTATGGCCGTCAGGTAGTGAAAATCGCTGAGGTCGACGAACATGGTGGGGGCAGGTTCAACCTCAATCCCGAAGCGGAAATCATAACCACCGCAGGACTGGGTGGCGCAGGAAAACTCTACCTCAAACCCATCGCTTTGGATCTGTTCCCGAAACTGGGTCAGAAGTGCCGTGCTGCTGTCGTAGGTGTCCACGCCCCAGATCAATCGAGTGTGGGGCCCTTCGCGTGGGGTGACGGGGACTGCGCCTTGTTCGACCGGGCCGACAGCCAGATAGTGCACCGCCAGCGGCGATGTTTCGCGAAAACTGATGTCGCCGGGCACGGCCAAGTCCAGCGCGAGCGCGGGCCCACCCATTAGGAGGGCGGTGGCCAAAGGCCCGGCGGTTCTCACCGGGCTTGTCCGTGATAATCGGCGTTTGGCGTCATGGCTGTGGCCGATGCCACCCGGTTCGACATGTTGAAAAAGCCTGCCACGCCCGCAAGATCCCAGATGTCCCGGTCGCTGAGGCCCGCGTCGCGCAGGGCTGCGCGGTCAGGCTCTTCTATGGTGGCAGAGGCGCGTGTCATCTTGACTGCGAAATCCAGCATTGCGCGTTGGCGCGGGGTGATATCGGCCACGCGGTAGTTCATGACCAAGGCCTCGCCCAGTTCTGGCTGGCCGGACAGCTGGCGCACCGCTGCCCCGTGGGCCACGAGGCAATAAAAGCATTTGTTCTCAGCTGAGACGACGACGGCGATCATCTCACGCTCAAGCTTGGATAGCCCGGATGGCGCGAGCATCAGGTCGTTATAAAGAGCGGTGAAGGCGTTTAGTTTTTCGACATCAAAGGCATAGGCGCGCAGAACGTTGGGTACGAAGCCCAGCTTTTCGACGCAGATGTCGAAGTAGCGTTGTGTCTCAGCGGGCAGGTCGGCCTGCGGCAGGTCAAGGGCGGTGGGCAGATCGGGTGTTGTCATCGGTCTCACTCTGGGGCGCGTCTATAATGATAGTGTCCCACAAGCTGGGCGCCTTGGGAAGTATAGGCAGCGTTGGCGGGGGTGTTTGCGCGGGTTGTGACCATCGAAATCTCATCCCCGCCATTGGCTGCGGTCCAATGGCACGCGGCGCGCAGCATCCATGCGGATACGCCTTGCCGCCGGTGGGCGGAGGCCACCTCTACTGCGTGCATCATTGCGGTTGTTCCGTGCAGCCCGACATAGGCGACACCTGCCGCGCGGTCACCCGCACGGCCAAGAACCGTGGTTTTGGGGCAAGCCGCTCGCTCCATCACGGCGCGGCGGGCGGGGCTGATGCCGCCTGCATCCCACAGGTCGTCCATAATCGCGAGGCGGGGCCACATGGCAAATGCCTTGGCGTAGGGCAGCGGTTCGGTGATCAGTGGGGCGATGGGCAGGGCGTAAATAACCGATGGGTCCTCAACGACATAGCCACGCGCGGCGAGGGCCTCATCAAGGCGGTCCTCACCGGGTTTGACCATGAAGAGCGGACGCTGTTGGACCGCACGTGCGGCGGCAACGGCGCGATCAATATCCGCGTCCTCCCACGGTTCAATCGCTGAGATCGATGACACCCGGCTGCCCGCGCCCACCGTCTGGCGCAGGCGCCATGGCCCCTCGGTCACATAGCGTTCGGCGGGCCATGTCGCGTCGATGACGTCAAAGTAGTTGGCTTTTGTCATGCAAGGGCCGCT
The DNA here is from genome assembly GCF_000765485.1 of Thalassobacter sp. 16PALIMAR09. Classification (NCBI taxonomy): domain Bacteria; kingdom Pseudomonadati; phylum Pseudomonadota; class Alphaproteobacteria; order Rhodobacterales; family Roseobacteraceae; genus Thalassobacter; species Thalassobacter sp. 16PALIMAR09. The sequence goes on from NZ_JHAK01000004.1 coordinate 81,510, forward strand.
TCGAGTGCGGCCATCGCCGCGTCTAGGGCCGCCTCATCCGGGCCGCGCAGCACAAGGTTGGCACCATAAACGCCATCCTTCTGGAACGGATAAGAGCCAAAGGAGATATCCGGGTATTGGGCCGCGACCTCACCCAAGGGACCCGCAAGGTCGCCCTCGCCGCGCATCATCCGCAGGGTGCGCGACACAAGCGGCTGGCCACCGGTCAGTGTGGGCAGAACGCTTTGCACCATTGCTTGGAACACGCTGGGCACCCCAGCCATGACATGCACGTTTTCGAGGGTAAATCCGGGTGCGACCGAGACCGGATTGTCGATCAGGGTGGCTCCATCGGGGATGCGTGCCATGCGCAGGCGCGCGGCATTCAGCTCAGATCCTTGGCGGTCATAGTGGGCCTGCAAGAGGGCGCGGGCATCATCACGGACGTCGACATGTACCCCAAAGGCTGCACCGATGGCGTCAGCGGTGATGTCGTCATGGGTCGGCCCGATCCCGCCAGAGGTGAACACATGGGCATAATCGGCGCGCAGCGCGTTCAGCGCGCGAACGATGGCGGGTTGATCATCCGACACAACCCGAACCTCTGTCAGGTCGATGCCATGGGCGGTCAGCTGCCCTGCAAGGTGGTGCATATTAGCGTCGCGCGTGCGCCCGGATAGGATTTCATCGCCGATCACCAGCATTGCGGCCGTGGGGTTTGCTGCGGATTGGGCCATGCTCGGGCCTCCCTTGTTGTCTGTTAAACAAGGGTATAGGGCGAGGCCATGGAGTTTGCCACGCCTTTGATCCGCGCCACGCTGCTGCGCCGTTACAATCGCTTTTTGTCCGATATCCAGTTGGCGGACGGAACCGAGACGCGCGCCCATTGTCCTAATCCGGGCTCGATGATGGGACTCAAGGACGCAGGTACTCCGATTTGGGTGGAGCCGAATGATGATCCCAAGAAAAAGCTAAAATACGGCTGGCGGCTGAGCGAATTGCCAGAGGGTCAGATGGTGTGCATCGACACCTCTTTGCCGAACCGTGTGGTGGGAGAGGCATTGCACAGCGGGCAGGTGGCTGAGTTGGCTGGCTACAGCCAGATCCGCGCAGAGGTGCCTTATGGCACGAAAAGCCGCGTGGATTTTTTGCTGTCAGGGGGCGCTTTGCCTGATGCCTATGTTGAGGTGAAAAACGTGACTCTGTGCCGGGACGGGAATTGGGCTGAGTTCCCTGATTCCGTGACTGCCCGAGGCGCAAAACACTTGCGCGAATTGTCGGATATGGCGGCTACGGGGCACCGCGCGGTTATGCTATACCTTGTGCAACGAACCGATTGCCGACGCTTGCGTATGGCGGCGGACCTTGATCCAGCGTATGCAGCGGCGTTCGATGCCGCGCGTGATGCAGGGGTGGAGATGTTGTGCTACGGCACCCAAATCTCAGCCGAAGGGATTTGGCTCAGCGACGCTTTGCCCGTCGAATTACACGACCACGCCACTGGATAAATCGTCCCAAAAGGCGTAGTGAAAAGATGAAATTGAAGGAGCATACCCGTGGATGACTACCGGGGCAGATTGACCAAAGATGGCATCCGTATCCATGAGGACGCGGATTTCGCTGGCATGCACGCGGCAGGCAAATTGGCCGCCCAAATTCTTGATAATATCGCCCCTCTGGTTGTGCCCGGCGTGACCACTGAGGCGCTTGATAAAGCGATCGAGGATCAGGTGAATGCCGCTGGTGCGACATCCGCCACCATCGGGTACAAGGGCTACAAACACGCCTCGTGCATTTCGATCAACCATGTGGTCTGTCATGGCATCCCAAGCGCCAAGACACTGAAAGACGGCGATATTTTGAATATCGATGTCACGGTCATTGTCGATGGTTGGTTTGGTGATACCAGCCGGATGTACGTCGCAGGTAAGCTACCGCGTAAAGCGGAACGGCTAATCCAGGTCACTCACGATGCGCTGTTTAAGGGCATTGAGGCGGTCAAGCCCGGCAATACCTTTGGTGATATCGGCCACGCGATCCAAGCCTATGTCGAAGCGCACCGCATGTCCGTTGTCCGCGATTTTTGTGGTCACGGGTTGGGGCGGGTGTTTCACGCACCCCCTAACGTGCTGCACTATGGTCGCGAAGGGTCTGGCCCTGTGTTGGAAGAAGGCATGTTCTTTACGATTGAGCCGATGGTTAATTTGGGCCGTCCAGAGACCAAGGTTTTGGCCGATGATTGGACTGCTGTGACCCGTGACAAGTCACTGTCGGCGCAGTTCGAGCATTCTATCGGGGTGACGGCTACGGGATGTGAGATTTTCACTCTGTCGCCTTCGGGCCGGTTCCATCCCACTTATGAGCTGTAGGGCGTAAAAACCGCTGCGTTCGTAACGGTTTATTTACCAGTTTAGCCCCATGCTCTGTTCATGGCAGCTGACCAACCTTCCAACGCTTTCAAAGAGGCGCCTTTGCCGGGGTTCCTCGTGGACTGCACACCACCTATCCCTAATGGGTCTCGTTCTACCCCACCCCCCCCCAGCGAACGAGATCACAGGCGTGACCACCGCTCCCGGCTAAGACATCGCTTTATGGAGGGCGGGGCAGCTGCCATGCCTGACTATGAGCTATTGGAGTTGATATTGTTTCGCGCGCTTCCGCGGGGTGATACCAAGCCATTGGCAAAGCGGCTACTCAAGACCTTTGGTGACCTGAACCGGGTAATGGCGGCCTCGCCTGCGCGGATCAAGGACGTGAACGGTGCAGGGCAGGCCGTGATCGAACAACTCAAGATCATGGAGGCTGTGGCCCACCGCATGGCGCGGGCGCAAGTGATCCAAAAGCCGATCCTATCGTCGTGGGATAGCTTGCTAGGTTACCTTCAGACCGCGATGGCGCATCAGCAGATTGAGCAATTCCGCGTTCTGTATCTGGACCGGAAAAATGTCCTGATCGCAGACGAGGAACAGGGAAAGGGCACCGTGGATCATGTGCCCGTTTACCCGCGAGAGGTCGTGAAACGCGCGCTTGAGCTTAACGCCTCTGCATTGATCCTCGTGCACAATCACCCATCGGGTGATCCGTCACCCTCGGAGGCCGATATCGAGATGACCTATGCGATCCGCGACGCAGCGCAGGTTTTAGGTATCGTTCTGCATGACCATTTGATCATCGGCAAAGCGACGGAGCTAAGCTTTCGCAGCCAAGGCCTGCTTTAGTAGCTTCCGTGGCAGTGCTTGAACTTTTTGCCTGACCCACAGGGGCATTTGTCGTTGCGGCTTGGATTTCCCCAAGTGCTTTGATCGTTCTCGTTAAAGTCTGGTGCCGCAGCTTCGGCTCCATCAGCCGCTTCTGCCGGGGCGCTTCCTGATGCGGCAGCCTGTTGAGCGGCTTGCTGCGCCATAAGTTGCGCGATCAGGGCTTTTTGCTCTTCTTCCGTGCGGGGGCGGATGGTCGACAAAATCTTCGTCACCTCGGCGCGCAGACTATCAAGCATCGAGGCAAAGAGCTGGAAGCCTTCGGTTTTGTACTCATTCAAAGGGTCCCGCTGCGCATACCCGCGGAAGCCCACGACTGAGCGCAATTGTTCCAGCATCAAAAGATGCTCACGCCATTTGCTATCAATCGTCTGCAAAAGCACCTGCTTTTCGATGGTGCGCATCGCATCGGGGCCAAACTGAGCCGCCTTCGCAGCCATGTATTCGTCGGCCGCTTTTACGATCCGCTCACGCATGACATCTTGGTCCACGCCGTCTTCTTCGGCCCAGTCTTTGACCGGCATGTCGATGTTCAGATGTGCCGTGATATCAGCGTTCAGAGCCTCGGTATCCCACTGCTCCGAGTAGCTGCGAGGGGGCATATGAAGGTCAATCAGGTCGTCGATCACCTCATGACGCATGTCGCGCGCCACCTCCGAGATATCCTCGGCTTCCATGATCTCAAGACGCTGCTCAAACACCGCTTTACGCTGGTCATTCATCACATCGTCGAACTTCAACAACTGTTTGCGGATATCAAAGTTGCGGCCTTCGACCTTGGCTTGTGCCTTTTCAAGCGACTTGTTGACCCAAGGGTGCACGATGGCCTCACCCTCTTTCATCCCAAGCGTCGAAAGCACTTTTTCCAGCCTCTCCGAGCCGAAAATCCGCATCAGGTCATCATCAAGCGAGAGGAAAAAGCTGGACCGACCGGGGTCACCCTGACGGCCCGAACGGCCGCGCAGCTGGTTATCAATCCGGCGGCTTTCATGGCGCTCCGTGGCAAGCACAAATAGCCCGCCCGCATCCAGAACCTTTTGTTTTTCCTCAGCGACCTCGGCTTCGATCCGGGCACGGGTTTCCGCAGGATCGGCGTCGGGGGTGTCAGCCATGGCTTGCAAAACGCGCATTTCAACGTTGCCACCCAGTTGGATGTCGGTGCCACGGCCCGCCATGTTGGTGGCAATAGTGACCTGACCCAGTTTGCCCGCGTCCGCTACGATTTGGGCTTCTTGCTCGTGTTGGCGGGCGTTCAAAACGTTGTGCGCGATGCCCTCTTTCGTCAGCAACTGGCTCAGCATTTCTGATTTTTCGATCGAAGTGGTGCCGACCAGAACGGGCTGGCCCTTGGCGTTCGCTTCCTTGATCGAAATTACCACGGCGCCGAATTTTTCTTGTGCGGTGCGATAGATTTGATCGTGCTCGTCCACACGCGCGATGGGCTTGTTGGTGGGCACTTCGACCACGCCCAATCCGTAGATGGATGCAAATTCTTCGGCCTCGGTCGCCGCTGTCCCGGTCATGCCGGACAGCGTGTTGTACAGGCGGAAATAGTTCTGGAACGTCACCGAGGCGAGTGTCACGTTTTCGGGCTGAATTTGGCAGCCTTCTTTTGCCTCAATCGCTTGGTGTAGACCGTCGCCCAAACGTCGCCCGGCCATCATGCGGCCCGTGAACTCGTCGATCAAAACGACCTCATTGTTGCGCACGATATATTGTGTGTCTTTCAAGAACAGCTTGTGTGCGCGCAGACCCTGATTGACGTGATGCACCAGTGTGACGCTTTCGGGATCGTACAGGGACTGCTCCGCATCCAGCAGACCAGCTTCGTGAAGGATCTCCTCAAGGAACTCGTTGCCTTCGTCAGTAAAGGTCACGTTCCGGGTCTTTTCGTCGAGCGTGTAATGCTCTTCGCGGACCTGCGGGATCAGTTCGTTTACCTTGATGTACAGGTCAGAACGATCCTCAGAGGGACCCGAGATCACCAGCGGTGTCCGCGCCTCATCGATCAGGATCGAGTCGACTTCATCCACGATGGCAAAGAAATGCCCGCGCTGCGCCATGTCGGATTTATTGGCGCGCATGTTGTCGCGCAGGTAGTCAAAACCCAACTCGTTGTTGGTCGCGTATGTGATGTCCGCCGCGTAGGCCGCTTGCTTTTCGGCCTCGGGCTGCTGAGGGTAAACGACGCCGGTGGTCATGCCCAATTGCGCGAACACCTTGCCCATCCATTCGGCGTCACGTTTCGCGAGATAATCGTTAACGGTCACGACGTGGACGCCCTTGCCCGCAAGCGCATTGAGGTATGCGGGCAGAGTGGACATGAGGGTCTTGCCCTCACCGGTTTTCATTTCGGCGATGTTGCCTTCGTGCAGGAAAATCCCGCCCAATAACTGCACGTCAAAGGCGCGCAGGCCAAGCGCGCGTCGCGCACCTTCACGGCAGTTGGCAAAAGCTTCGGGCAGTAGCGCATCCAGGCTTTCGCCGTTCTGGGCCCGCTCTTGCAATGTGCGTGTGCGTGCGATGATTTCTTCGTCTGACAGGGCCTGAAATTCAGGCTCCAGCGCATTGATTTGAGCGACAATCTTGCGGGTTGCTTTTACTTTGCGATCGTTCGGCGTGCCAAAAACCTTTTTGGCAATAGTTCCCATCCCCAACATCAGCGTCGCATCCCCAATCGTAAGTTGCACGCAATCGCATGCGTGCGAAAAGTTTGGTGACAGTCCGCTTGTCCCTGTCGCGCGTGACCAGTATCAATGACATGAGCGCTGTTGATAAGGGCGGACTGACTTCGTCTATCGGCACATAAGCGGCTGTCTATGGGCTGTCAACGTGACGAACCCGACATGTGCGCAGGATTGACACTATCACCGGCGCACCGCGCGGTTCCAAACCTCAAAGGATCTTCATGAAACATCTTCTCGCCTCTGCCGCCATGATCGCCTGTCTTACTATGCCCGCCGTGGCGCAGGATGCCGACACAGTTCTTGTGACGGTGAACGGCAAGGACATCACCCTTGGCCATATTATTGCGGTTGCCGATAATCTGCCTGCCCAGTTTCAGCAGTTGCCCGATGCGCAGCTTTATAACGGGTTGTTGGAGCAATTGATCCGTCAGGAGGCACTGGCATCGGGCGTGCGCGACGATATGAGCCGGGCGTTGCGTCTGTCGCTAGAGGCGCAGGAAACCGCGCTTATCGCGAATTTCGTGGTGGACCGGGCCGGCAGCGGCGAAGTGAGCGAGCCCGACCTGCGTGCCCAATATGAAGCGCAATTCGGTAACGCGGAGCCCACGCCAGAGTTCAACGCCTCTCATATTCTGGTCGGAACCGAAGCGGAGGCTGCCTCGTTGGTGAGCCAATTGGCTGAGGGTGCGGATTTCGTGGAACTGGCGAAAACCTTCTCGACTGGTCCGTCGGGGCCCAACGGCGGCAACTTGGGCTGGTTTGGTTTGGGCCAGATGGTGCCCCCCTTTGAAGCCGCGGTGTTGGCACTTGAGGTAGGCGAGGTGTCCGCGCCTGTTGAGACCCAGTTCGGCTGGCATGTTCTGATATTGAACGACCAGCGGGAAGTTGGAGGCCCGACCTTTGATGAGGTTCGGGATGCTCTGGCCGAGTCTGTAAGGGAAGCGCGTGTAACGGCCGCCGTTGAGGGCGCGCTGGCTGCGTCGACGGTCGTGCGCGCCGAAGTGGAAATTGATCCCGCCCTTGTCCGCAATAGCGATCTGATCGCCGACTAAGGCCCATGAAAACGGTTGAGCGTCCTGAGATGTCAAAGAAAAAGCAAAAAATCAAGGCGCTGAAGGCCGAAGTTAAACGCCTTCGTCGCGCGTTAGAGGCACCAAAGGGGCCGTTGGTCTCCCCCTTGGCGCCTGCAGTATTTCCGGAATTGCCTGTTGTGCCCGGTGTGCGCTTTGCCACGGCTGCGGCGGGTGTCAAATACGCGGGTCGCACGGATGTGATGCTGGCGGAATTGGCGCCGGGGACAGCGGTTGCTGGCGTGTTCACGCGTTCCGCCACACGCTCGGCGAACGTGCTGGATTGTCAGGCCAAGATCGGTAGCGCGCCTGACGCAGGGGCCGCAATCATCGTGAATTCCGGCAACTCCAATGCGTTCACAGGGGCGGCGGGCGATGCATCAGTCGCGGCGATTTGTGACGCTGTGGCGCAAGGCTTGGCATTGCCTGTGGACCGGGTCTTTACGGCCTCAACCGGGGTGATTGGGCAGCGTTTGCCCCATGATCGGATTACCGCAAAGGTCACGGAATTGGTCGATGCGCTGCATCCGGATGGTGTGGCCCAAGCCGCCGCTGCAATCATGACGACCGATACTTTTGCCAAAGGTGCTAAGGCGACGGCCGACATTGCGGGCACGCCCGTGCAGGTCGTGGGCATCGCCAAAGGCTCAGGCATGATTGCGCCGGATATGGCCACGATGTTGGTCTATATCTTCACCGATGCTGCGATTGCACAGCCCACCTTGCAGGCTATGTTGGTGCGCCTCACGGACCGGACGTTCAATGCGATTACGGTTGATAGCGACACCTCTACCTCCGATAGCTTGATGCTCGCTGCAACTGGTGTGGCTGAACATACGATGATCGACGACCTTGCAACACCTGAAGCCGCCGCGTTTGAGTCTGCTTTGCACGCCGTTATGCATGACCTTGCCTTGCAGGTGGTGCGCGACGGTGAGGGCGCGACCAAGCTGGTTGAGGTCCAAGTCACCGGTGCGGCAAGCGAAACGGATGCCCGCAAAGTGGCCTCTGCGATCGCGAACTCACCCCTTGTGAAGACCGCTATCGCTGGCGAAGACCCCAATTGGGGGCGCATCGTGATGGCCGTGGGCAAGTCGGGCGCGGTTGCGGACCGCGACACGCTTACAATCCGGTTCGGGGATATCTTGGTCGCGGAAAAGGGCTGGGTCAGCCCCGATTACACCGAGGAAGCGGGCGCCGCCTATATGAAAAACGACCAGATCATCGTCGCCGTCGATCTCGGCGTGGGGGCTGCGCGCGATACAATGTGGACCTGTGATCTGACGTATCGCTACGTCGAGATCAATGCAGACTACCGGTCCTGATCCGGGTTTAGGGGAATAGTATGAAGGTCGTTTTGGTTTCGGCCGTCGCGTTGATTGATGTCGACGGGCGGGTTTTGTTGGGGCAACGCCCCGAAGGCAAAAGCATGGCGGGTCTGTGGGAATTTCCAGGGGGCAAGGTTGAGCCCGGTGAGACGCCCGAAGCCGCATTGGTGCGGGAACTAGAGGAAGAACTGGGCATCAACACGTGGTCGTCCTGCTTGGCGCCGTTAACGTTTGCCAGTCATACTTATGAGGATTTTCACCTCTTGATGCCTCTGTTTGCCTGTCGCAAGTGGGAGGGGCAGCCTCAATCCCGTGAAGGTCAGGCGCTGAAATGGGTGCGGCCCAACGCACTAAAGGATTATCCAATGCCAGCGGCTGATGTGCCGCTCATCCCGATCCTGCGGGATTGGCTTTAGGCTTAAGCGTCAAAATTCATAGACATTTAACTGACCTGAATCGATTTAGGATTGGGTAAATGTGTATGCCTAATACTGCAGCGGGTGCCTCAAAATAAGGCGATAGTGCCCGGCCCGCATACTATATGTGCCTCTGAACTATGCGCAGATGCGTCTAAATCGGCAAAAATACGCGCAAAAGGCGAGCGGTCGGAACTTAAATTAATAGATGCTTAACTTGTGGGCACTATAACGTTTGTGAGGTTGAGGAGGAGCCTGCACAATGATCAAAACCATAATGATTGGATCGACCGTATCCGTGCAGGGCATCTTCGTGAAGCTGCTTCCCAACAAACTGATGCAGGTCCGGGTCGGTTCTCGGATATTCACGGGGCGCCCAGTGGGGGCTGGCTGACCACGTATCGTAGTCAGCCGATCGGGATTTAGACCCAGCCACCAAGGTTATCGCGTACGATGTCCGCGAGAGCATCCATGTGGACATCGTCATCGTTCAGGCATGGGATGTAGGTGAATTGCTCACCACCGGCCTCTTCAAAGCTCTCTTTGATCTCCTCGTTGATCTCTTCCAGTGTCTCGATGCAGTCGGCTGAGAATGCGGGCGCGATGACGGCGATCTTCTTCTTGCCGTCCTCTTCCGCAAGGCGCGCGACCTCTTTTACCGTGTAGGGCTTCAGCCATTCTTCAGGACCGAATTTCGACTGGAAGGTCGTCATAATCTCGCTTTTGTCCCAACCCAACCTTTCGCGCAGCAGACGCGTCGTTTTCTGGCACTGGCAGTGGTAGGGGTCACCCTCCATCAGGTACCGTTTTGGCACGCCGTGATATGAGCAGACCAAGATGTCAGGTCGGTCTTCGATGTTGGCGTAGGCGCGTTCCACGGATTGCGCGAGGGCTTCGATATAGCGCGGGTCGCTCGAATACGCAGAGACTGTGCGCACGGCTGGTTGCCACTTGGGGGCCATCAAAGCGCGGAAAAACTGGTCGTTTGCCGTGGCGCTCGTGGCGCCTGCGTATTGCGGATAAAGCGGGAAAAACAAGATCTTATCACAGCCAGCGGCCAGCATCTGCTCGACCTTGGATTTGGTCGATGGGTTGCCGTAGCGCATGCAATAATCCACCACCACGCGGTCGCCAAAGCTTTCGGCCATACGCTGCGCCATTTTCGCGGTTTGCGCTTTGGTGATTGTGGCCAAGGGGCTCTCGCCTTTGTCCTCGTTCCAGATGGATTTGTACGCCGCACCAGAGCTAAAGGGCCGCTTGGTCAAGATCACGAGTTGCAACAGCGGCTGCCAGAGCCAAGGGGAATAATCGATGACGCGGCGGTCGCTCAGGAACTCACCCAGATAGCGGCGCATGGGCCAGTATGTATAGTGATCCGGCGTGCCCAGATTGGCCAGCAGCACACCGACTTTGCCAAACTTCACCTTTGGGTGATCCGCATCGGCATGGGTCAGCGAGCCGTCGGGCTTGAAGTCGGGCAGGGTGTTGCTTGGGGAATGCATCGCGTCTTTCATGTCGTCTCCGGTGGGGGGTAGATTGTCTCAGTATACTCGACGGTGCCAAGCGCGTCAGCAAGGCGGGCGGTTGCCGAGCCGGGGCGCAGCGGTTTGGGTTGATCGGCAGAGGGTGCCCAGCCGGTTAGAAAGGCCAGCTCAAAGGTCGCCTGGATGCGACCGCCCTCTGCGGGAAAGGCTTGGCTATAAATATGGGCCGCTCGTGGGAAAAGGCCACGTTTGGGCGGTGTTTTGTGTCGATCGGCCAGCGCGTTGGTCTCGCCCATGGCGCGCAGGTCACCGATCAGGTGGGTCAGATCGCGGTAGGTTACGGCGCGTGTGAGCACATCAGCCACAGGCAGGGCCAGCCCTGCACGCCCCAAAAGCGCGCCCAGATCCCGAATATCACCCATCGGTGCGACACGTGGCGATAGCCCGCCCATTTCGGCGGCTTCGGCCTCAGACATGGCGGCGCGCAGTTCGCGCAAGGTTTGCCCGCCAAAGGCTACGCATAACAACAGCCCATCAGGTTTGAGGGCCCGGCGCGCCTGCACCAACTGCCCGACGGGGTCATTGGCCCAGTGCAGGGCCATCGCGTGGATGACCAGATCATGCGCGCCGGGCGTCAGATCCAGCAGGTCAGTGTCGGGCACAATACGGGCATCAGGAAAGGCTGGGCCCCAAATTTGCGGGGCACCGGTCACAATCGCAGGCTCTGTAAACGTTCTATTAACGTCGATGAGTCTTTCTTTGATCTCATCAATGGCGTCGTGGTGCAGAAACCACGCGCCGACATCACCGTGCCGGGCGGCGCGCGCACGGGCATGGGCCAGTGCGGTTTCATCGGTTAGTCGGGGCGTTTGGGTCATCATAACCAGCGTAGATAGGAGAAACCTTTGGGTTTGCAAACCGTCATCCGTGCGCTTTTCCCGCCGCAATGCCTTCTGTGTGAGGCGTGGGTGGCAGAGGCGGGTGGTTTATGCCCGGAATGTTGGCGCGAGACAGAGTTTCTGACGGGTGTTCTGTGCGACAGTTGTGCCGCCCCTCTGCCGGGCTTGGAGGCGGATATCGCTGTACAATGCGACAGGTGCTTGTCCACGCCGCCCCCATGGCGACATGCGCGCGCGGTGATGCGCTATTCAGGGCGGGGGCGGCATTTGGTCTTGGCGCTCAAGCACTCCGACAGGACCGATATTGCGCCGGGTGCGGCGGGCATGATGCACCGTGCTGCCCAAGACATAATCACTACAGAAAGCGTCTTTGTACCGGTCCCGTTGCATTGGACCCGGTTGGCCAAGCGAAGCTATAACCAATCGGCTCTTTTGGCGCAGGCTTTGGCGAAACAGTCGGGTGCTCAGGCAGCGGTGGGCGCGCTGCATCGACCGAAGCGAACACGCTCACTGGGTGGTTTAAATGCAGATGCCCGCGCGCGGGAGCTGGATGCCGCGATCGTCGTTGCCCAGCCGCAAGCTGTTCTGGGCCGTCATGTGATTTTGGTAGATGATGTTCTGACCTCTGGGGCCACGTTGCGTGCCTGTGCCCGTGCGATACTGCAAGCCGGTGCGGCCCATGTTGATATCTTGGTTTTGGCGCGCGCGGCACCTCAGGCCTGATGGCCGTTGCGGCCTCCCGGCTGGACCTTTGGGTGCGGCCATGCTTTAGGACTGTGTAACCCAACGCCCCTGCGAGAGGAGTGCACATGCAACCCGTCGAAATCTATACCTCCCCCACATGTGGTTTTTGCCATGCTGCCAAGCGGCTGTTGTCCTCCAAGTCAGTGAATTTTGTTGAGTTCGACGTCTCGCGCACCCCTGAAAAACGTCAAGAAATGATGTCGCGGGCCCATGGTGGTCACACCGTTCCGCAGATTTTCGTCGGCGACATCCATGTGGGCGGATGCGACGATCTTTATGCCTTGGACCGCGCCGGGAAGCTGGACGCGCTACTGGCCGGGTAGCGAAGCCCGATGAGGCTGGGCCTGATCCAACCCACCGCGAGCGATACGCCCGTCGACAACCTTGCGGCCACGCTGGCTGATATTGAGCGGGCAGTTGATCAGGGCGCCGAATGGGTGCTGACCCCAGAGGTCACCAATTGTGTGTCCGCCAGCCGTACCCGTCAGGTTGAGGTGCTAGAGTTGGAGGAGCATGACACCACCCTGCCTGCTCTGCAAAAAGCGGCGGCGGATCATGGGATTTGGCTGCTGATCGGATCACTCGCGATCAAGACAAACGACCCTGATGGGCGCTTTGCCAACCGGTCGTATCTGATTGATCCTTTTGGTGAAATTACGGCCCGCTACGACAAGATCCATATGTTCGACGTGGACGTGTCCGCGACCGAAACCTACCGCGAAAGCGAAGGCTATCGCCCGGGTGACAGGGCTGTGCTGGCGCAAACCCCCTGGGGCGCTGTGGGCATGACAATCTGCTACGACGTGCGGTTTGCGCATTTGTATCGGGGGCTGGCGCAGGCGGGGGCGACGTTCTTGACTGTGCCGTCTGCGTTCTCGCCCGTCACGGGGGCGGCGCATTGGCATGCTCTCTTGCGGGCGCGCGCCATTGAAACGGGCTGTTTCGTGATTGCGCCTGCGCAAACCGGCACGCACCCGACGACGCGCGGTCGCGCGCGGGCGACCTATGGTCATTCACTTGTCGTCACGCCATGGGGCGACGTGGCGCTGGATGCGGGTGAGGCATGCGGTGTATATCTATGCGACATCGCACCCGAAGAGGCGGCCGCGGCGCGCGCACGCGTGCCCTCGATTACAAAGGATGCGCCCTTTACCGGGCCCTAATGCAGCAAAAAGAATGACGACCGACACCGAAGACCTCGCCGTATCGCTCTTTTCGGAGATGCTCACAGCAGACCAACTGCTGCGCAGCCGGCTGTCAAAAGTGCTGCCCAAGGGGATGGAGTTGAGCCATTTTGCCGTGCTCAACCACCTTGCGCACATCCAAGAGGAGCGGTCCCCTGCGCAACTGGCTCAGACATTTAATGTCACCCGTGGGGCGATGACAAATACGTTGGGAAAGTTGGAATGGGCCGGTCATGTGCACATTCGCCCAGACTGGGATGATGCCCGGCGCAAGATGATCGCGATCAGCCCCGCTGGGATTAAGGCTCGGGATGCCGCTGTGGCGGCCCTTCTGCCGTTGATTGTGGATTTGGTCGAAAGCATCGGGCGCCAAAAGGCGCGTGCGACCGTGCCGGTTCTGCGGGAGATGCGCAATCGGCTGGCTAGGGACGAGTGATCCCATCCGTGCCCGCAGCGTAAAAAGGGCGCCCCGAGGAGCGCCCTTTCTTTAAAATGCATGTCATAAATAATTTTTAGAGGAACCTGAAATCAGGACTTCTTGCGACGGCTCCGCATAAAGGCGATGCCACCCAGGCCTGCAAACAGCAGGGGCAGGGATGCTGGCAGCGGAACAGCAGCCATTGTCAGGTTCGCGAATTCAAACGCGGGCAGACCAGTCGACCTAAACGTGATGGATTCGAAGCCAGCGCCAACCGTATCGGTCACAGTAACCAAAACCGCACCACGTCCGAGACCGGGCGAAGGGAAGATCGGCTGCAGCGCAGGATCTGCACCGTTGATTGTGACGGTGCCGCCGCCACCTGCGAGCTTAATCTCAAGGTCGTTGTAAGTATCCGGCGAACCCCAGATAAACGAAATGACCCCCATAGCATTGCCAGTAAGCGTGTATGTCGCCTCAGTATTGCGCGACACCGCAGTGAACACAGAAGCTGGGTCATCTACATTCAGCGTACCTGTCCAAGGGCTCAACCTTTGGTTAGGCTTGGCTGTAACATTCCCAACGACATTTTCCGCAATAAACGCTGTCGCTCCAGCGGGTGCTGATGCGATTAGGCCGAAAGAGTCCGCAAGCGGGTTTGCAACGGGTGTATTGGGAATGACATTGGATTGCGTGATCGTCACGGCGAATGCCAGTGACGCAGAGGCAGCCAACATCCCCGCAGCAACTAAAGTGGTTTTTAAAGTTTTAAACATGATTTCCTCATCAGTAACTAATCTTAAGATACATTACCTGAGGTGTTTAAAATCTTCAACGTTTTCGTGCAAAAACGACCATAACCCTTAAAAATGGACAAATTTGAGTGAAAACAAGGCACTTATAGGGCAAAGTTGCGCAGTCGTTAAGCACATCACGCTTCGTGACGTTAACGTTTTGTTATCTTTTGATACTCGCGGTCACATAATTGACCGAAAGATCCTTCGCGGAGATTCGCCACTTCCACGTTACCGGGTTGAACTGAAATCCCTTGCGATCAACGGGTGTGAGGCCGGATTGTTCAATGAGTTGAAACAGTTCGTCAGGGGTGATGAACTTGCGCCAGTCGTGGGTACCTTTGGGCAGCCAGCGCATCACATATTCGGCGCCGATGATCCCCATGACAAAGCTTTTGGGGTTCCGATTCAGGGTGGAGCAGATCATCAGCCCGCCCGATTTCATCAACTGCTGGCAGGCCGTCAGATAGGCGAGGGGATCGGCCACATGTTCGACGACCTCCATGTTCAGAACAACGTCAAACCGGGGCTCATCACTGGCGGCCAAATCTTCGGCCGTGGTGCAGCGGTAATCGATTTCGAGGCCGGATTGCTCTGCGTGTAGCTGTGCCACCGGGATGTTCCGTTCGGCGGCATCAACACCCACTACGGTTGCACCCAACCGCGTCATTGGCTCAGCCAAAAGGCCGCCTCCACAGCCAATATCCAGCAGGCGCAGGCCCTTAAACGGCTCTGGTTGGGTCAAGTCACGGTCAAATTCCATCGCGATCTGCTGGGTGATGTAGTCCAACCGGCAGGGGTTCAGCATGTGCAGCGGCTTGAACTTGCCATTGGTGTCCCACCACTCGGCGGCCATGGCTTCGAATTTTGCGATCTCGGCGGCGTCAACTGTTGTGGTCATGGGGGCAACTCTTCGGTAGGGTTTGTGTGGTGCAAGGTTTCCAAAGGGCTATATAGAGCACCCATGGACAGATACCCGAGTCAAAAGCGCGCAGGCGCATACCTGTACCCGCCGTTGGACCCCTGGGACCAGCGAATGCTAGAGGTAGGCGAGGGGCACCGCATCTATGTAGAGCAGTGTGGCAACCCTGAAGGCGCGCCGGTGATTGTGCTGCATGGTGGCCCCGGTGGCGGCTGTAGCCCATCTATGCGGCGCTATTTCGACCCCAATGTGTGGCGGATCATTCTGTTTGATCAGCGTGGATGTGGCCGCTCGCGCCCCCATGCAGTGGTCAAGGACAACACGACTTGGCATCTCGTGCGCGATATCGAGGCCATTCGAAACACGCTAGGCATCGACCGTTGGGCGGTTTTCGGCGGCTCATGGGGGGCGACGCTGGCGTTGATCTACGCGATCACGCACCCCGAGCGCGTCGGTTATCTCGCGGTGCGTGGTGTTTTCTTGATGATGCAGCGAGAGTTGGATTGGTTTTACGGCGGCGGCGCGGGGCAATTCTGGCCCGAGCAATGGGCGCGGTTTGTCGGCCTCATCCCTGAGGAAGAGCGGGACGACCTGATTGCGGCCTATCATTCCCGGCTATTCTCCGGTGATCTGATGCAGGAAACCCGCTATGCGCGGGCTTGGGCCGCGTGGGAAAATGCGCTGGCCTCGATGGCGAGCCAAGGCCACGGTGGGGACAGCCCCGCAGAATACGCACGGGCGTTTTCCCGGCTTGAAAACCATTATTTCGTGAACAAAGGCTGGCTCGAATCCGACGGTTGGATCTTGAACAACCTTGGCCGGATTGCAGGCACCCCCGGTGTGATCGTGCAGGGCCGGTATGATATGATCTGCCCGCCCTATTCGGCGCAGGCTTTGTCGGATGCATGGTCGGGGAGCACACTGCACATGATCCCCAACGCAGGCCATGCCCTGTCAGAGCCGGGGATCAGTGAGGCATTGGTCGAGGCGATGAACCGCGCCGGCCAACGGACCAAATCGCTCGGGCTGCTTTAACGCGGGCATCGCCCAGCAAGGCATGCGCGCACTTCGGCGCGCGCGGCTGGGCTATCACGGTGGAGTGCGTAATCGGGGCAGGGACCGGACCGCAACACGTGGGTGTCGCCCCGCCGCTCCAGAAACGCGATGAACCCGCCTTGGGGCACGGCCCCGCATCGCAGTCCTGCGCAACTCACTTCAACAGTGATGATTTCATTGAAGCGTTGGTTCAGCCCGCCTGCACCCGCGCGAACGCCTGAAAATCGGGCCTTGGCCTCAAAGGATTGCGGCACACCGCGCAGATCCGTGCGTGCGGTGCTTTGCTGTCCACCCAGCCGGTCCACAATGCCTGCCGCAAGCACATAGGCCCGGTCCGAGCCTGCGGCGAAGCGAAAACTGTCCGATAGGGTGGGGGCCTCCCGGCAGGACTGCGCCTGCGCCGAAGACGCGAGTATCAGGGTAATGAAAGCGACACGGAGCATAGCCCACAACCTGCGCGCTCAGAGATGCGCAGGCCAAGGGGGTATATCGTCGCTACAGCAGCGCGAATTCCCGCAAGACATCGCGGTAAATGTCGCGCTTGAACGGAACGATGGCATCCAGGAGGTCAGGCCCGCGCATCCACTGCCAGCGCAGGAATTCTGGGTGCTCGGTTTCGATCACGATGGCCGTGTCGGGCGCGAGCATCCGCATGCGAAACCATGTCTGCTCTTGGCCGCGAAACCGCCCCTTCCAAAGCTTGGGCAATAGATCAAGTGGCAGGTCGTAGCGCAGGGGTGTCGCAGTTTGGCCCAACACGTCGACCTGATCGGCGCGCAGGCCGGTCTCTTCCTCCAGCTCGCGCAGGCCAGCGGTGCGCAGGTCCTCGCCTGCGTCCACGCCGCCCTGCGGCATCTGCCACGCGCCGGGGGTGTCAATCCGCTCACCCGCCCAGATCAGCCCATCGGAGTTGAGAAGGCACAGGCCCACGTTGGGCCTGTACGGCAGCTTGGCTGCGTCTTCTAATGTGATCATCGGTTTATTGCGCCGCCATGTCGATGGCGCTGAGGCCTTTGAGGATATCAACGGCATACGCCAGTTGGTAATCGTCGGTGCGCAGTTGCGCAGCCTGCTCAGCGGCTTCCTGCTCTTGCAGGATTTGCTGTTGCTGATCTTCGCTCAGGCTGTCGTTTGAGATAGACCCACGTAGACCGGCCTCAGAGCGGCGAGGGCGATCATCGGCCTCTTCTTCGGTCTGCTGCACGCGTGGTGGTTGCTGCACGACGATATCGGGGGATACGCCCAAGGCTTGGATCGAGCGACCCGAAGGCGTGTAGTAGCGCGAGGTCGTCAGGCGCATCGCCCCGTCACCCTGCACAGGCATGATCGACTGCACCGACCCTTTGCCAAAGCTTTTGGTGCCCACAACCACAGCGCGACGGTGGTCCTGCAACGCACCTGCCACGATCTCGGATGCGGAAGCAGAGCCACCGTTGATCAATACGACAAGCGGTAGGCCGTTGATCGTATCACCGGGGCGCGCGTTGAACCGGTCGCCGTCACGGGGATTACGCCCCCGGGTCGAGACGATTTCACCCTGCTCAAGGAAGATATCGGCCAGTTCGACGCCTGCCGTTAGCAGACCACCGGGGTTGTTGCGCAAATCCAACACGACACCGTTGATGTTGTCCAAGCCGCCCGCGGCTTCGATTTCACGCTCCATGCCGTCGCGCACGTTGGGCAGGGTCTGTTCGTTAAAGGTCGAGACCCGCACCACAACGCTGTCGCCTTCGGTGCGCACGCGTGCGGCGGTCAGCTTGATGTTGCCACGGGTGACGCCAATCTCCAGCGGCTCCTCTACGCCTTCGCGGCGCACGGTCAGCTCAACATCGGTGCCCACCGGGCCCTTCATCAACTCAACCGCTTCGCCAAGCGTCAGGCCAAGTAGGCTTTCGCCATCTACTGCGGTGATAAAATCGCCCGCCTCGATGCCCGCTTCTAGCGCAGGGCTGCCGTCCATCGGCGTGACGACCTTCACAAAGCCGCTTTCCTGTTGGACCTCAATGCCAAGGCCGCCGAATTCACCCCGGTTGTCCACCTGCATGGCCGTAAAGGCCTGCGGCGGCAGGTAGCTGGAATGCGGATCAAGCGAGGTCAGCATCCCGTTGATAGCGGCTTCAATCAGTTCACCCTCATCGACCTCCTCGACGTATTGGGTGCGGATACGCTCAAAAATAATGCCGAACAGGTCGAGCTGTTCATACACACTCGCCCGATCGCCAGCTTCTTCGGCAAGCAAAGGGCCAGCGATGTAGGTTGTCGCGCCAATCCCGGTAATCGTGCCGACTGCGGCGGCCATGAGCATCTTTTTCATATGATCTCTCTTTTATGCATCAAGCGGCGGGCCTATTGGGCAAACCAATCCGCGGGGTCCACCGGTGTGTTCCGGTCTCTTACCTCTATATAAAGCGTCTCGGAGCGGCCTGCGCCACCACCTTGTCCCACCTCGCGCAGAAAATCCTGCGCGCGTGGCAAGGTGCCGCCCATCACGCCGACGGGTGCGCCTTGGCTCAGGATCGTTCCGGATGTGCCGTAAGTCTCTGACATTCCAGCGAGAACGATCAATTCGTTGGGGCTGGGCTCAAGGATGATCACTTGCCCCTGGTCCAACAAAGGCCCAGCATAGCGAATGGTCGCGTCTAACGG
Source organism: Thalassobacter sp. 16PALIMAR09 (assembly GCF_000765485.1). NCBI lineage: Bacteria > Pseudomonadati > Pseudomonadota > Alphaproteobacteria > Rhodobacterales > Roseobacteraceae > Thalassobacter > Thalassobacter sp. 16PALIMAR09. Next base: position 100,394 of record NZ_JHAK01000004.1, read on the forward strand.
AGATGTGACCAAAGCGCCGGGCGTTGTGGCGATAAGCCAGCCGTTGCGGACAATCCCGGCGGCATCTGCTTCGCCAAAGGTGCGTAGCACTTGGCCGGTGACGGGCAGGGGCAGGGCCGTGGTTGCGGCCTCGGGCACGGGCGTCATGCCTGCACTAGACAGTGTGCTCAGCCCATCGGCAAAGCCGGACAATGTATCGGCGTTTTGCACAAGGGTCGCCATGGCGTCCGCGTCCTGCACAAATCGTTGGGGCCTGTCTGTGCGGTTGGACAGGGCAGTGGCCAGTTCGGTGCGGGCGGTCTGCACCTCGGCCAGCCCAGTCTCAAGCGTTGTGCGGGCATGGTTTTGCAGGTCCCGCAAAAGCGCAAGGTCAGCCAAATCCGTGCTGAGCGTGTCGACCTTTGCCTGTAGGGCGGGGGTGATCGCGGCCACCATTTGCCCCGCTTGGGCCGTGCCAACAGGCCCCGATGGATGCAGGTTCAAAAGGGGCGCGGGCGTATGCCCAATCCGTGCGAGCACACCCAAAAGTTGGGCGACCTCGGCGCGGCGGTCCTCAAACTCAGCCGTTAGCACCCGTTCGCGGGCATTGACCTGCCGCAGGCCATCACGCAGCGCGGACAGCCCGTCCTCATACGCGCGAACGGTCCGGGTAAGGGCCGCGATCCGGTCCGAGGCGCGGTTGGCATCCGCAAGCAGATCACCCGCCGCGATCAACTGCTCGGCTGCGGCGCGGGCCGTTTGTTCCAGCGTTTGTGCGCGGGCAGGCCCGATGGATAGCGCGCCCAACGTGCCCGCCAGTGTGGCGGCCATGATGACCGCGCGCAGGGTCATCCGAACAGGCACCGGCCTGTCATTTCGGGCGGTGGTTGCAGCCCCATCAGGGCCAGCACTGTGGGCGCGAGGTCGGCCAAGCGCCCGTCCTGCATCGTCGCGCCTGTGGGTCCGCCGACCATGATCACCGGAACCGGATTGAGCGTATGGGCGGTGTGTGGCGCGCCTGTCGTCGGCTCAACCATGGTTTCGCAATTGCCGTGGTCGGCGCAGATAATCGCCGCGCCGCCTTTGGCTTCTAGCGCCGCGAGGGCCGCACCAAGCCCGGTATCCACCGCTTCGCAGGCCTTGGCTGCCGCCGCGAGGTCCCCGGTGTGGCCGACCATATCTGGGTTGGCGTAGTTCACAACGATCAGGTCGTAGCCTGCGTTGATTGCGCCGATGAAATGCTCGGTCACTTCGGCGGCGGACATCTCGGGTTGTAGGTCATAGGTCGCGACAGCCGGTGATTTCGGCATGAACCGATCCTCGCCCGGTTCTGGTGTTTCCTTGCCGCCGTTCAAAAAGAACGTGACGTGTGGGTATTTCTCGGTCTCCGCGAGGTGGAATTGCCGTTTTCCGGCCTGAGCCACCCATGCGCCCAGCGTGTTTTCGACCTGCTTTTTGGGGTAGACCGTCGCCATAAAGGCGTTGTGCGCCTCGGAATAGTCGACCATGCCCAACATATGCAGCGGCGTTTGTGTCCGCGCGAACCCGTCGAACGTAGGATCGGCCAGCGCGCTGAGGATTTCGCGGGCGCGGTCGGCACGGAAGTTGAGGCAAAAGAACCCGTCGCCCTGGGCCATCCCGGTGTGACCGGGCAGGACCGTTGGTGCGATAAATTCGTCCGTTTCTTCCTTGGCATAGCTTTGCGCGACGGCGGTGGCTGCATCCGGGGCCGCATCGCCTTTGGCAAAGACCATCGCGTCATAAGCGCGCTCAACGCGGTCCCAGCGGGTGTCACGGTCCATCGCCCAGTAGCGGCCGATGACTGTCGCGATCTGCGCGCCAGAGGGCAGGGCGGATTGAAGTTGGCCAAGAAAGCCATCAGCGGATTGCGGGGCCACATCGCGGCCATCGGTGATGGCGTGAATGGCCACGGGCACTCCGGCTGCGGTGATCGCATCAACGGCGGCGATGATGTGGGACAGGTGCCCATGCACGCCGCCATCAGATACAACGCCCATCAGGTGCGCAGTGCCGCCCGATGCCTTGAGGCTGTCGATCCAAGCCGTCAGAGAGGGCGCGGTGGCAAAGCTGCCATCCTCAACCGCCAGATCAATCTGGCCCAAATCCATCGCAACCACCCGGCCTGCGCCGATATTCATATGCCCAACCTCTGAGTTGCCCATTTGCCCGCGGGGCAGGCCCACATCAGGGCCATGGGTGATGAGCGTGGCATTGGGGCACGTCGCCATCAGGCGGTCCATCGTGGGCGTATGCGCCACATCAGGGGCCGAGGTTGCGGGCGTGTCGGACAGGCCCCATCCATCCAGAATACACAGGACGACGGGCGCTTTGGCGGGGGTGGTTTGTTTGGTCATAGGCATCTTTTGGACCAAGGACCGTGGCGGGACAAGTCCCGGTAGCGGCGCGGCTTAGACCCTGTGATATGGGCTGCCTGCCAAAATACTTGCGGCGCGGTACATCTGTTCGGCCAGCATGACCCGGACCAACATATGCGGCCAAACCATCGCACCAAAGCTGAGGGTCATGTCCGCTTGCGCCCTGAGGCTTGGATCGATGCCGTCCGCACCGCCGATCACAAAGGCCAGATCACCCCGACCCTGATCGCGCACGCGGCCTAACCGCTCAGCGAAAGTAGGTGAGGTCATCACCTCACCACGCTCATCGAGACACCACAGTGCGGCGCCAGTCGGCAGCGCACGGCGCAGCAACTCGGCTTCAGCGGCCATGCCGCCGCCGCGTTTATCCTCAACCTCAACGACACGCGCAGGACCCAGCCCTAGGCTGCGCCCCGTGCGGTCAAACCGGGTGAGATAATCGTCGATTAACGCTTTTTCTGGCCCCTTACGGAGCCTGCCCACAACGCATAGGTGGACGCGCATCAGACCTTCGCGGCGTTCGCCGAGGCAGGGTCAGAGGGGTTCGCTTGCCACATCTTTTCCAGTTGGTAGAACTCGCGCACTTCGGGGCGGAACACGTGGACGATTACGTCACCTGCGTCGAGCAGCACCCAATCACCGGCGCCTTTGCCTTCGATTTTGCAGCTCCGGCCCAGTTGGACCTTAAGAACTTCGGCCAGCTTTTCGGACAGGGCGCTCACTTGACGGGTCGAGCGGCCCGAGCAAACCACCATGTGGTCCGCCATCGAGGTTTTGCCGCGCAGGTCGATCTGCACGATATCTTCGGCCTTTTCGGCCTCCAGCGATGTCAGGATAAGTTCAAGCGTAGCGTCCGAAGCGGCCGTGTCGCTGGTTGCGTGTGGCGCTGTCGTGGCGCCCGGGGTCTGAGCAGACAGGGTCTGATCCTCCAAAAAATGGTGCGCCTCTCGCGCGTCCTGTCCGTAGGCTACCAAAGGTTGAGCCGCAAAACAATGATATCCGCAGATGTGCGGAAGCGGCCTGATGCCCTGTGATGGGCGGAATGTCCAGCCCCCATGGGTTAAGGCTACTGCGAACGGCGTGTGATGGGGCCGCAAATGTTAGGCCGGTGGTTGATCCGCGTCATGTTGCGCGGCGGGCAGCATCGTGACCTCTCGCTGAGGGAAGGGGATGGAAATGCCATGCTCGCGGAAGGCATCCCACAAAGCCAAGAACACATTGCCTCGAATGTTGGTCAGCCCGCCGGTGGGGTCTTTGATCCAAAACCGTAGGATGTAGTCCACCGAACTGTCGCCAAACCCCACGATATGGCAAACAGGCGGGCGGTGGCTGAGGACGCGGTCCACGCCTTGCGCGGCCTCGATCGCGACCTTGCGCACCAGGTGAGGGTCGTCGTTGTAAGCGGTGCCAAAGTGGATATCGAGGCGCACGAACTCATTGGAATGGGACCAGTTCACCACTTGGCCGGTGATCAGGTCCTCATTCGGGATCAGGTATTCCTTGCCGTCGCGGGTGACCACACTGGCGTAGCGCGCACCCAGCGTTTGGATCCAGCCAAAGGTATCCCCAAGGGAAATCACGTCGCCGGGTTTGATCGACTTGTCCAACAGAATGATGACACCAGACACAAGGTTGGACACAACCTTTTGCAACCCGAACCCAAGCCCGACGCCGATCGCCCCGGATAAAACCGCGAGCCCGGTCAGGTCGATGCCGACGGTTCCCAACCCGATAAAGATCGCGGCCCCGTAAAACACGACTTGGATGACCTTGATGGCCAAAACCCGCATCGAGGGGGACATGTCCTCATTGGTTTGCAGCCGCTCGGCGGTAGCGCGGGTGATGAAACGCGCGCCCATAACCAGAACCGCCAGAAGGGCCGCGCCTTGCAGGATTTGCCACAAGCTGATGGAGCTATCGCCCATCCCGATGCGGGCACTGTCCAACACGACCTGCGTGTCGTCATCCAGTTGCAGAAGGCGCAATGTGATCCATATCCACGCGGCCCAATTCACAATGCGGCGTAAGGCGTTGTTTTTGATGAGCCGTGTGGCAAAGGCCACGATCAGCCAAGCGGTGGCTAGATTGGCTGCAATCGCAATCAGGTAGTAGCGCGAAGGGAAGCGAAACATCTCTTGCATGATGGCTAAGGCACCCCACGCAAGAAGGACAAAGACGATCCCTCGCAACCGGTTGCGCACCACGACCAGCCAACGCAATTGCCACTTTGGCATTCCCTCGCGGGTGCGGACCCATGCCTCTAGCTTTGGGGTCAGCACCCTGCGCGCGCCTTCCGCAACCAACAGCAGCGCCACAAGGATTACGATCTGGGTCAGGCTTGAGACGCGCAAAAGCCCCGATGCGAAAAGCTCTGCTTGCCGCAGGATCATCTGCGCCGTGTCGCTGGCGACCTCTAGGGTGGTGGCATCGGTTTGTGGACTGTCATGATTGGCCATTTGGGCAGAGTGCGCCACAGATGTGCCCGCGGCAAGGGTCATGGGTCCTCAGGTCGGCGCGCCGGATCTGAGGCTTGCGAAGGCGGTGTGAAACGCGTCCCTTGCGAAGGGCGCGATCCGGTTGTATCTCAGCGTCATGACGACCTTTATTCTCATGGATGATCGCGCCCGCCTGCGTGAACGCTTTTACGGCGCCTCCATGAGCGTGCGCGCGCGGCTCGGCTGACCCGCCCACCCCTGAACAGACCACAGACGCTCACCAACAACATCACGGGAGAGGACCCCATCATGTCCCCCAAAACGCTCTACGACAAAATCTGGGACGCGCATCTCGCGCATGAAGCCGAAGACGGCACCAGCTTGCTGTATATCGACCGCCACCTTGTGCACGAAGTGACCTCGCCGCAGGCGTTCGAAGGCCTGCGCCTGACGGGCCGCACCGTGCGCGCACCAGAAAAAACCATCGCGGTGCCCGATCACAACGTGCCGACGACCCCTGGTCGTGAAGACCCCGCCAACATGACCGAGGATTCGGCGATTCAGGTGGCTGCGCTCGACAAGAACGCCAAGGATTTTGGCATTCACTACTACCCCGTGTCGGACGTGCGTCAGGGTATCGTGCACATCGTCGGGCCGGAGCAGGGCTGGACATTGCCCGGCATGACCGTAGTGTGCGGCGACAGCCACACCGCGACCCACGGCGCATTTGGCGCGCTGGCCCACGGCATCGGCACCTCCGAGGTTGAGCACGTTCTGGCCACGCAAACGCTGATCCAGAAAAAATCCAAAAACATGAAGGTTGAGATTACCGGCAAGCTGGCGCCGGGCGTGACCGCCAAAGACATCGTTCTGACCATCATCGGTGAGACCGGGACCGCAGGCGGCACCGGCTACGTGATTGAATACTGTGGTGAGGCGATCCGCGATCTGTCCATGGAAGGTCGTATGACCATTTGTAACATGGCCATCGAGGGCGGCGCACGCGCAGGCCTGATCGCACCAGATGAAACCACATACGCCTACGTCGAAGGCCGCCCCCACGCCCCGAAAGGCGCCCAGTGGGAAGCCGCGATGAACTGGTGGAAAACGCTCTATTCCGACGATGATGCGGCATGGGACAAGGTCCTGACGATCCGGGGCGAAGACATCGCACCGACCGTCACATGGGGTACCTCGCCCGAGGATGTTTTGCCGATCACCGCAGCGGTGCCATCCGCATCTGACTTCAAAGGCGGCAAGGTCGATGCAGCGCAACGTTCGCTCGATTACATGGGGCTGACTGCGGGCACGCCTCTGGCTGAAGTTGCTATTGATACGGTCTTTATCGGGTCTTGCACCAATGGCCGGATCGAGGATCTGCGTGCCGCTGCCGCGATCCTGAAGGGCAAAAAGAAGAAAGACGGCATTCGCGCGATGGTCGTGCCGGGGTCGGGCCTTGTGCGCGCGCAGGCCGAAGAAGAGGGCTTGGCGGACATCTTCAAAGAGGCCGGTTTTGAATGGCGCCTTGCGGGCTGTTCGATGTGTCTGGCGATGAACCCGGACCAACTGGCTCCGGGTGAGCGGTGTGCCGCGACCTCTAACCGTAACTTTGAGGGTCGTCAGGGCCGGGGTGGACGCACGCACTTGATGTCGCCTGCAATGGCTGCTGCTGCGGCGATTACGGGTCGCCTGACGGACGTGCGCGAACTGATGTAAGCTCTTATGGGGCGCCTCGTAGGGGGCGCTCTTTAATTGACTAAAGCAAAACGCCGCCCATGATGACATGGGCGGCGTTTTGTATTTTGGCCTTGCTTGATGGGTTAACGGGCAGAGCGCGCGTTAACTTACTCGGCTGCAATCGCGGCTGGTTTTTCGGCTCGCACGGCGCTGAACTTGAACTCGGGGATCTTGCCGTATGGATCAACCGCCGAGTTGGTCAGCAGGTTCGCTGCCGCCTCAACGTATGCAAAGGGCAGGAACACCATGTCTGGGGCCACGGCGCGGTCCGCCCGCGCCATGATCGTGACCGATCCGCGGCGCGTGGTCAGTTGCACCATCTCACCGGGGTTTATCCCGAGTTTTCTGAGGGTTGAGGGGTGCAGGGATGCATTCGCCTCCGGCTCAACCGCGTCCAAAACGCTCGACCGCCGGGTCATTGATCCGGTGTGCCAATGCTCAAGCTGCCGCCCTGTGGTCAGGATCATCGGGTAATCCGCATCGGGGGCTTCGGCCGGTGGGATCACATCAGCGGGTGTGAAGCGCGCGCGCCCTTCGGGCCGTGGAAACCCATCTGAGAAAACAATGGCTTGACCGGGGTCTGTGGGCGAAAGGGAGGGGTAAGTCACCGCATTTTCGCCCTCAAGCCGATCCCATGTGATGTTGTTGAGGGACTTCATAAAGCCCTTCATTTCGGCGAAAATCTCGCTTGGATGGGTGTAAGACCAGTCCAGTCCGCAACGTTTCGCAAGTTCGGTTGTGATCCACCAATCCTCTCGCGCCTCACCGGGAGGTGCGACGGCGGGCCGTCCCATTTGGACCTGCCGGTTGGTGTTGGTGACAGTACCAGATTTTTCTGCAAAGGCAGAAGCAGGCAGGATCACATCAGCGTAGTTCGCTGTTTCCGTGATGAAAATATCCTGCACCACAAGGTGATCCAGCTTGGCGAGGGCTGCACGCGCGTGATCCACATCCGGGTCCGACATGGCGGGGTTCTCGCCCAAGATATACATCGCTTTGATCTGATCGGCGTGGATGGCATCCACAATTTCGGTGACCGTCAAGCCCTTTTCAGCCGAAAAATCGCCGCTGCCCCAAACGTCGGTAAATGCGCTGCGCACACCGTCATCGGTGACGGTCTGATAGTCGGGCAGGAACATCGGGATAAGGCCCGCATCAGATGCGCCCTGCACGTTGTTTTGCCCGCGCAGCGGGTGCAGGCCAGAGCCGGGCCGCCCGACTTGACCGGTCATAAGCGCAAGTGAAATCAAGCACCTAGAGTTGTCTGTGCCGTGGATGTGCTGACTGACGCCCATACCCCAGAAGATCATCGCGGCTTTGGCGCCTGCGAATGTGCGGGCCACCTCGCGTAGGGTTTCTGCGTCGATCCCGCAGATCGCCTCCATCGCTTCGGGGGCAAAGCCTGCGAGGTGCGATTTCTCTGCCTCCCAGTTTTCGGTGTAGGCGTCGATGTATTGTTGATCGTAGAGTTTTTCTTCCACGATCACGTGCATGATCGCGTTCAGCATCGACACGTCCGCTCCGGGGCGGAATTGCAGCATGTGGCTCGCGAACCGTTTTAGGGCTTGGCCCCGTGGGTCCATAACGATCAGCTTGCCGCCGCGCTTGGTGAACTGCTTGAAGTACGTCGCTGCAACGGGGTGGTTTTCGATCGGGTTCGCGCCGATGACGATGGCCACATCGGCGTTTTCAATTTCATTGAATGTCGCCGTGACCGCGCCCGAACCGACGTTTTCCAACAAGGCCGCAACCGATGATGCGTGGCACAGCCGGGTGCAGTGATCGACGTTGTTGTGGCCAAACCCTTGGCGGATAAACTTCTGGAACAAATAGGCTTCTTCGTTGGTGCATTTGGCAGAGCCAAAACCTGCAACATCGCGCCCGCGTCCCTTGAGGCCCGCACTTGCGGCCTCGAGTGCTTCTTCCCAAGTGGCTTCGCGGAAGTGTGTTTTCCAGTTGGCGGGGTCCACATTCAGCCCCTTGGCCGGGGCGTCATCGCGGCGGATCAGTGGTTTGGTCAGGCGATGATCATGGTGGATATAGTCAAACCCAAACCGTCCTTTGACGCACAAGCGCCCTTCGTTTGCGGGACCATCGATGCCCTCAACAAACTTCACGCGGCCGTCTTTGACCTTGAGCGAGACCTGACAGCCGACGCCGCAGAAGGGGCAAACGCTCTTAACTTCTTCGTCATAATCCTTGCTGTCGCCGACCTGTTCCGCGTCCACCACAGTGGCGGGCATCAACGCACCCGTGGGGCAGGCTTGGACACATTCACCGCACGCCACGCAGGAGCTTTCGCCCATAGGGTCGGCGAAATCGAACGTTGGATAGCTGTCGTGCCCGCGACCGGCCATGCCGATCACGTCATTGACCTGCACCTCGCGGCAGGCGCGCACGCACAAGCCACATTGGATACAGGCGTCCAAGTTGACGGACATCGCAACGTGGGTGTCATCGAGCAGGGGGATACGCTCGGCCTCTAGGGTCGGCAGGCGGCTGGTGGTGACGCCATTCGCCTCGGCCATGTCCCACAGGTGGCTTGACTTATCATGGGCCACATCGCGCTCGGGCTGGTCGGCCACAAGCATTTCCATGACCATTTTGCGTGCCGCCACCGGACGTGCTGAGGCAGTATTCACCACCATCCCCTCAGCCGGTTCGCGGATGCAGGATGCGGCCAAGGTCCGCTCGCCTTCAATCTCGACCATGCAGGCGCGGCAGTTTCCGTCGGGGCGGTAGCCTGGCGCGGGCTTGTGGCACAGGTGCGGTATCACGAGGCCGCGGCCATTCGCGACCTCCCAAATCGTCAGCCCAGCGGGTGCCTCGATCTGTTCGCCGTCAAGCGTGAAACGGATGGTGTCGGTCATGTCTAGCGCTCTCCCGGTCGCATTCCGTGAAACCCTAGCCCATTTTTTCACTTCCACAAAAGGACATCCGCGACGCGCCATCGTCCGTTTACGCCCTGTGTGGCAGCTATCGGCCATTGGCTTTTCCGATAAGAAACGGCATGACCCTAAGGGAGCCAAAAGAGGGCAGAAAAAGATGGCAGAAATCGTGTTGGTGCGCCACGGTCAGGCGAATTCGGCGGCAAAAGATGAGCTGAGCTACGACAGGTTGTCGGATCTCGGTCATCAGCAGGCGCGTTGGTTGGGAGAGCATTTGTCCGCCACCAACGGGCATTTTGACAACGTGATTTGTGGCGACATGCGGCGGCATCGTGAAACGGCTGCGGGCATCGGGTTCGACAACCCCCAAGTCGATGCGCGCTGGAATGAGCTGAGCTATTTCGCCCTGTCCGAAGCCCTAGAGCGGAAAACAGGCGCGCCCCATCCGGGCGACACGGGCGGGTTTATCACGCATGTGGATGAGGTGTTTTCGCATTGGAAGGCCGATGGGTTGGACGACGTCCCCGAAACCTACGCCAACTTTGATGCCCGCGTGACGGCCGCGTTAGAGGATGCCGCACAACTGGGTGGGCGGAGCTTGGTGGTGACGTCCACGGGGGTGATCGCGATGGTGTTGCGCCATGTGCTGGACCTAAGCCACCACGGCCACATGAAGATGATCGTGCAGACTGCAAACACATCGCTGCACCGGGTCGAGCGGCTACATGATACGTTTTACGTGGCCGAATACGGGGCGACGCCGCATTTGGATGCGCCAGACCGGCGCGCCGCGCGCACGCATTACTAACGACGGCTGCAACGGATCGCCTTTGCAAAAGGCGGACGCCTTGGGGGAGGAGATCACATGGTACATCTATGGGTACGCGCCGAGAGCCGCGCACATGAACAACGCGTGGGCATCACGCCGGAGGGCTGTGCAGCCCTGATCGCGCGCGGTTTTCAGGTCACGGTTGAGCAAAGCCCAACCCGGATCATCGAGGCCGAAGCATACCGCGCCGCCGGGTGCGCCATCGCACCCGAGGGGGCTTGGACCGGGGCGCCCAAAGATGCGATTATCTTTGGCCTCAAGGAGTTGCCCGAGGATGGGACACCCCTGATCCATCGCCACATCATGTTCGGTCACGCCTACAAGGGACAGCCCGCAGGGCAGGTCCTGTTGCAGCGTTTTCGTGCGGGTGGCGGCGCGCTCTATGACCTCGAATATTTGGTCGATGCCCAAGGCCGCAGGGTGGCGGCGTTCGGCTACTGGGCGGGGTACGCAGGGGCGGCCGTGGCCTTGATGTGCTGGGTCGCGCAGCAGCGCGGTGCTCTGTGTGGGCCCGTGGGCGCCTATGCGACCGCCGACGATATGCGCGCCGCATTGCGCGCGGATTTGGCGGACATCAACGCAGCCCCGCCCACCGCCCTGATCATTGGCGCCTTGGGGCGTGTGGGCACAGGGGCCGCAGATTTGTGCACCGCGATGGGCGTGCCCGTGACGAAATGGGATATGGATGAGACCGCCCATGGCGGACCCTTCCCAGAGGTCTTGGCCCATAACATCTTTCTGAATTGCATCCTTGCACGGCCCGGTACGCCGATCTTTGTGGCCAGTGACGCAGGTGCCGCGGCACGGGAATTGTCGGTCATCGGCGACATTGCCTGCGACCCGGACAGCGCGTTTTCCCCGATCAAGGTCTATGACCGTGTGACCACGTGGGAAACACCTGCGCTGCGCGTCCACGATGCCCCGGCGTTGGATGTCACGGCTATTGATAACCTTCCCTCTATGCTGCCGCTCGAATCCTCTGAGGATTTTGCCGCACAGCTTTTGCCGGTCCTGATGGGGTTGGAGGCGCTGGATGTAGACATCTGGGGTCGGGCGGCACTAGCCTTCCACGAGGCACTTGGGGGGCTGGGCGCGGAATGAGCCAGATGTACGATTATCTTGTGATTGGCGGGGGCATAGTTGGGTCGTCCACCGCGATGCAACTGGGGCAAACATACCCCGATGCGCGCATCGGCCTGATCGAGAAAGAGCCTGATCTGGCCGCACATCAGACGGGCCACAACAGCGGGGTCATTCATGCAGGCGTCTATTATGCGCCGGGCAGTATGAAGGCGCGGTTTTGCCGGGCGGGTGTGGATGCGACCCTCGCGTTTTCGCGCGCCCACAACATCCCGGTAGAGCAATGCGGCAAAATGATTGTCGCCACTGAACACAGTGAGCTGGCTCGCATGGCCGACCTGCACGAGCGCGCCACGCAAAACGGGCTTCAGATCACGCGCCTCGGGGCCGAGGAGTTGTCGGAGCGAGAGCCTAACGTACGTGGGGTCGGGGCCTTGTTCGTGTCGGTCACGGGCATCGCAAACTATCCCGCGATCACGGTCGCGATGGGGCGGGAAATCACCGCACAGGGTGGCGATTTGCATCTTGGCCAAACCGTGCGCGCCATCGCGGAGCGGGCCGATAGCGTCACGGTTGAGACGGATATGGCCACGTATCAAACCCGGCAACTGGTCGTGTGCGGCGGGCTGCAAGCGGACCGTTTGGCACGCATGGCAGGCCTTGACGCGGACTTTGCGATTGTGCCGTTTCGCGGGGAATATTTTCGGCTCGCGCCACGCCATGACGACATCGTTCGCAGCCTGATTTACCCGGTACCCGATCCGTCGGTTCCGTTTTTGGGCGTGCATCTGACGCGGATGATCGGCGGCTACGTGACGGTCGGTCCGAACGCGGTGCTGGGGCTGTCGCGTGAAGGCTATGCCAAGACAGATGTGTCCTTGCGCGATATGGCCGCGATGGCGGGCTACGCGGGGTTCTGGCGTGTGATGGCCAAAAACCTAAACCACGGCGTAGGAGAAATGCGCAATTCGCTCAGCCGTAAGCGGTACCTTAAACTGTGCCAGCGGTATGCTCCGGGGCTGGAGCTAGAAGATTTACAACCCTATCCTGCGGGCATTCGGGCGCAAGCGGTCGCGCGCGACGGCACGTTGGTGCATGACTTCTTGCTCAAGCGGACGGCGCGGATGCTGCATGTGTGCAACGCGCCGTCTCCCGCGGCCACATCCGCGTTACCGATTGGCGCGCATATCGTTGAAACACTGGCGGGCTGACGAACCCAACGGCCCAATTTGATGACCGAAAAAGGATATTTTATGAAGCTTTTCCCCTTGGCAGTAGCATTTGCCGTGATGGCTTTTCCCGCGGCGTCGCAAGACAACCGGGCCCTCGCGCAGCAGTATGTTGAGCTGCCCACTGTGCAGAAAATGATGGACGATCTTTTCGCCCCCGAGGCCCTTGCGGGTGGTGTCTTGGCGCAATTGCCGCCCGGTATGCAGGTTAGCCAAGACCAAGCGACCCGGCTGGGTGAGACGATGGCCAAATCAATGGCGAGCCTTCGTCCGCGGATGGTGGAGTTGATGATCGCCGGATCCGCCGCGACGTTTTCGGCCGCTGAGTTAGAGGCGCTGATCGCTTTCTACCAATCCGAACATGGCGCAGAGATCATGGCGAAGATGCCTGTTTTGATGCAGTCTACGATGCAGCAGATGGCCCCAAATATTCAGGCCCTCCAGATGGAGCTGGGCCCGCAGATTGAGGCGATCTTGCGCGAATAGCCGCTTAGTTTACCTCGGATAGGATCAGGTCGGCGCATTTCTCACCGATCATGATCGCGGGGGCGTTTGTGTTGCCCGACACGATTTCCGGCATGATCGAGCAATCCGCCACGCGCAGCCCGTGGATGCCATGTACGCGCAAGGCCGCATCAACCACCGCCGTCTTGTCGGTGCCCATTTTGCAGGTGCCCGTCGGGTGATAGATGGACGCTGTGTTTGAGCGCGCCCAATCAAGCGTCGCGTCATAATCATCCATCGGCAGGTCGGCATTGGGCCGAAACTCTTGTGATATCTTCTCGGTCAGGGGGGCGTGGCGCGCGATGCGGCGGGCGATGTTGACACCCTCAACCACGGTATCGCAGTCGGTCTTGGTGCTGAGGTAATTTGGGATGATTGCGGGATATGCGCGCGGATTGCGCGACTTGAGCCGAATCTCGCCCTTCGATTCGGGACGCAGCTGGCACACCGACATCGTAAAGGCCGAAAACGGGTCCGCACCCTTGCCGGGGTTTTCGGCCGATAGGGGTTGGACGTGGAATTGGATGTCAGGTGTTTCCACCGTTTCGCGCGTTTTCAAAAACCCAGTCGCAAGGCTTGCGGCCATCGTCATTGGTCCCGTGCGGTTAGCAACATAGCGCAGCCCGATCTTGGCCTGCCCCCAAAGAGAGCGGACCTCGTCGTTCAGCGTCGGCTCGTTGCATTTGTAAACCAACCGCGCCTGTAGGTGGTCTTGCATGTTTTTGCCAACGCCGGGCAGGTCGGCCTGCACCTCAATCCCGTGCTCGGCCAGTTGGGCTGCCTCACCAATGCCCGACAGCATCAGCAGTTGGGGCGAATTGATCGCGCCGCCAGAGAGGATCACTTCGCGCGCAGCTTTGACATGATGCACAACACCGCCGCGATCCGTGTATTCGACACCTGTGCAGCGGCCGTCTTCTAGCGTGACGCGGTCAACCTGCGCATGGGTGACGATTCGCAGGTTGGGCCGCTTGCGTGCCGGGTTCAGATAGGCCACCGCCGCCGAACACCGCCGCCCATTGCGCGCGGTCAGCTGGAAAAAGCCTACGCCCTCTTGGCTTGCGCCGTTGTAATCGGGGTTGAACGGATACCCTGCGGCCTGCGCGGCCTTGACCCACGCGTCGGTGATAGGACGCTCAATCCGCATGTTGGACACGGACAGGGGACCATCGCTGCCGTGAAATTCATCTGCGCCGCGCTCATTGCTTTCGGCGCGTTTGAACAGGGGCAGGACATCATCCCATGACCAGCCTTTGTTGCCCATCTGGGCCCAGCGATCGTAGTCTTGCGCTTGGCCGCGCACGTACAAAAGCCCGTTCAAGGAGGACGATCCGCCCAGCACTTTGCCCCGAGGCCACTCGATTGAGCGGCCGTTCAGACCCGGATCGGGTTCGGTTTTGTAGCACCAATCGACTGCCGGATTGTGGATTGTCTTGAAGTACCCAACGGGAATGTGAATCCACGGGTTCAAATCACGTCCACCGGCCTCTAGCAGAATCACGCGATTTTTTGGGTTTGCACTCAATCGGTTAGCGACAACACACCCAGCGGAGCCTGCGCCCACGACTACATAATCTGCTTCCATTGAGAACTTTCCCTCCTCAAAATCGCCTAAAAGTGCGACCTTCTGTCAAAAATCTCTATACAAACCAAAAATCATATACTAGCCTTTTTTGAAACTATAAGTCTCAATAATGGGTCAAATGGGAGGACCACATGAAAGTAAGCGATAAACTCGCGCGCATGACGCGTCGGGATCTGTTTAAGGTCGCGGGGAGCTACGGTATGAGCTCCACGCTGCTGGCGGCGGGGACCTTCGGTGGCGCAATGACGGTTGCTGAGCTGGCGAAAGCGGCTGAGTCGACCTATGAAAAGCGCTTTGCGAAAGAAGCCAAGCACGTGCTGAAGTTTGGCGCGGCTGGTTTTAACCAGCGCAACCTGCTCATCGAGCGGGCTGGTTGTCTTGAGTTCGCACGCGACCTCGAATCCCGCACGGATGGGGAGATCCGTGTTGAATTCATCGGCGACAACCAAATCTGTGGTCAGCTGTCTTGCGTTGAAAAAGCGCAGCAGGGCATCATCGACATCTACGCGGCCTCCACGCAGAACTCTGCCGGTGGTGCGCCTTATCTGAACGTTCTGGATTACGCGTACATGTTCCGTAACCGCGCGGATCAGTACCACTTCCTCTACTCGCCAGAATCGCAGCGCATCCTGCGTGAGCCGTTTGAAAAGCGTCACGGGCTGAAATTCCTGTTCTCGCACGCGGAACTGCGCGGCATCCAGATGGGTCTGGCATGGGAAGATCGTCCCACGATCACCAAACTGGAAGAGATCTTTGGCACAAAAAACCGCGTGACAGGCACCCAGCTGGGTCGGATCGCGATGCAGGCGCTGAACCTCAACCCAGTGCCAATCGCGTGGGAAGAAACCCTCGATGGCCTCAAGCAGGGTCTGATCGATGGTGCTGAGACATGGGCATCCGCCGTGGCATACGCCAACATGGGTCCTGTTGTGTCTCAGTCGGTGAACCTGAACTTCTTCTG
Source organism: Thalassobacter sp. 16PALIMAR09 (assembly GCF_000765485.1). Taxonomy (NCBI): domain Bacteria; kingdom Pseudomonadati; phylum Pseudomonadota; class Alphaproteobacteria; order Rhodobacterales; family Roseobacteraceae; genus Thalassobacter; species Thalassobacter sp. 16PALIMAR09. The sequence goes on from NZ_JHAK01000004.1 coordinate 116,017, forward strand.
CGGTACCGAGCACACAGCCATGAACGCAGAATCGTTCGACGGTCTGTCAGGCGACCTGCAGGATGCGGTGATGGAATCGTCCTACCTCACGCAGGTTCACGTCCAAGCGGCCAACGAAGCCGCCCTCGTGAACACCGTGGGTCAGTCCGATCCGATGCTGCCAAACACGATCTTTGCACAAAACAACGTGCGCAACGTGTTCCTGCCCGACAGCGAGATCAAAATGGCCGAGGAAATGTGCTCGCCCGAGTTCCAACCACAGCTCTGGGAGCAGTGGCGCGAGCGGATCAACGGCTGGGCCGGTGGTATCGATACATACCAGGACATCTACAACGAAGTCCGCACCAACACCCATACACTGGCCGAAAACGTCGAACCCCGCCGTTGGTGGAAAGCGTAATCGCCTAAATATGCCAAAGGGCCAATCCCCGTGTATCGGGGGTTGGCCTTTTTTTTCGGTAAAACCATGATCCGGACAACCGGACGGGTTCGGCCCTGAAAAGGGGCCTTTTTTAGAGTTGGAATAGGAGGGACGACCCATGGAAATGGTGTCGGATATGGGGACCATCATCTCGGCGATGATCTCCGGGGATGTCTGGGCGATCAGGCAGGCGCTGCGGGCGGATGCCGCCTATGCGCTGGGCGCCATTACGGTGACCGTCGCGGGATATGGGATGATGATGCTCTACCGGGCGGTGCCCGTTATCGAGCGTCAGCTGGAACGCACGGTTATGGTGGGCAGCTACTTGGCGATTGCCTACATTATCTTTTCGGGCGTGATCGAGCGGTTTGTGTTCAACGACCAAGAGCCTTGGTCCACCACGATCCCGCCGTTCCTGTTCATGATCATGGCGTGGTTCGGTGCGTCCTATAATGTGCGGCTGCGCACCCACCTTAGCTTTAACGAATTCCGCATGAACATGCCGCGTGCCGCACAGTACATCTGCCTGTGGCTGGATGCGGTTTTGTGGTTCGTCTTTGCTGTCATCGTCTTTGTGACGACGGCGCGGCAAACCGCACTTGTGGCTGATAACTTCGCCATCGTGATGGGGACCGACAATGTGATGCAGTGGTGGTTCCTGACCGCCGCACCCATCGCATTTGTGCTTTTGGTCACTCGTGTCTTCCAAAACCTAAGCGACGATATCCGCGCGTGGCGCAACAATGAGCCGCTGATCAAACAAGCTGTTATCGGGGGGGATACGTAATGGCTGAATGGACTGATGGAACCTGGGTCACGCTGATCTCATTGACGGTGACGTTCCTGTTTATGCTCGGCGTACCGGTGTTGTTGGTGATCTCGTATTGGATCATTGGCTGCTCGTTCGTGCTGGGCCTGACGCTTGATAACATGGGCGCTGAGCTGTTGAACGTGTTCAACAAGGGCTTTGCGCTGCTGGCGATGCCGCTGTTCATTTTGACGGGGGACCTGATCAACAAATCAGGCATCGCGCGCAGGCTGTCTGATTTTGCGTATTCCTGTCTTGGTTGGCTGCGGGGCGGTCTGGCGATGGCGGCGATTGGGGCCTGTGGTCTGTTCGCGGCGATCTCTGGGTCAAACTCGGCGACGACGGCGACGATCGGCTCGATGCTGCACCCCGAAATGGTCAAAGGTGGCTATGATGAGCGTTTCTCGGCCGCGACTGCTGCGGCAGGCGGCACGGTCGGGATCATCATCCCGCCCTCGATCATCTTCATCGTGTATGGCTTCTTGATGAACCTGCCCATCTCGGACCTGTTTGTGGCGGGCATCTTGCCCGGTGCGCTGATGGTCTTTGGCATGCAGTTCGCCTGCTGGCTGATCTGCCGTGCAAACGGCTGGGGCTACCTGATCCCGATCCAACTGAACCGCATCCTGAAAACGGCGTTCGGCGCGTGGCTTGGGTTCTTTGCCATTGGTTTGGTGCTTTGGGGCATCTACACCGGCAAATTCTCACCCACCGAGGCGGCGGGTGTGACAGTGGGCTTCTGCATCATCGCAGGCATCCTCAGCTATTATGCGACCAAGTTCTTGCACGTGGACAACACGCAAGCGCTTGAGCAGAAAAGCTTTGCCTCCATGTTTGTGGTCGAAGGCTTCAATGTGGGCGACATCCCGTCCATCGTGATCCGCTCGGCCCAGATCACCGGCATTCTGGCGCCGCTGATCGCGGTGTCGGTGGTGATGCAACAGATCCTGTCGCTGTTGGGCGCACAGGAGGTCATCGGCGGATTTCTCACGGCGATGGGCGGCTACTACGCGGTTCTGTTCACGGCGATGATCATTGTGTTCATCTCGGGCATGATCCTCGAGTCGTTGCCGGTCACGATCATCCTTGCCCCGATCTTGGCCCCGATTGCGGCCAGCGTGGGGGTCGATCCGATCCACTTTGCGGTAATTTTCTTGGTCGGTGCGTCGATTGGTTTCATCACACCTCCCTATGGTTTGAACCTATACGTCGCCTCCGGAGTGACCGGGGTGCAGTACTTCCGCATCTTGCGGTACATCTTCCCGTACCTTATCGCTCTGATCTCGGTATGGATTTTCGTAGCACTGGTGCCGTCAACGGCTCTGTCGCTGCTGCCCAACAGGTAACTGGGACGCGTAGGTATGGCTGAGGACACCGCAAAATCGAATGCGGACGAACATATTCCCACTAACCTCCGGCTGCTTCGGCTGCTGGAGGAGGTGGCCAAAGCGGGCACGCCCGTGACGCCATCTGGTGTGAATGATACCCTCGGCCTGCCCAAGCCCACCCTGCACAGGCTGTTCCATACCGCCGAACAGGAAGGCTTTTTGCAACGGGATCTCGACGGGCGGAGCTATAGCCCTGGCCGTCGTCTGCGCCACCTCGCGGTGGATACGCTCAGCTCGGAGAGGGTGCGCACCGTGCGCATCGCCGTTCTCCGTTCAATCGTCGATGCCGTGGGTGAGACGTGCAACATCGCCATCGCCGACCGTGACGGAATGTACTACCTCGACCGGATCGAAAGCGCGTGGCCCCTTCGGATCGCTATGCCGGTGGGCACGATTGTGCCATTCCACTGCACCGCATCGGGCAAACTATATCTGTCGTCGCTTCGGCCGGACTATCTGGATCGCTATCTGCGCAATGCACCGCTTGAGGCGCATACGGGCAACACCGTCACCGATCCAGCCGCGCTCAAGGCGAGCATGGCGCAAATTCGGGCGAAGGGGTATTCGGTCGATGATGAGGAATACATGGAAGGCATGTGCGCCATCGCCGTGCCCATCAAAAGCGATCAGGGGCGGCTGCTATGTACCCTATCGATCCACGCTCCGACCCAACGGCAATCGGTGCATGATCTGATGCACCACCTCGATCGGTTGATCGACGGGGCCGCAGAACTCGCGTCTGTTGTGTCTGAGGCTTAGGCTAAATCTGCATTTCACCCACAAGGGCGGCCCATGAGGCACCGTGCATATCGCGGTCTTCTATCGCGCCCTGAATAGTGGGGCGTGGCAGGCTGATTTTAATCACATGCAGGTCTGGAATATCGAAGCGTTTGAAGGTTGCGGGATCTTTGCCAAACACCCGCGCCACAGCCGCCGTGTCCAGCCGGGGCTGCACCACCGTGTAGGCGGCTGCACTACCGCAGAATATATCAATCGTCAGCCAAAACGGCCCTGCATTCTTGGACCGGACCTTTTGGACGAGGGCGCGTAATTCAGCCATGGTCATGCACCTCTAGGCGGAACGCCTCCATTGGGTCGTTCAACGTCATCGTGTGATGCAGCGTGAACGCATAGGTCGCGCCGCGTTTCATTTCGGGAGGAGAGAAGAGGAAGGCAAACGTGGGCTGCTCTTCTTCTTGGGTCAGCGGGTGATGCAGCAGATAGGGGTTGAGGATCTTGGCGATCTCTTCGGCGCGGGCCTCGGTTGGGGCGGTCACAATGGCGGTGACGCCGATCTCATTCGGGGTGCTGGCCTTGGTTTCCAGCGGGCCAAAGCTGGCGTTCTGGCCGATAAGGCGCAGCTCAATGTGAAAATCGGTGGTGCCGAGGCGGGCCTCAACTTTGGCGCGGGCTTTGGTGGCGATGTCATCGGCCCAGACCTGCGCGTTCGCGACATAGCGGGTGTCGCGCAACAGCGCCATGGCCACGACCTGATAGCCTGCCACGCGCGCGCCCTCTAACTTAACGGTGTAGTCCTCTGATGGGACCCAAGCCGAGCCTTCGACTCGGACACGGCGATCGTCTAGCGCGGTGTAGGTGGCGTCACGGACATCCAAATAACCGCCCGGTTCATACAGGATAAAGGGGTCAGAATTTTCGTACAGCATATGGGCATAGACCGTGTGTGGCGTGGCGTGGGCCCCGTCCGCAAGCGGCGTAATGGTGAAGCCCGTCGCGTCAAAATCCACCTGAAGAACACCGGATTGTGGGTTGGTCGCACACAGCGCGCCGCATTCGCCGATCTTGGCCCCATGCCATGCCGCGCCCGCGTGGTCGCCGTTTTGCAACGGCAGGGCTGCAATAATGGCCGTGTCCGTCGCCCGGCCACAGATGATGATATCCGCACCTGTGTTCAGGGCTTGCGTGACCTGTTCGGCCCCGGCTAGGGCCACGATGTTGCTGCACGCGGCGATATCCTCGGCCGTGACGTCGGGTGCACCGGGCAGGGGGCTTAGGTTTGCCTTGGCGATGGCCTCCGGGTCTTGGCCCGATTTCAGGGTCGCGATCTTGACGGGCGTGCCTTGCTCAGCCGCGATTTCTTGGGTCAGCTCTAGCATCCAATCGACCGCCGTGTCGGCCCCGCAGGTGCCCGCCGTGCCGATCACTAGCGGCACACCCGCCTTGGCGCGCGCCGCCATCAGCCCCGCCCATTCCACCTTGGTGGAGGCGCGCGCGTATTTCGATACACCGCGGCCTAGATACGCAGGTCCGCTGTCGGTGCTGCCCCCGTCGATGACGATGATGTCGGGGCGATTGGCGATACCCCGCTCCAACGCGGCTTGGTCGTAATTCAGCCCTAGGGCACCGGAGGGGATCAGAACGCGTGTCATCAGTCAGTCGGCAGTTGTGGTTTTTTGAGGAACTTGCGCAGGAACATCGGTGCGATGAAGCCAAGGAATGCGGCCACGAACAGCCCGATGGAAATCCCGCTCGACAGCAGATATGTCCAATCGCCGTCGCTTAGGACCATTGCGTCGCGCAATTGTTTCTCCATTTTGCCGCCCAACAGAATGCCAAGAATGACCGGTACTGTCGGAATATCCAACTTGCGCAGGACGTAGCCAAGAATGCCAAACAGGACGACCAAAAGCAGATCAAAGTAGCTGCCCGTGAGCGAGTAAATCCCCACAAAGCTGACCATCGTCACGCCGGGCATCAGGATGGCAGGTGGCAGTTCCAGCAGCTTTACGAACACCTTTACCATTGGCACGTTCATCGCCAGTAGCACAAAGTTCGCGATCAGCAGCGAGGCGATCAGCCCCCAAACCACGTCGGGCCGGTCGGTAAACAGCGTCGGCCCCGGTGTGATGTTGAGGGTGACAAGTACCGCGAGCAACACGGCTGTTGTGCCAGATCCGGGCACGCCAAGGGTCAGCATGGGCACCAGCGCGCCACCGGCGGCCGCGTTGTTGCCGACCTCAGGGGCGGCAATGCCCTTGGCCACACCGGTCCCGAACTTGCCCTTTTCACCGGCGATGGATTTTTCGGTCACATAGGTCAGGAACGAGCCAAGCGAGGCCCCCGCACCGGGTAAAACCCCAGCAATAAAGCCCAAGACGGAGGACCGCAGCATGACCCAGCGTGTAGACCAAATCTCTAGCCACGGGACAGTGACCTTGTCGATCTTGATGTTGAGCGCACCCTGTTTGCCGTGCTTTTCGATAAAAAAGAACACCTCAGACACGGCGAACAAGCCGACGATGGCCACAAGGAAATCGATCCCGTCATAAAGGTGCAAATTGCCCCCCGTCAGCCGCGCCATGCCGGAGTTCGGGTCCAACCCGATCATCGCAATCATAATCCCCAAGCAGGATGCAAAGGCGGCCTTGGCTTGGTTGTTCGAGGCAATGCCCCCCAGTGTGCAGAACGCCAACAGGTACAGGGCAAAGTATTCTGCCGGACCGAATTGATAGGCGATCCGCGACAATGCGGGGGCCAGCAGCATCAACCCGATGGTTGACAGGAATGCCCCGACAAATGACGCCACGCCCGAGATCACCAAGGCATCACCAGGGCGGCCGTTCTTAGCCATCGGGTGGCCATCCAGACAGGTCATCATCGCGGGCTCATCGCCGGGGATGTTCAGCAGGATCGAACTGATCCGCCCGCCGTACATCGCGCCGTAGTAAATCGAGGTCAGCAGGACCAACGCCGCGACTGCATCAAGGCCCAGCGAAAATGTGATTGGGATCATGATAGCCACGCCGTTTGCAGGGCCAAGGCCCGGCAGGGCGCCGACGATCGTGCCGATGAAGCAGCCCAAAACGGCTAGCATCAAGGTGTAGGGCGACAGCGCGATGCCAAAGCCGAGAGAGAGATTTGCTAAAAGGTCCATGCGTGCGCGCCCTTAAAACCAGCCGCGCGGGAAGCCAAACAGGCTCAACCCCAGCACGAAGCGAAATAGAACAAAAAGCCCCACCGACAGGCCCAATCCAGCGAGGATCGCGGGCACAACGCGCGGCGCGATTTGATAGCTCAGGATTGCAGAAACAACTGCCGTGGGAAGCAAGAACCCCATGGGCTTGAGCGCGTAGGCATAGCCCACCAACGCAATCGTCGCGACCAGCAGCGCCCCGAGAGAGGCAAGGCCGGGCCACTCTGGCTCTGCGTCCGGGCGCCAGACCATCATCGCACCGCACAGTGCTGCACAACTGCCCACAATCATCGGAAACGCACGCGTTCCGAGCGGGTCAGAGAAAAACGGGGCGGGGATTTGGGCGGCGGTGGCGACGTAGCCAAGGGCTCCGAGCACGACCACCGCACCGAATATGCGGTCGCTTGCAAGCATGGGATATCTCCAGAGTGTCGGAGGAGGGGGGCTGAGCGCGCACACGAAGGCGCGCCCAGCGTTAGAATAAGCGTGTGCTTATTGGATGATGCCGATTTCTTTGGACAGCTTGGTCACATCGGCCATGTTTTGGGCGATGAAGCTTTCAAAGTCGCCACCGATCACGGTGAACGGGGCAAGGCCATTTGCCTTCATTGCGGCTTGCCATTCGTCGGACTCGCCCACGGCTTGCAGCTTTGCGACCCAGTCGTTGAACCGCTCATCCGAGATGTCCTTTGGCACGTACAGACCGCGCCAGTTCACGGCGACGACGTCAAAACCTTGCTCAACAGCCGTTGGGATGTCGTCAAAACCGGGCACACGCTCGTTCGACAGCACAGCCAGTGCACGCACTTCGCCGGTACCAAGGAAGCCTACGATTTCGGACATGTCGCCGGTCATGCCTTGGGTAAAGCCGCCAACAGTTTGGGTGATCGCGTCTGCGCCACCGTCCACGCCGATGTAGCGGATTTTGGTGACGTCAGACACGCCGCCTGCTTGGGCCACTTGCAGCACCTTCAGGTGGTCAAAGCCGCCCGCCGCAGAACCGCCCGCAAAGGCCACCGAGCCGGGATCAGCCTTCATAGCTGCGACCAGATCGCCGAGGTTTTGGAATGGGCTGTCCGCAGAGACAACAATCACGCCGGGGTCAGCCCCGATGGCGCCCAAAAAGCGCACTTGGTCAGGTGTCGCGCCGCCGTAGGCGTTTTGCGCAAGACGGGTTGCGGTGGCTTGGCTTGCGGCCACGATCAGGTTCGCATCATCGGTCCGCTCATTGGCAACGGTGCCATAGGCCAGACCGCCGCCGCCACCGGCCATGTTGGTGATTTGTACGGGCGCATCGACAAGACCGATATCGTACATGATTTTGCCGATCTGACGGCAGGTAAAGTCCCAGCCGCCGCCGGGGTTGGCGGGTGCAATACATTCAGCGGCGTGTGCGCTGGTAGCGGTGAACAAACCGCCAGCGGACGCGGCTACCACGGCACTCGTAAGCACCGCCTTAAAAAGACGTTTGGTCATAGTTACCTCCCAGATGTTGGCGGGTGGATCCCGCCTTTTGACGTCTGGAAGGTGACTATTGATCTCGCTCCTTGTCAAGCTGTTAGCGGTAACAAAGCCGCCTAGGCCTGCGCTGCAGTCACGATGATTTCGACCTTATATTCAGGGGTTGCCAGCTTGGCTTCGCCGCAGGCGCGGGCCGGTGTGTGGCCTTGGGGGACCCATGCATCCCACACGCCGTTCATCTCCGCAAAATCCGCCATGTCCGCGAGCCAAATAACGACTTGCAACATGTTGGTATTGTCCGATCCGGCTTCGGCCAAAAGGGCGTCCACTTGGGCAAGGCACCCGGCGGTCTGCTCGGCCACGGTTGCGCCTTTGGCGACCTGTCCGGCCAAGTAAACTGTGCCGTTATGAGTAACGATCTGGCTCATACGGGGGCCGGATTGGTGACGGGTGATCATGTGCGTTTCTCCTGTTGTAGCCACGCAAGGGTGGCGTCCGTTGGTCCGTTGGGTTTGTACTCTGCGCCCAGCGGGTGATCCCAGCCAAGGGTCGCGAGGTGGGCGTATATGTGGGGGTAGTGCAGCTCACCGTGATCGGGTGCGCCACGATCCGGCACGGAGGCGATTTGAACGTGACCAATGTGCGGCAGACATGCTGTGAGCCGACGGCTCAGGTCGCCCTCCATGATCTGAAGGTGGTAGCAGTCGAACATCAATTTCAGGTTGGGCAGGTTTAACCTTTCAATGATTGTAACGGCTTGGCGGGATGTCTTGAGGTAATATCCCGGCGCATCGTAGCTGTTGAGCGGCTCGATCAGGATGGTCATGCCCATATCCGCAGCCTTGGAGCAGGCGTAGCGCAGGTTGTCCGCAAAGGCGGCGTCGGCCTCGGGGCCTTCGGCAAAACCGGCCATCACGTGGACCGCTCCGGCGCCAATTTCAAATCCATAGGTTAGAGCCTGATCAATGGCTGCGCGGGCTTCATCCTCGCGGCCGGGCAAAGCCGACAGCCCGTTTTCACCGGGATTGCCGCGTACGGTGTTCAGGCCGAGCATGGTTAGGCCCGTTTCTTTCAGAGCCGCCAACACATCAGAGGGGGGCGTTTCATAGGGCCAGTGGCATTCAACCGCGTCAAACCCTGCGGCTTTAGCCGCGCGGATGGCATCGGGTAGGGGCAGGTCTGCCCATAAAAACCCAAGGTTGGCCGAAAAACGCCGGTGCTGTGTGTGATTGGTCATATGCGTATCCCCCTGAAAAACTGGGTAAAGCTTGCTTGCCCCTGAGGCAATCCACAAAGGCGACCTAGCGGGCCAAACCGCGTGTCTCTGCCGGTGTTTCCGCCGTTGAGAGGTGGACACCAGCGACCGCTGCTATATTCCCAGCGCACCACCTAGGTGGCATCCGGTAAGCCATACAGGCGCACGCCATGGTAGATGTTGGCTTCGCTGCGCATTCGGATAAAGTGTAGAACAAAATGGAGGCCCTCGCGCCCATGGCAGATATCTGGCTCGGCTTATCGCAGGCGTTTTGGCTTGTGATCACCTTTGACGCAGAGTTGATGGAAATCACTCTGCGTTCCTTGATGGTGAGCCTGAGTGCGCTTGTGATTGCAAGCGCCATTGCGCTGCCGCTTGCGGCCCTATTAGCCGTTCGGCGGTTCCGGTGGCGGCGCTGGGTGATTGCGATCTTGAATGCGCTGATGGGGCTGCCGCCGGTTGTGGTGGGGCTGATCGTGTATGTGGTCCTCTCGCGCTCCGGCCCGCTTGGGGTGTTGGGCTTGTTGTTCACGCCGACAGCGATGGTCATTGCGCAGGTCATCATTATCGTCCCGCTGATTGCCTCTGTCGCGCATCAGGCTCTGCGCGATTTATGGAGCGAATATCACGATCTGCTGATTTCCATGCACGTGACCCAAGGCCAAAAGGTCGCCACGCTTTTGTGGGATGCGCGCCGTGCGCTGCTCACGGCATCGCTGGCTGGGTTCGGTCGCGCGATTGGTGAGGTCGGGGCGATCATGATTGTGGGCGGCAATATCGACAACGTCACGCGCGTGCTGACCACGGCAATCGCACTTGAAACCGGCAAGGGAGAATTCGCACTGGCCCTTGGCCTTGGCTTTGTGTTGATCGGATTGGCCATTGCGGTGAATCTGTCGATCCATGCGCTGTCGCGCACAGAAGTGGAGGCCCGCTGGTGAGCCACCTTCTGCCACTCATGGTCCAGGGGGCCGAAACAACCCACCGCGGTAAGCGGCTTGTGGGGCCGATTGACCTGACGATCGAAGGGGCTGGGGCTACGGTTATTGTGGGGCCCAACGGTTCGGGCAAAACCACGCTGCTGCGTCTTTTGCACGGCGCGGCACGGCTGACACGCGGTGAGATCGCGTGGAACTGTCCGATGGATGAGGCGCAATTGCATCAGGCTTTCGTGTTTCAGCGGCCCGTGATGCTGCGCCGGACCGTGTTGGAAAACCTGATCTATCCGCTCAAGGTGCGGGGCACTTCCAAGCGTGAGGCGCGCAAATCCGCTGTGGCTTGGGCGGCCAAGATCGGCCTGTCGGACGTGATCGACCGCTCCGCGTTGGTTCTATCGGGGGGGGAGCAGCAGAAGCTTGCGCTGGCCCGCGCCTTGATCACCGCGCCTAAGGTTCTGTTTCTGGACGAACCCTGTGCCGCCCTTGATGGCCGCGCCACCCGTGAGGTCGAGGTGATCTTGCAAGCGGCCAAGCAAAACGGGACCCGGCTGATCCTATCGACCCATGACATGGGGCAGGCCCGCCGCCTTGCCGATGAAATGCTGTTCATGTTGGGCGGCAAAATCCATGAATTCGGCCCAGCCGATACGTTTTTTGAGGCGGCGCAAACCGCCTCTGCCCGTGCATTCCTGAAAGGAGATATCGTCGAATGAAACGCTTTGTCCTAACCCTTGCAGCCCTCGCTGTGACTGCCACGGCCAGTGCCGCTGACACCATGAAAATGGCTGTCACGACGTCCTTCCATAATTCGGGGCTGTCTGAGATTTTGCTGCCCGCGATTGAACAAGACCTAGGCCTTGAGGTGCAATTGCTGGTGGTTGGCACGGGCCAAGCGCTGCAATTGGGCCGTTCCGGCGACGTAGACGCGATCCTTGTGCATTCCCGCAGCGCAGAGGAGGCGTTTGTGGCCGAGGGGGCAGGCACCCACCGGCGTGAAATTATGTACAACGATTTCGTTGTGATCGGCCCTTCGGAGGATCCTGCGGATGTGGCGAGCGCCGAAACCGTGCTGGATGCCTTGCAATCCATCGCCGCAAGCGAGGCGCGTTTCGTCAGCCGCGGTGATGACAGCGGCACCCACAAAAAGGAACTCAGCCTGTGGGCCGCAGCCAGCCAAACGCCCGAGGGGGCTTGGTATAACGCGGTCGGTGCGGGCATGGGGGCCGCGCTCAACACGGCATCCGGGCTTAACGCCTATATCTTGTCGGATCGGGCCAGCTGGTTGAACTTTGGCAACAAGGGCGACCTTGCGTTGTTGTTCTCAGGTGACCCGGTGCTGTTCAATCAATACGCGTTCTTGCCCGTGAACCCAGAGGTTCATGCACATGTGGCCAATGGCTTGGCGCAGAAATTGGAGGGGTGGTTGGTGTCAGATCGCGCAGCCGACCTGATCAATGGCTACCGTCTTGGGGGCGAGCAGTTGTTCGTGTTCAACGCCACGCCGGATGCCAGCCCCCAAGGGTAATGTCCCAACGGACCGCTGGTTATTCGTCCAGCGATCCGTGAATGGCAAATTGGTCGAGCCCGGCGTCGTTGGGCTCAATCATTCTAAAGCTTTCGCGTACACCAACGTCAGACAGCTCCCGCAGGACCGTGAGCAGGGTGTTGGGGCCGTGCTCTGCGCATAGGTCGGCCATCTGATCCAGCTCTTCTTGGGCGGTGGGCAGGGCGGCTTCTACGCTGGGTGCGCCGTAGTAGGTGACAAAATGCTCCGCCAACATTTGCGCCAATGACGCCATTTCACCGGGCTCTACCTGGGTGACAGCCACAAACGTGACCCGCCCGCCGGTTTCCAAGCCGAACCAACCGTTCGAGAACGCCTGACGGTTTTTGCCGGACAGATCGCCCTCGGACCAGTTCGAGAACTCAAACCCGCCGGAAATACACCATTCGCCTGTGCGTGCAGGTACGTGAAACACGCGCTGATCGCTTTCGTCAAAGTGAATGGCGCGGGCCAGTTTTAGGGGAGCGGTCATGGTGTTGTCTCCAGCAAGCGCGTCAGGGGAATAAGCTGCGTGGCACCATCGGCGTCGCGCAAGAGCAGGCCGAAATTCTCGTCCACGCCCAAAAATGTGCCGCTTGTGCCAAGCACGGTGACGTCCTCACCTATTTGCCACGCCAAGCCCCGCCACGCTTCGTGTAGGGGTTTGATCCCGTCATCTTCCCATGAGCGGACCCATGTGAGCGTGTGCCGGGACCACGACTCCAATAGCTGCGGGGCCTGCACATCGGTGCAGCCTTCGGCATAGAGGGCGGTATCCTCGGGGTGCTCGCCGGGGGCATCGCTGAGCGGCCAAAGCGGCAGCGTGAGGTCAATGACCATCCAGTCGGGCACTTCAGCGGGGTTATCGGTGCTGGCGTGGATGCCAAACCGGCCACAGCGCGCGGCGTTCAGGCGAATACCGCCATCCCATTCCAGCTGCACAGCGGTTTCAGGTGGGCCGAGCGCACCAAGGGCGTTCTGAAAGCCCACGGCACACAGCGGCAACATCACCGCCGCCTCCGCCAAGGTCACGTCAGGGGCGAAGACAATCGCCGCCTGAAGGGTGCTTTGCCCAAGGTCATAGGCCACAAGGCCGGCATCACAGCCCTGAATGGCCCGCATCTGCGCGTGTGTGACGGGGTCGGCCGCAGCCTCCCCGTACATCAGCGGCGGGAAGGTCGGCGTATGCGGGGCATCAAGCGTGCTCATGCAACGCCCTTCTCCACGAGGGTGGCCGCGATCGTGCGGAACACCTCAGCCTGTGGGCTGTCGGGGGCGCTGGCGACGATGGGTGCGCCGCCGTCTGCGGCTTGGCGGATCGACATGTGCAGCGGCACTTCGGCCAGCAGGTCGATGCCCAGCTTTTCGGCCTCGCTTGCGACGCCGCCATGCCCGAACAGATGTTCTTCGTGGCCGCAGTTCGAACAGATATGCGTGGACATGTTTTCGATCATCCCGACAACGGGGATATTCATCTGGTTGAACATATCCAGACCCTTGCGGGCGTCGATCAATGCGATGTCCTGTGGGGTTGAGACCACGACAGCGCCATCCACCTTGAACTTCTGGCCAAGGGTCATCTGCACGTCACCGGTGCCGGGTGGAAGATCCACGATCAGCACATCCAGCGCGCCCCATTGGACCTGCGTCATCATCTGCTGGAGCGCGCCCATCAGCATCGGCCCACGCCAGACAACGGCTTGGTCGTCATTGGTCATGTAGCCGATCGACATGGAGGTCACGCCATGGTTGCGCAGGGGCAGAATGGTGGTGCCATCCGGGCTGGCGGGACGGCCCGTGATGCCAAGCATCCTAGGCTGCGAGGGGCCATACACATCGGCGTCCAGCAACCCGACCCGGCGGCCTTGCTGCGCAAGCGCCACGGCCAAGTTGGCAGACACAGTGGATTTGCCCACACCGCCCTTGCCCGATGCAATCGCTAGAATGCGTGCCACGCCCGGTACAGGCTGCGGCCCGGCGGGTGCGGTTTTTTGCGGCTTTAGGTCGGGGGGGGCTTCGCCTGTCGGGGCGGCAGGTTTTGACGGCGCGCTGTGGCCCGTCATCACGATTTGCACGGCCTCAACCCCGATCCCTTGCAGGGCGGTTTCGGCAGCGGTTTTGACCGCGCCATAGGCTTCGGCATCCGATGGTGCGATTTCCATCACAAAGCGGACATTGCCCTCATCCACGTTCAACGCCCGAACGACGCCTGACTCTACCAAATCTGTGCCGCTTGGGGTGCTGACACCCTTGAGGGCCTCAAGGACGGCGTCTCTTGTAATTGTCACGTTATTCTCCCGAAACGTCGCCGGTGACTGTGTGTTCCAGCCCCAACTCTTCGCATGTGAGTGTCATCTTCAGTGTGTAGCTTTTGCCCGCTTCGCCTTTGTTGCGCAACGCGGCCTCAATTTCTTGTTGGCTTGTTACGCCGACTTGCTTGAGGAACTTGCGCATCGACATGTTGAACGCATCACTCATTCGCTCTCTCCCTGGTGATCTGGTGTTTGGCCGCTGGTGTGGCCCAGAATATCAATGGTCACGACGTTTGCTTAGATAGTCTTCGGTCGTGCGTGGCTTGGGCCGGGGCGCACTGGTGAAGGGGTTGTTCTGGCTGTGCATCTGCGCGCGCACACGGCAGTCATCACACATCTGGATCAGGCGCAACTTATCTTCGTCGAACATGGAATGCCCGGCCAGCCGTTCTGTGATCTTGTCGATGGTGGATTTGACGCCGAACAGGCTGTTGCACTCGACGCAGGCAAACGGCTCTTCTTCGTGGATCACCCGTTGTTCCAACGCGGCGTCCGTCAGGTCCAGACGAGGTTCCAGCGTGATGGCCGTCTCGGGGCAGGCCGAGGCGCAGATCCCGCATTGCAGGCAAGCATCCTCTTGGAAACGCAGTTGTGGGAGATCCGGATTGTCACCCAGCGCGCCCGAGGGGCAAAGCGAAACACACGACAGGCACAGGGTGCAGGCGTCGGTGTCGACCAGAACCGCACCGTAGGGCGCGCCTTCGGGCAGGGGCAGAACTGTGTCCGAGCCGAGTGTGGCGCGCGCGGCCTGCCGGGTGATCTGACGCCGTGTGCCCATGGGGCGGACAGGGCTGTGGGCCGCGTCGGACCGAGGCGCGTCGTACAATGCGTCGCTCATGGCGTCGGGGTCTGGCGTATCGATCAGGGTGATCGTCTCCGCGCCAACAATCGCGCGAGCCAGCTCCATCTGGGTGTCCAGCGCATCACGGTCTGAGTTTGGCTCTGGTACGATGCTGACGCGTGTAAATCCGGCACCGTGGGCGGCGACCATCTCGGCATGACCAAACCCGTTTAGCGCGGTGATCTCCATCGGGATGACATGGCTGGGCAGACCGCGCCCAAACCGTGCGGCCATGCGGATCATTTCGGACCCGTTGGAGCCGGTCACCAACAGGTGGGGCGTTGCACCGCCTGCATCCGAATAGGCCTTGGCCAGTGTGTTGATGCGGACAAACGTGTGGGATGCGGCGGGCGCGTCAAAGCTGATCGCGCCAGAGGGGCAGGCGGCGGAACACGCGCCACACCCGGCACAGACCAGCGGGTCGATGACCACATGTTCACCCGCGGATTGGATCGCACTTGTGGGGCACAGGTCGAGACAGCGGGTGCAGCCGGTTTGCTCAGCGCGGCTGTGGGCGCACAACAGGGGCTCGGATTTGATATGGAGCGTTTTCTCAAAAGTGCCGACCATGTGGCTGGCGGCCAATATCGCGGCGGACACCGATCCGGGATGGGATGGGTCTGCGCGCAGGTAGCCGTCCCGCTTTTCGGGGGCGGGGAATAGCGGCGTGCCGCCGGTTAGGTCGAGCAGAATATCACACTCGGACTGTGCGCCGTTGCGAGCAGGCGACAGGGTTGGCGTGCCGCGCCCCTCGGGGGCGGGTTGCTGTAGTGCGTCGATTGAGACCGAGAATTGCCCGAACGAGCCTGTGGCCCGCCGCAGCGTGCCAAAGATGATGTCAGCCTCGGTCGTGCCGGGATGCTCTTCGCCAGGGGCGAGCAAAACCGTTACCGATAGGTAAGGTGTTAACGCCTCGGCTGCGGCAAGTGCGGTTGCAGCGGGCCCGACAATTAGGCATAATCCGTCGGACACCACGTCGATGGTCTTGTCTGGGTGGGTCGGTAGCAAGCCTTCGGCCACCAAAGCGGCCATCTTGGGACCCGTTGAGGTTGTATCCTCGGTCCAGCCACCCCGGTCGCGGATGTCGATCAATGGGGCTGATGCGACCTCCAGCTCATCGGCCAAAGCGTCGAAAATCGCGCTTTGCTGGGTGCAGCAGATTGCGGTGTCTCCGGCCTGCAATGCGTCCGCCGCAATTTGCAACTGTGAGGTGCAAAGCGCCGTGCAGGTCCGCGGCGCCGAAAGTCCGGTCGCTTGTGCAAGTGCGTCGCTGTCTACGGTTTGGCTGCCGCCACAATCACACGTTATCAATGACTTGATCACGTTAATCCTCCCAGATCCGTCCCTGTGGGGCCAGTTGGGCGCCCGATTTGTTCGCGCAGTTTAGACGTGTTGCGCAGGGGTCTACAACCGCTTTCGCAATTTGCAGTTGTTTGTAATTTTGCATTCAATGCAAATTGAGGCTTCTGGTTTCTGGATATATGGGCTAAACAATCTGGTATGCCGTTGTGTCCCGGGAGGGGGCGGCGGTTAGGATCGGGAGGGTCCATGATATACAACCCTGACCAGTATTGCGCGTTACCATTGGGAATCGTGCTGCGTAGAACGCCCGGCCAGACGCGCTGGGCTAAGTACTACTGGCGAGTCAGTGGTGTCCTTCCGGGTGCCGGGCCTGCTGCCGGGCAGGTTTTGCGGTCCGAGGGTGATGCGGTTGAGGTTCATGCGGCCACCGTTACCCTTGAAATGCACGGCGCCGAGACGGAAGCCTATGTGCACGAGTTACAGGCAGAAGTGCCCAGCGTGTACGTAATTCTGCGCGAGGGCGACACGCCCGCCGACGCGCCCGAGGCGGTTCTGGCCACGCTCAGCCCCTATGAGGCGCAAGATTACTGTGACAGCGGCGAAGAGCTGGTTGAGAAGATCGCAATGCCCCCGTCTGTTCGCGTGGCCGTTGAGGCCTTTATCGAAGATTTCCACGCCGAAGAAACATTCAAGAAGCGTAAGCGCGACAAGCAGCGCGTTGACCTGAAGGCCGACGGCATCGGGGATCGGCGCATCGCGGGCATGACGGATGTCTATGCATCCCCTGCGCGCAAGCGGGAGCGTCTGATATGATGCGCTCTTGGTCGGATCGTAAGGCCGCCGTCGCCGCAGAGGCGCAGGCTGAGGTTGCTGCCGAAGAGGCCGCACAGGTTGAGGCGTTTGAGGCTGAACAGGCCGAGCGCACAGATGCTGAGATCCTTGAGGAGCTCGGCCTGCCTGATCCCGACACACTGGAGGAGGGGGCCGATTTTAAGGGCTTCCTGAATAAAAACGTCCCCGAGCGGATCAAGACCCGCGCGCTCAGACGCCTTTGGCGGCTGAACCCCGTTTTGGCGAATGTTGATGGCTTGGTCGATTACGGCGAGGATTACACCGACGCCGCTTGCGTCATTGAGGGTATGCAAACCGCCTATCAGGTCGGAAAAGGCATGCTGAAGCATATCGAGGCGTTGGCCGAGCAGTCTGAAGCTGATGCCGCCGCGCCCGAGGTGGCCGAGGCGGACGCCGAAGACACACTCGAGGACGTAACCGGCGAAGCTACCGATCCTGTGGCACCCGCCGAAGACACCCCCGCACCCGTATATTCTGCGGCAGATGTCCTTGAGGATGATGCCGCCGCTGTGGCCCCTCCGTTGTGGCGCCGCATGAAATTCACCTTCGAGGAGACCGCCTGATGAACGCCGCCGCCGATGTCACCCTGCCCGAGGAGGACCGCCTGCGCGCGGACCTTTATAACTACCTTGGGCTGATCCTGTCGGCGCCACCCGATCAAACGTTGTTGGACCAAACCGCAAGCCTCGCTGGCGATGAGGGGGATCTAGGGGCGGCGATCAACACGTTGGCCAAGCTGGCGCGCATCACCAAACCCGCCGCGATTGAGCGTGAGTTCAACGCATTGTTCATCGGTCTGGGCCGGGGCGAATTGCTGCCCTACGCGAGCTTTTACCTCACGGGCTTTCTTAACGAAAAACCGCTGGCCGCGCTGCGCCAAGACATGGCGCGCAAGGGTATTGGCCGGTCGGACACAGTGTTCGAGCCCGAAGACAACATCGCCAGCATGATGGAGATGATGGGCGCGATGGTTGCGGGCCGCTTTGGCAAGCCCGTACCGCTGAACGAGCAAAAAGAGTTCTTCAACAAACACATCGGCCCTTGGGCCCCTCACTTCTTTAGTGATTTGGAAGGTGCGAAAACCTCACTCTTTTACACACCGGTCGGAACGATCGGGCGTGTGTTCATGGAGATTGAGGCCGAAGCCTTCCGGATGAGCGCGGAGTAATCCGCATTTCGAGTGGCGCGAGCACCGCAAGGGGCTGGCGTCAGAACCCCATGAAACCCACGGAGATTTCATGACAGAGAAAGCCACAAAGGCATCGCGCCGCGACTTTCTGAAACTTGCAGGCACTGCGGCACCCGTTGCTGCGGTTGCAATGGCAGCAGGGGACACGGCCGAAGCCGCGGCACCCGACCTGACCAGCGAGACCATTCAGGATACTGCACACACGCGTGCCTATTTTGAAAGCGCCCGTTTCTAGGCGCAGATGATTTCGGCGTCCGGTTTTCGGGCGTGGGAGGAAACGATCCAAGCGACTGGTTGCGTGACGCCCGACTGCGACAGATCACACTTAAACACCAAGCGCGTGAGGCCCTCGAACGGGGTCGAACAAGCACGGAAGGAATGAAATATGCTTAGGAAAAAGACCAATGGGGTTGCGCGACGCCCCCAGCGGACCACTCTCCTGTCTGAAGCAGCCAACGCCACGGTAGACCGGCGCGCTTTCTTGCGCGGTTCGGGTCTGGCCATCGGCGGTCTGGCGGCCATCGCAGCCACTGGTGGTGCGGTGAAACCCGCATCCGCAGCAGCGGGCGCAGTTTCAGGCAACGTTGAAACCATTAAATCGGTCTGCACCCACTGTTCCGTGGGTTGTTCCGTTGTGGCCGAAGTGTCCAACGGCGTGTGGACTGGGCAAGAGCCCGGCTGGGACAGCCCCTTCAACCTCGGTGCGCATTGCGCCAAGGGGGCCTCGGTTCGTGAGCACGCCCACGGCGAACGCCGCCTCAAATACCCTATGAAAAAAGAGGGTGGTGAGTGGAAGCGCATTAGCTGGGAACAGGCGATCAATGAGATCGGCGACGGCATGACGTCCATCCGCGAAGAAAGCGGCCCGGACAGCGTTTACTGGCTCGGCTCCGCCAAGCACAACAACGAGCAGGCTTACCTGTTCCGTAAGTTCGCAGCCTACTGGGGCACGAACAACGTGGATCACCAAGCCCGTATTTGTCACTCCACGACTGTGGCTGGTGTTGCGAACACATGGGGCTACGGCGCCATGACGAACTCGTACAACGACATCCACAACTCCAAAGCAATCTTCATGATCGGCTCCAACGCCGCCGAAGCGCATCCGATTTCGCTGCTTCACATCCTGAAGGCGAAGGAAGAAAACAACGCACCCGTAATCGTTTGCGACCCGCGCTTCACGCGGACCGCCGCACACGCTGATGAGTATGTTCGCTTCCGTCCCGGCACCGACGTGGCGCTGGTTTGGGGTATTTTGTACCACATCTTCGAAAACGGTTGGGAAGACAAAGAGTTCATCCGCACCCGAGTTTGGGGCATGGACCAGATCCGTGACGAAGTGGCCAAATGGACACCCGAGGAAGTTGAGCGCGTAACCGGCACCCCCGGTGAGCAGCTGCGCCGCGTTGCTAAAACGCTCGCAAACAACCGCCCCGGCACCGTGATTTGGTGTATGGGTGGCACGCAGCACACCAACGGTAACAACAACACACGTGCATATTGCGTGCTTCAGCTGGCGCTGGGCAACATGGGCACGTCGGGTGGCGGTACCAACATTTTCCGTGGCCACGACAACGTGCAAGGCGCAACCGACCTTGGTGTTCTGTCGCACACGCTGCCAGGCTACTACGGTCTGTCCAACGGCGCTTGGGGTCACTGGGCCCGCGTTTGGGGTGAAGATCCCGAGTGGCTTGCAGGTCAGTTCGGTTCCATCACCGGCGCCGACGGCAAGGAAAAGTCGCTTCAGAACCTCACGGGTATTCCTGTGTCGCGCTGGATCGATGGTGTCCTCGAAGAAAAGGACAACATGGACCAGAACGACAACGTTCGTGCCATGGTGCTCTGGGGCCACGCGCCTAACTCGCAAACCCGTCAGGTCGAGATGAAGACCGCGATGGAGAAGCTGGACATGCTGGTCGTTATCGATCCGTATCCCACCGTCTCTGCCGTTCTGCACGACCGTACCGATGGTGTTTACCTGCTGCCCGCGTGTACGCAGTTCGAAACACGCGGCTCGGTGACGGCCTCCAACCGTTCGCTTCAGTGGCGTGACAAGGTTGTGGACCCTCTCTTCGAGAGCAAAACAGACCACGAAATCATCGGTTTGTTGGCGAAGAAGTTCGGCTTTGCCGACCGTTTCTTCCGCAACATCGAGATGGAAGACGAAGTTACGCCAAACGTTGAAAGCGTCACGCGTGAGTTCAACAGCGGTTTGTGGACAATCGGCTACACGGGTCAAAGCCCTGAGCGGATCAAACTCCACATGGCCAACCAGCACACCTTTGACCGCACGACGCTCAAAGCCGTTGGTGGACCCGCTGATGGGGACTACTACGGTCTGCCATGGCCTTGCTGGGGCACTGCCGACATGAAGCACCCCGGTACGCCCAACCTCTACGATATGTCGAAGTCGGTTGCTGATGGTGGTCTCACCTTCCGCGCACGTTTCGGCGTTGAGCGGGACGGCGACAACCTGTTGGCCGAAGGCGTCTACTCCAAAGACAGTGAGATCAAGGACGGCTACCCAGAGTTCACCATGCAGATGCTGATGGACCTTGGTTGGGACGGCGATCTGACTGCGGACGAACGTGCCGCGATCGACGCTGTTGCAGGCCCCAAGACCAACTGGAAAACCGACCTTTCGGGCGGGATCCAGCGGGTTGCGATCAAGCATGGTTGTGCGCCCTTCGGGAACGCAAAAGCCCGTGCCGTCGTGTGGACCTTCCCTGATCCGGTACCAACACACCGTGAGCCGCTCTACACGCCACGTCGTGATCTGGTTGCGGATTATCCCACCTATGAGGACCGTAAGTTCTATCGTCTGCCGACGATGTACGCCTCGATCCAAAAGAACGACTTCAGCAAGGATTACCCAATTATCCTGACCTCTGGTCGTCTTGTGGAATATGAAGGTGGCGGTGATGAAACCCGTTCGAACCCCTGGCTGGCTGAACTTCAGCAAGACATGTTCGTTGAAATCCACCCACGTGACGCCAACAACCTTGGTGTGCGGGATGGGTCTCAGGTTTGGGTCGAAGGCCCAGAGGGCGGCAAAGTCAAAGTCATGGCGATGGTCACCGAGCGGGTGGGTGAGGGCGTTGCCTTCATGCCGTTCCACTTCGGCGGTCACTTCCAAGGCCAAGACTTGCGCGCGAAATATCCAGAAGGGGCAGACCCCTACGTTCTGGGTGAATCGTGTAACACCGCGCAAACCTACGGCTACGACTCGGTCACTCAGATGCAAGAGACCAAGTCCACGCTTTGCAAAATCATGCCTGCGTAAGGAGAGAGAAAAATGGCAAGAGCAAAATTTCTCTGTGACGCCGAGCGCTGCATCGAATGCAACGCCTGTGTGACGGCCTGTAAGAACGAGCACGAGGTGCCTTGGGGCATCAACCGGCGCCGCGTGGTGACCATCGAAGATGGTAAGCCCGGGGAACGTTCCATCTCGGTCGCA
This sequence comes from Thalassobacter sp. 16PALIMAR09, assembly GCF_000765485.1. Lineage (NCBI taxonomy): Bacteria > Pseudomonadati > Pseudomonadota > Alphaproteobacteria > Rhodobacterales > Roseobacteraceae > Thalassobacter > Thalassobacter sp. 16PALIMAR09. The sequence goes on from NZ_JHAK01000004.1 coordinate 137,718, forward strand.
TGTATGCACTGCTCGGATGCGCCGTGTATGGCTGTATGTCCTGTGGATTGCTTCTACCAGACCGATGACGGTGTGGTTCTGCACTCCAAAGACCTGTGCATCGGGTGTGGTTACTGCTTCTATGCGTGTCCCTTCGGCGCGCCGCAGTACCCACAGGCTGGCAACTTCGGTTCGCGCGGCAAGATGGACAAGTGTACATTCTGTGCCGGTGGCCCAGAAGAAACACACTCCACAGCCGAGTTCGGCAAATACGGTCGTAACCGGATTGCAGAAGGCAAACTGCCTATCTGTGCCGAGATGTGCTCCACTAAGGCGCTTCTGGCGGGCGATGGCGACACAGTGTCGAACATCTACCGTGAGCGTATCGTGGCGCGCGGCTTCGGTTCCGGTGCTTGGGGCTGGGGTACAGCCTACGAGCGTAAAGGCGGCTAAGCCGCTCAGACGTTCGGCCCGCTTCGTTCGGGCCGGGCTCTGAGATTGGAGAGGCCGCACACAACCGTGCGGCCTTTTTTCGCTGTTTCATGCAGGAGCGTGGCGCGCCTTATCGATCTGGCGTCGCTCTGCTTTCGCAGCCTTTGCGGGGTCTTGTGGTGCTCATACACGGAGCCGACCGCTTAGGTTGTTTGGATAAAAATAGGGGTGGATGACCCCAAGGAGACAGACATGCTGAACCGATTACTATCGATTGCGCTGCTCGTTATGACAGTGTCGGTCACCGGCGTTTGGGCGCAGGATACTGACCGCACGTCGACTGGCGGCGCGCAAACTCTTCAGGACATTCTCGCGCGTCAAAACGCAGAGAAAGTCGACAACTCATTCCGCAGCGAGGCGACGGGTGATCCGGCGATCGCGGCACCGATCACCGAAAATCTTGGCACACTTGGCGGCCAGTCGGACCCCGAACTGTGGCGTGCGCTCCGCTTTGGCAGTGCCGACGTCACCGTCAGCTCAGGCGGTGAGGTGGCAGAGGTCATCATGCAGGACACAGGCTCTGCTTGGTTGCAGTTCCGCGAAGGCCCGCTGCTGAGCTATGGCGCTTACATCCTTGGCGGCACGCTTCTGGCGCTGTTGGTGTTTTACCTGCTGCGTGGCCCCGTCAAAGTGGATGAGCCCTTCACGGGCCGGACCGTCACGCGCTTCAAGGCGGTTGAGCGGTTCGCGCACTGGCTCTTGGCCAGTTCGTTCATCGCGCTGGGTATCACCGGGTTGTTGGTGCTGTTCGGGCGGCTCTACATTGCGCCCTACCTTGGCAAAGATACCAACGCGCTGCTGCTGGGCTATTCCAAGCTGGTGCACAACAGCATTGGCTGGGCCTTTATGGTCGCGCTGGTGATGATCTTTGTGTTCTGGGTTGCGCACAACCTGCCTGACCGTACAGACATCAAATGGTTCGCGCAGTTCGGCGGGATCGTCGGCAAGAACCACCCCCCCGCGAAAAAGTTCAATGGCGGTCAAAAGATCATCTTCTGGTCTGTGATTGTCTTTGGCTCCGTGATCTCGCTGACGGGTGTGTCGCTGCTGTTCCCCTACGAGGTGCAAATTTTTGCGCAGTTCAACCCGCTGATGAACCAGTTGGGTCTGGCTGAGTTGATCTGGGGCACCACTCTGCCCGAGGCACCGCTGCCGCACCAAGAAATGCAAGCTTCGCAGATGATGCACACAGGCGCTGCATTGGTTCTTATGGCGATCATCGTGGCCCATATCTACATCGGTACGGTGGGGATGCAGGGCGCGTATGACGCGATGGGTTCGGGTGAAGTCGATGAGGCATGGGCCCATCAACACCACTCGCTCTGGCTCGAAGAAGTAAAAGAAAAAGAAGGCGCGGCACCCAAAAGTGCAACGCTCGCAGAGTAGAAAGACAGATCCATGAAAGCACTTTTACTCGGCGTATTGACGACCTGCGTGATCGGTGTTGTGGCCTACTACGGCCTCAACAACGCAGGCTGGTCGTCGCAGGACGTCTATAGCAGCGAGAACGTGCGCCTCGACTAAACGGGCCACGATCAAGACGAAAAATCAAAGGCGCGGGTCTCTCAGGAGGTCCGCGCTTTTTCGTATGGTCGTACCGGATAAGTGGACAGGCTTGCGAAAAAGGGTAAACCCCCACAGCCGACCTCGGTCGTCTTTTTCGCGGTATTAACCTGAAAAGGGGGAGGATGGTGGGCGACCCTGGAATCGAACCAAGCGTGGGTCTCCCCGGCGGAGTTACAGTCCGCTGCCGCACCTTGCAGCCCGTCGCCCATCCTGCGGGTCAGATACAAAGCGGGGCGGGGGGCGTCAATGGTGTTTCGGGTCTTTTCTTGGGGCGGGTCGATTTTTTCGTCACCTTGCCAAAAACGCCCGTCTGGCGCATGAGGGGGCAACAGAAGGATACCACGATGAAAAAGCCCAAGTGGGTTGTTGAGAAAGAACGCAGCAAGCGTGCGGCGGCAGCGGAAACGGTTTGGCTGTTCGGCCTGCACGCTGTGCGTGATGCCCTGCAAAACCCGGCGCGCGATCGTCTGCGCCTAGTTGTGACCAAAAACGCGGCCGATAAACTGGCCGAAGCGATTGCGACTTCGGGCATGGAGCCTGAAATTGCCGATCCGCGCAAATTCCCTGTGCCGCTTGATCCCGGCTCGGTGCACCAAGGTGCGGCCCTAGAGGTCAAGGCGCTGGATTGGGGCGCGTTACGTGATGTGTGCCGCCCCGGTGCGGGGCAATCGCCACGCGTGGTGTTGTTGGACCGTGTGTCTGATCCACATAACGTGGGCGCGATCCTACGCTCGGCTGAGGTGTTTGGCGCGCGTGCGGTTATCGCTCCCTCGCGCCATTCGGCCCCCGAAACCGGGGCTTTGGCAAAAACGGCCTCCGGCGCGCTGGAACGCCAGCCCTATTTGCGGATCGGCAACTTGGGCGACGCGATGGAGGCCCTGAAGGACTTGGGTTACACCATCATCGGCATGGACGGCGAAGCGCCCGAGACATTGGCCGCCCTTGCGCCGCAGATGTCCGACCGACCCGTCGCGATTGCGTTGGGCGCCGAGGGGCCCGGCCTGCGCGACCGGACCAAATCGCTATGCGATTATTTGGTGCGGATCGACCCGGCCGGCGGTTTTGGCTCGCTGAACGTTTCAAATGCGGCGGCAGTGTCCCTATATGCATTGGGCACACAAGGAAGCTAGCATGGCCCATCAGATCAAACTCGCCACGTGTTGTTATTGTGGGCGGCGTACTGCGCTGCGCCCAACGGCACGTGACGGGCATGAACTGGCCTGCGGTGCCTGCGGCGCGCCCCTGCACAACATGAAGGCGATGCCGCTTGACCCTCAGGTGGGGGCTTCGCGCAAAAAGGCATCAGTGCCCAAGCCAACACCGGGCTTCAGCCTATCCGGCAAGAAACGCAAGAAGCCGAAGAAAAGCAAACCTCTGTGGCGCAAAGCCTTGGAGGAGGTTTGGGATGTGGTCGAGGACGTGTTTGACTGACGTATAGGGGGGGCGATCACGGCTGCGTGAGCCAAGCCTTTAAACCACGCCCTGCGTGCCTATGTATTGGATATGAAGCGACGAGACTGGAACGTTCGTCACACCTTCACTGTCCCTCGTTCCGCACCTATCCGCCCGATGCTTGCGCGTCGGGCTTTTTTTTGGGACGGTCGCGCCATGTTAGAAAACCCCTCAGACGCCGAGATCTATGATCTGCTGGCCACACCGCTCCGCATCGCCCTTGTTGGGGCGTCCCTCAATCCTGCGCGGGCCAGCCATTCCGTGGGGAACATGCTGGCGGGGCGCGGGCACCATGTCGTGGGCGTAAACCCCTGTCATGCGGGCACGCCCCTGTTTGGTCAGCCCATCGTCGCCCGCCTAGAGGACGTGCCCGGACCCGTCGACATGGTGGATGTCTTTCGCCAAAGCGACGCGTTGCCTGCCATTGTTGAGACGGTGATCACGCAGATGCCATCGGTCAAAGTGATCTGGACGCAGCTTGATGTTGTGCATGAAGAGGCCGCCGCACGTGCGCGTGCCGCAGGGCTTATGGTCATCCAAGACCGCTGCCCCGTCATCGAATACCGCCGGTTGTTCTAACGCAGGCGGCGGCCTTCTGAATAGGCCACAAGTTGGCGCGACAGCACCCCAATGGCCGTGTGCAGAAGAACCGTCAGGCAGGCCAGAACGATGAGGCTTGCGAACATCAGGTCGATCTTGGCACGGCCATTGGCTAGCAGCATCAAATAGCCAAGGCCCTTCGACGCCCCAACCCATTCGCCGATTACCGCGCCGATGGGCGCATAGACCGCAGCCAGCCGTAGGCCCGTGCCAAGCGAGGGCAGGGCGTGGGGCACTTGGATCCGCAAAAGCGTCTGCAAGGGGCGCGCACCCATGATCTTGGCCTGATCCAGCAGCCCCCGATCCACCCGCGTCAGGCCGTCGTGAAAGGCGGACGTGACGGGGAAATAGATGATCAAGACCGTCATCACGATCTTGGAGGCCATCCCATAGCCGAACCAAAGCGTCAGCACGGGGGCAAGGGCAAAGACCGGCACGGCTTGGGTGAACACAAGGATCGGCAACATCAACCGTTCCGCCGTTTTGGACAGGGTCAGTTGGATGGCCGTGGCCACGCCCAGAAGGGTGCCAAGGATCAGGCCCGCAATGATTTCTTGCAGGGTCACAAGTGCGTTTTCCGCGATAACCTCACGGCTGTGGATCAGGGCGTTGGCCACTCGCAGGGGCGAGGGCAGGATGAAATGGGGCGCTCCGGTGATCCAGACGAGCGCTTGCCACAGCCCAAGCCCGACGGCGAGGGCGGCCAGTATATCGCGCTTTCTCATGCGGCTTGGACCTCCCGTAGGTGGGCCAAGAGCGCGGACTGGCAGGCAAGGGTGTCTGGCGCTTCGATGGCGCGGATTGGGGGCGTGCTAGGTGCGGGCCACGGGGTGGCTCCTTGCGCCGACATCACCAAGATCTGATGGCCAAGGCGCGCCGCTTCTGCGGGATCATGGGTCACAAGCAGGACGGTTTTGCCGTGCAAAACCTCGGCTGCCAGTTCTTGCATATCGGCACGGGTCCCGGCATCAAGCGCTGAGAACGGCTCATCCAGAAGGACGATGGGGCGGTCCTCCATCAAGACACGGGCAAGGGCCGCGCGTTGGCGCATCCCGCCAGACAAAGCCGCGGGTGTTTTGTCGGCGTGGGCGCGTAGGCCGACGCGGTCCAAAAGGGAACGAGCGCGCGCGTGGTTCGGTGCCTCACCACGCAGCTTGGCACCGATCACGACGTTATCCATGACCGAAAGCCACGGCATCAAAAGGTCCGATTGCGCCATATAGCCAAGCCGCCCTTGGATGGGGGCCGCGTCGCTTGCGGTGATCGTGCCGTCAAACACGCCCCCGGTGTCGAGGCCCGCAATCAGGCGCAGGACCGTAGATTTCCCAACCCCAGACGGCCCCAGCAAACAGGTCCATTCGGCAGCCCCTAGCGCGATATCCGCGTCGAACAGCACGCTTTGCGCGATGCTGTGGGTGCCGCACAGCCTGATGCCGGGGGCCGTGGGGTCGGGGTTGCGCGTCATGCGCCGCGCAACCCCATGCCCCAAAAGCCGACCTCAAGTTGGGTGGCTAATGTGAACCGCGCTTGAAGAGCATTTGCGCGGGGGCTGGCGTCCAACGACCCCAAACGCCGTGCAGCGGCGGCGTCCAACATCCCACCCACTGTGGTGCAGATGCCTTGGTACTCGGCACCTGAATAGGTGTCGATCCAGTCGGTATAGGGCGTGTTGGGGGCAGCCTCTGCCTTGAGCCGCAGGCCGATTTCGCCGTAGCCCATAACGCATGGGGCCAGTGCTGCCATGAGGTCCAAAAAATCCCCTTGTAGGCCCGCGTCCATTACATAGCGGGTGTAGGCAAGGTTCTCGGGGGCCTCGGTGGCGTTGAACAACGTGTCCTCGGAGATCCCCACAGCGGCACATGTTTTGACGTGCAAGGCCATCTCGTGATTGACGAGCCCATCAACAGTGTTCGCACAGACGGTCATCTCTTCGAGGGTTTCTGATTTCACCACGCCGAGCGACCACGCCCGCGCAAAGTGGACCAAGAAAACGTAGTCCTGCACGAGGTATTGGAGGAACGACGCATGTGGCAGGGACCCATCCCGGAGACCTTCGACAAAGGCGTGCCGCGTGTATTGGTGCCAAGGGGCATCGGGGGTCTCACTGGCGCCTGCGCGCCAGTGTTTGAAGGTTTTTCCGTAATCTGGTGTCATTGTGCGGTCACATCGATGGCGAGTTTGGAAACTGGGTTCACGCTGGGGATCAGGCCTGCCTCGAACAAGAATTGCTCATATGTGGCGTAGCGGCCTGCGCTCATGGCTTGGGGACGGGTGGCGAAACGGGGCAGCGTATCGACCCATGCGCGCGCGTTAAGTTCGTCGTCCAACTCTTTGGATGTACTGCGGAAAATATCCCATGCAGCCTCGGGATGGTTCACGATGTACTGCGTGGCTTTTTCCACGGCGCCCAAGAAGCGGGTGATTTTGTCGGCATCCATCGTGTCAGGATTGGCCACAAAGATCAGCTCGTCGTAGGCAGGCAGCCCGATTTCCTCAACCGCAAAGCAGCGGCCCGCCACGCCTTCGATATCCATCTGGTTCAGCTCAAAGTTCCGATAGGCGCCCAAGACGGCATCCACCTGACCCGACATCAGCGAGGGCGACAGCGACCAGTTCACATTGACCAGCTCGACTTCATCCAATGCAACGCCGTCCTCGGCGAGGATCGCAGCCAGCATGGCTTCCTCTACGCCGCCCACGGAAAAGCCGATCTTTTTGCCCTTTAGGTCACCGGGGGTTTGGACGGGGCTGTCTTCTAGCACCAAAAGGCAGTTCAGGGGCGTGGCGATCAGTGTGCCAACCCGTTGCAGGGGCAGGCCTTCATGGACCTGAAGGTGCAGTTGCGGCTGGTAGGACAGGGCCAGATCACCGCGACCCGCAGCCACCAGTTTGGGTGGGTCCGAGGGGTCCGCCGGGGGGATCACCTCAACCTCAAGACCAGCATCGGCAAAGTAGCCGCGCTCTTCGGCGATCACGATGGGGCCGTGGTTTGGGTTCACAAACCAGTCCAGAAGGAGGGTCATTTGATCCTGCGCAACGGCAGGTGTTGCCGCCAAGAATGCGGCGGCTGTCAGGAGGTGTTTCATGATGATGTGTCCTTAGTGACGTGTGTTGTGGTGGCCGCAGCGAGGGCGATTTCGCCCGGCCACGTTTTGGAGAATTCTTCGGCGGTGCGCCAAGCGCGCAATCCCGTGGCACAGGCCAAAACAAGGCGGCGTGGGTCGGGCGCGTCGGGCAAGGTGCGCCGCGCGCTGGGGTGGATCGGGGTCGGGGCCTCAGCCTCGGGGCGCAGCTCAACGATTAGGTCGCTGGGGCCGGGGGTGACGAAGGCAAATGCGCGGGTGGGTTCCGGCGCGTCGTGAAAATCCATCCGCGCATGGTGCCAGCCGGTCGTGTTGACCTGTACCAATGTGCCCAGCGGAGACGGCCCCGCACCCAGCAAAACCTGTAGAGACATTTGCGCCTGCATCGCACCGATTTGCGCGACAACGGGGCCCATAACGCCCGCAGTTGCACAGGACGCGCCGCTGTCGGGCGCATCTGGAAACACGGCGCGCAGACTGGGCGCGCCACCGCAAAATCCACCGACGTACCCGCCGTGGCCCAGCACGGAGGCTGAGATCAAAGGCACCCCTGCTGCAAGGCACAGGTCCGAGGCGAGGTAGCTTGCCGCATAGCTGTCGGCGCAATCCAGCACGATGTCATGATCAGCGATCAGGGCGGGGGCCATGTCGGGGGCAAAGGCGTCCTGCAGAGCTGTGACCGTAATCTCGCTGTTCAAGGCCCGCATCCGCGCGGCGGCGATTGTGGCCTTGGGGGCGCCGACGTCGGCCTCGGAAAATAATGTCTGGCGGTGCAAGTTGCTGAGCGCGACTGTGTCGGGGTCCAGCACCGTGATCCGCCCCACGCCCGCGCCCGCCAACAGCGGCAACACAGGCGCGGCCAGCCCGCCTGCGCCCACTACCAACACGGACGCCGCAGCCAGCCGCTGTTGGCCGCCGGCCCCCACGGCGGGCAATTGCATTTGGCGGGCGTAGCGGCTCATTTCGCGACCTCAAGCCACGCGCGCACGCGGGCCTCTGGGTCGGGGTTCAGGGTAATGTCCGTCACCGCTGAGACGACGTCGGCCCCGGCGGCAAAGGCCCCCGGCGCGCGCTCAACACTCATCCCGCCGATGGCGACCAAGGGTACGTCTCCCATTTCTGATTTCCAGCGGGTCAAGCGCTCGGTGCCTTGGGGATCCCACTTCATCTGCTTTAAGATCGTCGGGTAAACTGGCCCTAATGCCAGATAATCTGGTTTGTGATCCAAGGCGCGCCGCCGCTCTGGCCCATCATGGGTGCTGAGCCCAAGGCGCAAGCCTGCAGCACGGATTGCGTCCAGATCGGCGGTATCGAGGTCCTCTTGACCAAGGTGCAACCACGCGCAGCCTTCTTCAATCGCGAGCTGCCAATAGTCGTTCACCACCAGCTGGCAATCATGGGCGGCGCAGATGGTTTTGGCGCGGCGGATTTCGGCGCGGACCTCATCCAATGTGCGGTCCTTAACGCGCAACTGGACCAGTTTGATGCCGAGTGGCACCAACCTCTCAATCCAATCGGCGCTGTCAAAGATGGGGTAAAATCGCGGCAGGCTCATGACAGGAACGCCTTTCCGATGACGGGTGTCGAAGGGGCAGCCATGTCGCGTGGTTCCATTGGGTCTGCCTCAGCCGCGAGGGTGCCTGCGGCGACGGCCTGTGCAAAGGCCAACGCCATTGCGGCCGGGTCGCCTGCCTTGGCTACCGCCGTGTTCAACAGGACCGCGTCAAAGCCCATTTCCATTGCGGCGGCCGCCTGTGACGGCAGGCCAAGGCCTGCGTCGATCACCAAAGGCACGTCCGGGAAATGCGCCCGCATCGCACGCAGGCCAAAGACGTTGTTCAACCCCTTGCCCGAGCCGATGGGTGCGCCCCAAGGCATCAAAACCTCGCAGCCCGCGTGCAGCAGGCGGTCGGCCACCACAAGATCCTCGGTCGTGTAGGGGAATACTTGGAAGCCGTCCTCGGTCAGGATGCGCGCAGCCTCGACCAAGCCAAAGACGTCGGGTTGTAGCGTGTCTTCCTCGCCGATGACCTCAAGCTTGATCCATTTGGTATCAAACACTTCGCGGGCCATATGGGCGGTGGTGACCGCTTCTTTCACGGTGTGGCATCCGGCGGTGTTGGGCAGGACGTGCACGCCCAAGCCTTGGATCATCTGCCAAAAGTCTTGGCCCGCGCGGTCCTGACCGCTTTCGCGGCGCAAGGATACGGTGGCCACTGACGCGCCTGAGCGTTGGAACGCATCCGCGAGAATGGCGGGGGACGGATATTGCGCCGTGCCCAGCATGAACCCATTAGGAAGGTGGGTGCCGTAAAATGCGCGCATCTTATCCTCCTTGCATGGGGGCGACGATTTCAACGGCGTCACCGTCGCGCAGCTCGGTCGTGGCGCGTAGCCCTGCGGGCACAAAGCTGCCGTTGACCGCCGTGGCGACCTTGGCGGTGCCCAAACCTTCCGCGAGCAGCACATCGGTCAGCGTGCGCGCGTCGATCTCGCGGGGGGTGCCGTTAAGCAATAGCTTCATCCATCATCTCCGGAGTGGCGTTTTCAAAAATTACGTCGGCCACCATCTCGCCCAAGGCGGGTGCAAGCAGGTAGCCGTGGCGGAACAGCCCATTGGCGCGGATCACCCGGCCATCCGGGCCATCGCGCCGAATGCGGGGCAGGTTGTCGGGAAAGGCCGGGCGTAGGTCCACACCGACCTCGACCACCTCGGCTTCGCCGAAGGCGGGGTTGAGGGCGTAGGCCGCGCTGAGCAGCTCCAGCAAGGACCGGGCAGTGACATGGTCGCTGGCAGAGCTTTCGATCATCGTTGCACCCAGCATAAAGATGCCATCGCCACGTGGCACAACATACAGCGGGATACGTGGGTGCAGCAGGCGCACGGGGCGGGTCAGGTCGACGTCCGGGCAGCGCAGCACGAGCATTTCGCCCTTTACACCGCGCAATTCCGGGGTCGCGTCGCGCGCGGCATAGCCCCGGCAGTCCACGACGAGGCCGTCTTGTGCTTCAGGGGCTACTTCCGCCACCTCAAACTGCGTGCCGTCCTTGGTGACGCTTTCGAAGAGGGCCGCAAGGGCCGCGCGGGGGCTGAGGTGGGCCTCAGTATCAAAGAACAGGCCCCGGCTGAACCGCGTGCCCAGATCGGGTTCGAGGGCCGTGATTTCGGGGCCGGAAACCTCACGAAAATGGTCTGTGCGCCGGGCGAAGCGCTTGAGGTCACTATGGTCACGGGCCGCACTCACGACCAAAGAGCCGTGGCGCTGGACCAGAACAGTGTGTTTGTCCCACCAATCGGCGGCGCGCTGGCCCAGACGCACGACGGGTTCTTCGGCGCTTTCGCCCTCACAAAACGGGGCAAGCATGCCGCCCGCCCACCACGAACAGCCATGTGCTCCGGGTGGGCCGTTGCGGTCAACCAGTCGCACCTGTGCGCCGCGATCCAAGAGCGCGCGTGTAACGGCAAGCCCCGCAACACCTGCGCCGATGACGGTGACTTCGGTCATCTACCAGACCTCATGGAAATGATGCACAGGGCCGTGGCCCGCCCCGATGCTAAGCGTGTCGGACGCCACAATCGCCTGGTGCAGATAGGCGTGCGCCGTGGTCACGGCGTCGGTCAGGGCCGCGCCCTTGGCCAGTTCGGCGGCGATGGTGGCGGAATAGGTGCAGCCGGTGCCGTGGGTGTTGCGGGTGTCGATGCGCGCGGCCTCTAGGGGCAGGGGGGCGGCATCGCTCCATAACAGGTCGGTGCATGTGGCGCCGGTGCTGTGCCCGCCTTTGAGCAAAACGGCACCGGGTCCAAGGTCCCGCAGGGCCTTGCACTGGGCGACCATCGTTTCATGATCGGTGGCCTGTGTGGTGCCCAACATTTGCGCGGCCTCGGGCAAATTTGGTGTGACCAAAGTGGCCAGCGGCATCAAGCGGCGCAAAAGCGTATCTACGGCGGCTTCTTGCAACAGGGCGTCGCCGGATTTGGCAATCATCACCGGGTCCAACACGATGGCCCCCGAAAAACCCGAAAGCCGGTCTGCGACAACGTCAATGATGGCGGGGGAAAACAGCATGCCCAGTTTGATCGCTTTGACGTCAAGGTCGCTGAGGACTGCGTCGATTTGGGCCGCGACGACATTAGCAGGGATTTCATGCACCGCCGTCACGGAGGTGGTGTTTTGCGCGGTGACCGCAGTGATCACGCTGGCGCCGTAAACACCGCGCGCGGACATCGCCTTTAGATCGGCCTGAATGCCTGCGCCGCCCCCACTGTCGGAGCCTGCGATGGTCAATGCGATGGCGGTGGGCATGAACGACGCCTCCTCAAGAATTGGGGGCGTTACGGTCGGTTCGGGAGGTGGGTGTGTCGGGCCATTGATCTGGCCATATGTACCCGTTCCCTACGCCGGCATTGCCCGGATCAGGTTCGACGGGTCAGTGCAAGCACCTCTCAGCCCAATGGGCCCCCCGACGGATGCTCTATACCTAGGGCAACCCGTCCAGGGGATCAATGGCAAACGGTCGTGGCTTTGCAGCCAGGCTGGGGCTATTCGTGCGCTTCCACTTCGCGGAAGACACCAATCATTTGATCAACAACGCCCTTTTCGTTGGCAATGGGTATCCCCTTTGCCGCGACAGGCACCATTGTGCCATCCCGCCGGACAATGCGCAGTTGAAAATCAAACGGTTCATTCATGCTGATGGCGTTCTCAACGCAGGAGGTCACATGGGCCACGTCATCAGGGTGATAGAACTGGATGCCTTCTTCTAACATCGGGCTGTATGTTTCGGGGTCTTCGCCATGAATGCGATACACTTCTTCTGACCACGTGACCTTTTTGGTGACCAGATCGAGGCTCCAATATCCAATGCCGGCAAGGTCTTGCAACAGTTCTAGCTGCCTGAGGCGCGATTGCGCTTGGAAAGTCGCGCGCCGCCGCTCAGTGACATTCGTGCCGACCGAGATGACAGAGGGCGCTTCCTCTGGGCCGCGCCGGAACCGGAACCGTTCCATCGACAGCCAGAGTGGGGCGGCATCTTCGTGAAACTGTACTTCGCTTTCTTCGCGGATGGGCTCATCTGAGTCCTTCTCAAGGACCTCTTTGGTCGTTTCCAAAAAGCGCCTGGCGGCTTTTCGCGGCATGACGTCGGCCACGTTTTTGCCGACAGCTTGGTGGCGGTCCACGCCCAGCATTTCTGCGACTTGCTGGCTTAGGCGCAAGATTTCACCATTCGCGTCGCGGTGGATCACGAGCAGCTGAGAACTGTCGAGGATCGTTTCCATTTCCCGCGCAAGGCCAGTGTATTCGGAGACACACAGCGTCACACCCATGATCTGCCCGTTGGTGTCAAAATAGGGGGCGCAGGTCAGGACAACCCGGTCGGTCCCGGCGGTAAATTCGCGGGTGTCTGTAAGGCCCGTGCCCAAACATTCAAGGCAGATCGGCCCCAGTGCCGGGAAGCCATCAGGCAGGGTGCATTGGCTGATGTGGGGTGTGCTGAGCGGGCGGCGCAGGCCAAATCGGTCCCGTGCCTTGTAGGTGGCTTGGGTAATTTGAAGCGCCGTGTCCATCACGAGTACGGCAATCGGTGCGTTTTCGAGCACGCTTGTCAGTTCCGAGGTACGGTCCCGCAATTCAGAGGCCGTGACCTCTAACTCTTCGTTAACACTGATTAATTCTTCGTTTGTTGATTGCAGCTCTTCGTTGGAGGTTTCCAGCTCTTCGTTGGTGGCTTGCAACTCCTCGTTCGTGGATCGCAGTTCCTCGTTGAGGGATTGCAATTCGTCATTGGAATTCTCCAACTCCTCGTTGCTTTGCTGCAATGCCTCGCGGGTTGTGTCGACCTCACGTTCCAGCAGTTTGATCCGCTGCTCAACGCTGGTTTCGGGTTCTGACGGGTGGCCGTCGGTCACGTTTTCTTCGGGCGGCTCCACGGGGGTGAACGTCAGTAGTGCTACGTTTTCCTCCAGCGCGTCCGAGATGATGGGATAGACATCAAGGCGCACATCGCTCTCACCAGAGGTGTCCAGCAAATGGCGCACACCTGTCCGTTGCTGGTTGTTTTTAAATGCAATTGTCACCAGTGACCGCGCTTCTTCCCGCAAGGGCGGGCGCAACAGGTCAAGGTGCATCTTGAGCGCCGATTTCTCGGTCATCTGCACATAGCCGCTGACGTCACCATAGACCCGTTCAATGCTGAAATCGCGGGTCACCAGTAGCGCGTCTTTGCCCAGCGATTGCGCCAAGCCGTCGAACAGAGCCTTCTCTTTCGCGTCCTCTGGTGGGGGGGCGGGCTTGGTGCGGGTTTTGCGCCGCGATGGTTCCCCCTGATAGGACGCGTATTGCATGGCCCCCGTCAGCCGCAGCCCACGTTTGCGGAAGATATGCGAAGAGGTCCGGTCGGGCATGAACATATGGTCCGAGCCGCCCGCCGTTTCGGCCTTGCCCACGAACAGCAACGCATTGTCCTTGAGCGCGTAGTGAAAGCGCGACATGACCTTGGCCTGCAAAGCCGCCCCAAAATATATCATCATGTTGCGGCAGCAAAGCAGGTCAATTTTTTGGAACGGTGGATCCTGCGCCACGTTGTGTTCCGAAAACAGAATGACGCCGCGCAGAGGCTCAATGATTTGAACCCCGTCGGGGTGTTGCGTGATGTATTTGTCGGCCAAATCCTTGGGGATATCGTCAAGCACGCTAGCGTTATAGACGCCGCGTCGTGCGACTTTGAGAGCATCAACATCAATATCTGTGGCGAAAATCTGGATATGGGATTTTAGCGCGTCGTCTTGTACGCCAAGCGCTTCGGCCAGCATCATAACGACGGAATAGGCCTCCTCACCGGTGGCACAGCCAGCAATCCAAACCCGCAGTGGACCTACATCGCGGGTGGCCAACACTGCGGGCAACAGGCGGCGCAGCGATTCAAATTCCTCCGGATCGCGAAAGAACCGCGTGACCGAGATCAGCAGATCCTTGAATAGATCATCCACCGCCTCGGGCGTGTTGCGCAGGAAAGTGGCGTATTCTTCTTTGGTCGGAATGCCCAAAGCCATCATACGCCGCCCAATCCGCCGCGATACCGTGGTTTGCGCATACTCACGGAAATCCATCCGCGTGCGCGCTTGCACAATTTTCAACACGTCTGAGTTGGTTTGTAGGGGTTCGCGGTTCGAGCGAAGCCCGTCAAAATCACGCGGCACCGCGAGGATTTTTTCCAAATGTTTGCCGATATCCTTTGGTTCCATAACCAAATCAACGCAGCCGGTTTGAACGGCCGCACGGGGCATGCCGTCGTACTTGGCACTATCGTTGTCCTGCGCGATGGTGATGCCCCCGGCCTCATGGACGGCCTGCAATCCGTTGGCGCCATCGCTGCCGGTGCCCGACAAGATAATACTCATCGCGTTCTCACCATAGCTTTCGGCCAGGCTCATTAAAAAGCGGTTCACTGAGGGTTTGGGCGCTGCGGGTTCCACACTGGCAGGCAAGAGGCGCAGTTTGCCATCGGCGATGATAATGTCATTGTTGGGGGGCGTGATGTAGATCACGTTCGGCCGGGGTACGACGCCGTCAGTGACCTTTTCTACCTCTAGCTGGGTTTGCCGGGCCACCAATTCGGTCATCACCGACTTATAGCTTGGCGACATGTGCTGCACCACCACGTAGCTGGCGGGCACATCCATCGGCAAAGCCGCAACCAATTCGCGCACAGCTTCTAGCCCCCCCGCAGAGGAGCCTATCCCGATAAGCATTTTTACGGCCCGCATTGGGCTAGTATCGTCTAAAGTCATGGTCACAATAATCCTTATGAACACATCCTAAGGCGGAGCGCTCGCGGCACACAACAATTTTAATGCGTAATGGTATTGCTGTGTGCAGTTACTGGATACAGTTTGTTAACTATAAAGTGCCAACAGTTTACAGTTTATTAACGTATTACTCATACTGTCTTAATCTAACGCTATTGAAGGGAGGGATTGTGGCGATGATATCCGCAAACCAGATCGCAGAGCGAGCATTTACCAGTCGTAAACTCATGATGTCGTTGACGGTAGAGGCTGATGGCACCCCGCGGATCGCATCGTGTGAGGTACTGGGCGACTCGTACCGCAACAGAACCTCTTGGTATCGACCCTGCTTGATCGATGAGGTGATGCAACCCCCCATCGCCGAAACCATTCGAAATTGCCTTGCAAAAATCTCAGGCACCTCTGGGGTCGTCTCGTTGCCGTCGTTGTTGCACGAACAACAGGGCCTTTTGCTCAGTCATGCTCATGTCATCTCGTCCAAGGACGATCATGGCAAATTGGCGATCATTCTACGTTTTAAAACCTTTATTGGCAGCCTGTCGACCGTGTTCAAACCGCACGTGGATTTGGTTAACGGTTTGCCGGATGCAACGCTGGATCTGGCGGACCGGATCATGATGGATATTTCGATGCCGCTTCTGAACTTCCTCGCGCTGGACGAGGTTGGTGGCGTTTTGGGGCAAGAGGACGCAGAGCGTGTCGTTGCCCAGCTGACCGAACAAAGCCATGCTCTGCGGTTTCAGATTGAATTGATCAAACGCCACGTCGCCCGGCTTGAGGCATCCCGGCGGGCTCCAACCGCACGCTCGCGTGTCGGCGTAAGCGGGACCTTCGAGACGATTGCGGAACTTCCTGCCGATGGCGTTTCGCAAAACGCGCATGATGCGGCTTCAAGCGTGGCCAAAACCGGGCCGCCTCCGAAAGAGACTAATGCCAGCAGCCAGAAGCCCGACGATGATATCGCCTATGTTGAGGCGCGCCCCTCCGGCAACTAATACCCCCTCGGCATTGTTTTTTGCATACGATTGCATAGCTCCTCAAAATAGCTAATCTACCGGCAACGCCCTGCCAATCGGTCGGGTTTATCCTCGTGTAATTTCGCACGCCCAGCCGGAGCTTTTTCATGACGCCCTCTCTTTCGCCTGCGCAAATGTCTGCGGGCATCGTTCGTTACGGCGAGTTGCGGCCCTGCAAAACCGCCTTCATTGACGCCCATACCCCCGGATCTGATCAGAAAGAAAACTTTACGATCATCGGCGGCGGTGTGTCCGAAAGCCCGGACCAGCACGTGCATATCAACGACACGCCGGGCTTTAACATTGGCGCGGCGGGCCAGCCGCCCAAATGCCGCAACTCGCTCCATTCCCACCGCACGGCCGAAGTATTCTTTGTGCTCAAGGGGCGGTGGCGGTTTTTCTGGGGCCGTTGGGGCACTGCCGGTGAGGTCGTTCTTGAAGAAGGTGATATCATCAACATTCCCACGGGCATCTTTCGCGGGTTTGAAAACATTGGCACGGATTACGGGATGATCATGGCCGTTCTGGGCGGTGATGATGCAGGCGGTGGTGTGATTTGGGCCCCTCAAGTGATTGAGGACGCAAAGGATCACGGGCTTGTTTTGGGCGACAACGGCGCGCTCTATGACAGCCACAAGGGTCAAGATTTGCCCGAGGGCGTATCACCCATGCCCCTGCTGAGTGAGGCAGAATTGCAGTCCTTCCCTGAGCCTACAACCGCTGAGGTCGTGCCCCATCACGTCGCGCGTTACTGGGATCTGATGGCGCTGGCGGATCGGCAGCCTGCCAAGGTGATTGGCGCCGACGCTTGCTTGCGTGACCGCCCCGGGTTTGAGGTTGATTTCCTGACCCGTGGCTCCGCGCCCGACGCGGCCGAAACCCATGATACCCACACCGTGTTGATGCCGATGCGTGGGCACTGGCGTCTGACGTGGGATGGTGGCACAGATGTGCTGAACCCCGGGGATACGTGCCTGTTGCCACCGGGTTTGCTGCACCACGTGGCCCCCGCTGTCACCGGCGAGGCGAGCCTTTATCGTGTGCGGGCCACGGATGATCCAGCGGGCGCAACGTTAAGGACCTGATATATGCAAGACCCACAGCCCACCGCGAGCCACTTCGTCAACGGCGCCTATCTAGAAGACACCGCAGGCACCCTGATCGACGTGGTCTATCCGGCCACGGGAGCGGTCATTGCACAGGTTCATGCGGCCACTCCGGCGGTGATTGATGCAGCCCTTGATGCCGCGGCCGCAGGCCAAAAGGTCTGGGCCGCCATGACCGGGACAGAGCGGGGGCGTATTTTGCGCCGTGCGGCCGATATGATGCGCGACCGCAACCGCGCCCTGTCCGAGCTAGAAACCTTGGACACCGGTAAACCCATGCAAGAAACCCTCGTGGTCGATGCGACCTCGGGCGCGGATGCGTTGGAATATTTCGGCGGCTTGGCCGGAAGCCTGACGGGCGAACATATCCCACTGGCGGGGGGGGATTTTGTGTATACCCGCCGCGTCCCCTTGGGGGTCTGTGTTGGGATCGGCGCATGGAACTATCCCACCCAGATTGCCTGTTGGAAAGGCGCGCCTGCGCTGGCTTGCGGCAACGCGATGGTGTTCAAACCCTCCGAGACGACGCCGCTGTGCGCGCTTAAGGTTGCCGAAATCCTGCACGAAGCGGGCCTGCCCGCAGGGGTCTATAACGTGATCCAAGGCATGGGTGAGGTCGGCGGTGCGCTCGTGACGGACCCGCGCGTGGCCAAGGTTTCGCTCACCGGGTCGGTGCCCACGGGCCGCAAGGTCTATGCTGCTGCCGCTGAGGGCATGAAGCACGTCACGATGGAGCTGGGCGGCAAATCCCCCATGCTGATTTTCGATGACGCAGACCTCGAAAACGCTGTTTCCGGCGCGATATTGGGCAACTTTTATTCCTCGGGGCAGGTCTGTTCCAACGGCACCCGCGTGTTCGTGCAAAAGGGCATCAAGGAGGCGTTTTTGACCCGGCTCAGCGAACGCCTCGCGGGCGCCAAGATCGGGGACCCGATGGATGAGGACGTCAGCTTTGGCCCAATGGTGTCGGAACGGCAGATGCGGATCGTCGAAGGCTATATTGACGCGGGCCTGAACGAAGGCGCGCGCCTTGTGACCGGCGGCAAACAGCTTGAGCAGGAGGGGTTCTATCTGCCCCCCACGGTTTTTGCCGACGTCACGGATGATATGACCATCGCGCGCGAAGAAATCTTTGGCCCCGTCATGGCGGTGTTGGATTTCGAGGATGAGGCCGAGGCCATTGCCCGCGCCAACGACACACCCTTTGGTTTGGCCGCAGGGGTGTTTACCCAGGATCTGACGCGCGGCCACCGTGTCATCGCGGCCCTAGAGGCGGGCACAGGCTATATCAACACCTATAACCTCGCGCCAGTTGAGGCCCCGTTTGGCGGCACCAAAGCATCGGGTGTGGGGCGCGAAAACTCAAAGCTGGCGATTGATCACTATTCCGAGATGCGCTCGGTCTATGTGGCGATGAACGATGTAGAGGCCCCATACTGATGGAAAATGTGAAACGGTTTGCACCAGTTGATGCCGTCAAATGGGTGGCGACGGCTGTCCAATTGGTGGGCTATGGGCTGACGGGAATGAACCTTGCGCCATGGAATGTGTACGCCTTTATCGTGGGCATCGCGCTGTGGTTCGCTGTGGGTGTCATGTGGAAGGATCGCGCCATTATGGTTGTGCATGTGGGCGCGTTCGTGTCGCTTGTGGCCGGGTACCTGAGCGCATGAGCATGATCGCCGACTACGTTATTGTCGGTGCGGGCTCGGCGGGGTGCGCGATGGCGTACCGGTTGTCAGAGGCAGGGGCCTCCGTTCTGATTATCGAATATGGCGGCACAGATATCGGGCCGTTTATTCAGATGCCCGCCGCCCTGAGCTATCCGATGAATATGTCGCGCTACGATTGGGGCTATCAGTCCGAGCCGGAGCCGCATTTGGGCGGGCGCAAGCTGGCCTGCCCGAGGGGAAAGGTGATCGGGGGCTCTTCCTCGATCAACGGGATGGTCTATGTGCGCGGGCACGCGCGGGACTTTGATCATTGGGAAGAGAGTGGCGCGCAAGGCTGGGCCTATGCCGACGTCGCCCCTTATTATAAACGCATGGAGACATGGCACGACGGCGGCCATGGCGGCGACGCCAGTTGGCGCGGTACGGATGGCCCGATGCACGTGAGCCGAGGGCCACGCCGCAATCCGCTGTTTCACGCCTTTGTCGAGGCGGGACGGCAAGCGGGCTATGAGACAACGGGTGATTACAACGGCGCGCAGCAAGAGGGCTTTGGCCCGATGGAGCAGACCGTGCATAAGGGCCGGCGCTGGTCGGCGGCGAATGCGTATCTGCGGCCCGCTCTTAAACGCGAAAACTGCGACCTTGTGAGTGGATTGGCCCGCCGGATCATCATGGAAGACGGCCGCGCCGTTGGTGTTGAGATTGAGCGTGGCGGGAAGATCGAAGTGATCTCTGCTCGGCGTGAAGTGATTGTGTCGGCGTCCTCGATCAACTCGCCCAAGCTGTTGATGTTGTCGGGTATTGGGCCTGCGGCGCATCTGGCCGAGCACGGGATTGAGGTGGTCGCGGACCGCCCCGGGGTGGGCCAAAACCTGCAAGACCATCTGGAGTTGTATATCCAAATGGCGGCCTCCAAGCCGATTACGTTGTATCGGTATTGGAACCTTGTGTCCAAGGCGGGCATCGGGGTGCAATGGTTGCTGTGGAAGGCGGGTTTGGGCACGTCGAACCAGTTCGAGTCGGCCGCGTTTATTCGGTCGCGCGCAGGCGTTGAGTACCCTGATATTCAGTATCACTTCCTCCCCCTTGCGGTGCGCTATGATGGCCAAGCCGCGGCAGAGGGGCACGGATTTCAGGCCCATGTGGGGCCAATGCGCTCTGCCTCTCGGGGGGCGGTGACGCTATCGAGCAGTGATCCCGCGCAGGCGCCAAAAATCCAATTCAACTACATGTCGGACCCGCAAGACTGGGAGGATTTCCGCACCTGTATCCGCCTGACCCGAGAGATTTTTGGCCAAGACGCGTTCAAACCCTTTGTAAAGCATGAGATCCAGCCCGGTGAAGCCGCGCAGACGGACGCCGAATTGGATGCCTTTATCGCCGAACACGTTGAAAGCGCTTATCACCCCTGTGGCACCTGCAAGATGGGTGCGGTGGATGATCCGATGGCCGTAGTTGATCCGGCATGTCGGGTGATCGGGGTCGATGGTTTGCGCGTGGTCGACAGCTCAATTTTCCCGCGGATTACCAACGGCAACCTGAATGCGCCCTCGATCATGGTGGGGGAAAAGGCGAGTGATTTGATTCTTGGCCGCGACCCGCTGCCCCGCGCGAACGCAGAGCCTTGGGTGCATCCCGATTGGAAAACCGCGCAGCGCTAGGGGCTAAAGGCTGCTCCAACACGGGAGCGTGTCGCTAGGCGCGGGCGTGGCCGCGTGTACGCCACGTGCAATCGCGCGCGCAAGGCATGTGGCGGCCGCGTGACCCAGCCGGAGCGGATCCCACACTGGGTCCGGCAAGGGGTGCGTGCCTGTGGCGGCCGCAAACACAAGATCACCATCCATCGGCGTATGACTGGGTACAAGCGCGCGGGCCATTCCGTCATGGGCGGCTGTGGCCATGCGCTGGGCCTGTGCTTGGGTCAGGACCGCGTCCGTGGCCACGATTGCGATGGTGGTGTTTTCGCCCAAACGGGTCTCGGGGTAGGGTTCTTGGGTTGGGTCGGGCAGGGGACCTTGACCCAAGCCGCCAAATTCGGCGCCCATCTCCCACGGGGCGGCCCAAAAGTGCCGCGTGCCCGGTAGGGTTGCAGAGCCCAATGCGTTGACCGCCACGAGGGCTGCGACGGTCGCGCCGCATTCCAGAATAAGTGACGCCGTGCCCAAGCCGCCCTTGAGCGTTTGGGTCGTAGCGCCCGTGCCTGCGCCAACGGTACCTATGGGAACTGGGCCATTGGAGGCGGCGTTGAGGGCTGCGCGGCCGAGGGCCTTGTAGGGGTTTTCAGCCCAGTCCTTGGTGCCGCCGTTAAGGAGATCAAACAGGATCGCTCCGGGCACAATCGGCACCTTTTGCCCGCCCACGTCAAAGCCCCGGCCCTTTGCGCGCAGGGCGTCCGCCACGCCGGATGCGGCATCGAGGCCAAAGGCCGAACCGCCCGAGAGCACAAGAGCGTCAACCTCTTGCACCATCTTATCCGGTGCAAGGAGATCCGTTTCGCGCGTGCCGGGAGCGCCGCCCATCACGTGCACCGAGGCTACGAAGGGCTGCGCGCCGAGGAGGACGGTTACTCCGGACTTAAGCTCTGCGTCCTGCGCGTGGCCCACTGTGAGGCCCTGGATATCGGTGATGGAGTTTTTGGGGCCGGGGCGCATGATGGGCGGATCCTTGTCGTGGGTGATAGGCCGGAACTGGGGGCTCGCCCCCAGACCCCGAGGATATTTCGGAACCAAAGAGGGGTTTGCGTCAGTCTTTGGGGAGCGGCGCGCGAGTGATTTGGGCAGGGAATGTGCCCAAGGGGCGCAGGTGGTCTGTGGGAGCGAGGGGCCCGCCGGATGCGGGCAAAAAGGCGATGAGGGTTTGGGCTGTTGGAATGCTTTGGCACGTGTCAGGCGTGAACCACTGAGCGAGGCGGGCCGGTTGGTTGGATTGGATCACTTCGACATGGTCGAGATCGAGGCTGATGCCTTGGGCCTGTGCGGCGTCCAAAAGGTGGGCAAAGGCAAGGGGTTGGGAGGCGAAGGTGCCGCCCATGAGGGTGATGTCACAGTCGAGTTTCATATGCAGCGTCCTCCGTCGACTTCGAGTGCGACGCCGGTGATCATGCTTGCCTCGGGGGAGCAGAGGAATGCAGCGGCGTTGCCCATGTCTTGTGGTGTTGAGAACCTACCTAGGGGAATTGTGGCGAGGAACTTGGCGCGCATTTCGGGGGTGTCTTCGCCCATGAAGCTGGCCAGAAGCGGGGTATCGCCTGCCACTGGGTTTAGGCAGTTTACCCGGACGCCGAAGGGGGCGAGTTCGACGGCCATGGCCTTGGTTGCTGTGATCATCCAGCCCTTGGAGGCGTTGTACCAATTGAGGTGCGGCCGCGGCGAGACACCTGCGGTGGAGGCAATGTTGAGGATTGCGCCTGTGCCTGCGGCCTTCATATCGGGGACGAAGGTGCGCGCGCTGAGGTAGACGGATTTGGCGTTTACTGCGAGGACACGGTCGAAGTCATCCTCGGTTATCGTCTCCATCGGGGCGGGTAGGTGGGTGATGCCTGCGTTGTTAACGAGGATGTCGAGGTGGGGCCCCCAGTGCTGTGCCACAAGGGTGTGGAGGGCTGTCCAATCATCACTAAGGGTCACATCAGCCTGAGCCGCGATGCCGTTGATTTGTTCTGCAATGCTGTGTGCGCCATCGAGGTTGACGTCGGCGATGAGGACGCGCGCGCCTTCTTTGGCAAATGTGCGCGCGATGCCTGCGCCAAAGCCGGAGGCGCCGCCGGTGACGAGGGCGGTTTTGCCACTGAGACGACCGCTCATGTGGGCGTTCCGGCGGTGGGTAAGCGTGTAGCGCGGACCATTGGGAAGAAGGCGAAGAGGGTGCCGAGAATGCCACCCAAGTAGCTGGCATCGTGCATGAAACCCGCGCGGAAGTACTCCGCCGCAGGGACATTGGCCTGTGGGATCAACAGATCGAACCCAGTCGCGACGTAGGCGAAGCCCGCGCCCAAGCCCAGTAGCGCGCAGATTGCGGCGGTCATCATAACGGTGATGATGGCGCCGATGCCGCCTGCCCAAAGCGCGCCGGCGGTGGGGGCGCGCATCAGCCCATAGCCAAGCACCGGAAGTCCTGCGATGAGGCCCATCCACCAGCTGGCTTGCCATCCGACGAGGGCGGCCCCAGCGCGAGGCGAAAGATCGGGTGGAGTTCCGAATTGAACGAATTTGAAGTCGGTGAAGTAGCCCGGGCCGACAGAATAGCTAAGCTGGTTGTGGACGGCGCCAAAGACGCCTGCTGATAGGGCCGCCAACAGCATCAACACGGCAAATGCGCCGATCTTACCACCCGGTGTTTGCTTGGACATAATCCCCCCCGTCTACGCCGTTCACGCTAGCAAGGCCCCACGTTTAGGGCAATCGGGCAAAACTGTGGGTCAGGTTTGGCGGGCAAAATCAGGTTTGTGACAGGCCCATGAAGGCGGCGGCGCGTTCTTCGCGGGTCAGGACGCGGGCTTCTCGGACGGGGGTGCCGGTTTCATCGAAAAAGGGCGTGTCACGCCATGTCCCTTTGATCCAGGATTTGCCCATCCGCCCCATCATCGAAGTCAGCATTGGGCGCAGGCCTTCGTGTGTGACCTTGCCGGACGGGGTTTTGATAAAGCCGCGAGCGATAACCGGGCCTAGCTCTGCCTCATGGTTTTTGATGATCTCGGCAGAGACGCCGGTGAACGCCATGCCCCGGCGGTTTGTGGTGTTGAACAGTGGTGTCGAGCAGCATTTGGCGTACCAGCGCATCAACCCTTTGGGCGACAGGCGCAGGAGCGCGAGGTTTTCGCCGCCCTGATCGATTTTGATTTTGTCCGGGGTGGTCTGAAACAACTCAACACCTTCCGCGCCGGGATCGGTGTGCCCCAGCGCGACCAGATTAGCGCGGCAATCGTCGCAATGGCACACGATGTGTGTGCCGTCGCGCGCGTCCACGTCGACCAGCCGCCCCGCCAGTTCGCCGCAAGAGCAGGCGAAGTGGAGAGTGCGGCCGCCGCTCATTTACTTGACGGCCTTCAGGGTCGGCTTGTCGGTCGTTGCGGGCTCTGGGGCGGTGGCCTCATTGCCTGCGGCTTGCGCGGGCTTTGATTTGGCCTTTGCCTTGGCCGCGGGCTTGGCAGCATCCGCGGCGTTTGCGTCGATGAAATCCAGCACGAGCGGGCGGATGTTGTTGCGCCAGCTTTTGCCCGCAAAGATGCCGTAGTGACCGGCCTCAGGCTCAAGGTAGGAGGCTTTCTTGCTATCGGGCAAGCCGGTCAGCATGTCGAGGGCGGCCACACATTGGCCCGGGGCAGAGATGTCGTCTTTGCCACCTTCTACCGTTTTTACCGCTACGGTGGTGATTTTGCCGATGTCGATCCGCTTACCCTTAACGGTGAATTTGTTTTGCGCGATCTCTAGGCCCTTAAAGATACGCTCAACCGTTGAGAGATAGAACTCGGCGGTCATGTCCATCACGGCAAGGTATTCGTCGTAGAACTTGTTGTGCTTGTCATGCTCGGCGGCGTCGCCGTTGGCCACACGCATTACCTGATTATAGAATGCTTTTGAGTGGGTCTCGGCGTTCATCGACATAAAGGACGCAAGCTGTAGCAGGCCGGGATAGACCTTGCGGCCGACGCCTGCGTATTTGAAACCGACCCGTTGGATCATGCTTTCTTCGAGCTGGCCCATCGTCACGCGGCGGCCAAAGTCGGTCACGTCGGTTGCGGCGGCATCAGGGTCGATTGGCCCGCCGATAAGGGTCAGGGTGCGGGGCTGCGCAGCGGGCTCTTCTTCGGCTAGGTAGGCGGTCGCGGCCAGCGTCAGGGGGGCGGGTTGGCACACGGCGATCACGTTCACGTCGGGGCCAAGGTGTTTCATGAAATCAACGAGATAGAGGGTATAATCCTCAACATCGAATTTACCCGCAGACACCGGGATATCGCGCGCATTGTGCCAGTCGGTCACATAGACCTCTGCGTCGGGCAGCAGGGACACAACGGTGGACCGAAGGAGCGTCGCGTAGTGGCCGGACATGGGCGCGACCAACAGGACCTTGCGGGGCATCTCGGCCCGGCCCTGCACTTGGAAATGGATCAGGTCGCCAAAGGGTTTGGCCACGGCAGTTTCGACATCCACAAGGTGGTCGCGGTTGTCGGTGCCCACAACGGAACCGATATTCCAGTCGGGCTTGACGACCATGCGGTCAAAGCTGCGTTCTGTGACTTCACCCCACGCAGCCATCATTTTGAACGCTGGGTTGGGGACCATTGCGAGCGCGGGGTACGAGGCCATCGCCCGTGCGGATGCACCCATCCATGCGTTGGTGTTGCGCATGGTTTCCATCATTTCGTAGGGAATTAGGTACTTCATCAAGGGGACTCCGGCTTATGGGGCACCATCTTCTTTACCCCGGGTTAATTCGTCGCTTTGCCCCCTCGCCAAGGCTCTGCTAGTTAGCAGTCGCAGCATTGGGGAAAAAAAGCAAGTCATGACTGACGATTCATCAGCCGACACCGAAACCGGCGACACACAAGATCATGCGGCTTTGTCCCGTTTGAACGAGAATATCCACAAGATGGAGGAGCTGTCCAAGCGGTTGGCAGTTGCTTTGTCGGCGCGGCAAAGCTCCGATCAGGGGCTGCAGGGACCGGGCAATGATGTCTATGTCAAGGCCGCTGCGGCCTACATGGCCGAGATGATGACAAACCCCGGCAAGTTGATTGAGCGGCAGGTTAATTTTTGGGGTCAAAGCCTGAAACACGCTGTCGAAGCGCAGACCGCATTGGCTGAGGGCACGCCCAAAGCGCCCCACGATGAACAGCCGGCGGACCGACGCTTTTCGAACCCTTTGTGGTCCTCTCACCCCTATTTTAACTTTGTAAAACAGCAGTATCAGATCAGTTCGCAAACGATTTCGGATATCGTGCGTGACCTGGAGGGGCTGGACCCAGCAGATAAAACGCGGGTCGAGTTCTTTAGCCAACAGATCATCGACCTGTTTTCGCCCACCAACTTTCTGGCGACGAACCCTGATGCGCTTGAGCGTGCGGTTGAAACCGAGGGCGACTCACTTGTGAAGGGGCTTGAGAACCTTGTGGCCGATATTGAGGCGAACAATGGGGACTGGCTCGTCAGCCTTGCGGACCGCAAGGCGTTTGAGGTTGGCAAAAACATCGGCGCGACCGAAGGCTCGGTCGTGTTTCGCAACAAGATGTTTGAGCTGATCCAATACGCGCCCACAACGGACGAAGTGCACCGCACCCCGCTCATCCTGTTTCCGCCGTGGATCAACAAGTTTTATGTGTTGGACCTAAAAGAGCGGAATTCGCTGATCAAATGGATCGTGGATCAGGGTTACACGCTGTTTGTCGTGTCGTGGGTGAACCCGGATGAGACTTATGCCGACGTTAGCATGGAAGACTACATTGAGCACGGGTATCTGGCCGCCGTTGACGTGGTCAAAGAGATCACGGGCGAAAAAGAGGTCAACGCGGTTGGGTATTGTATTGCAGGGACCACGCTGTCGCTGACGCTATCGCTCATGAAAAAGCGGGGCGATACTTCGATCAAATCCGCGACATTTTTCACCACGATGACGGATTTCTCGGACCCCGGTGAGATGGGCGTTTTCTTGAATGATGATTTCCTTGGCGGGATTGAGCGTGAGGCCGCAAAGCGCGGCTATCTGAGCAAATTCTTCATGTCGCGCACATTCAGCTACCTGCGGTCCAACGACCTTGTCTATGGCCCAGCGATCAAAAGCTACATGCTGGGCGAGGCGCCGCCCGCCTTTGATCTGCTGTATTGGAACGGGGATGGGACCAACCTGCCGGGCAAGATGGTGGTGCAATATCTGCGCGATCTGTGCACCGGTAACCGCCTTGCCGAAGGGACGATTGAATACTTTGGTGAGACGCTCTCACTGAAGGATGTGACCGTGCCGGTTTGTGCGATTGCCTGTGAAACCGACCACATCGCCGCGTGGAAATCCAGCTATGCGGGCGTTCGCCAGATGGGGTCGCGTAACAAGACGTTCATTCTATCCCAATCGGGGCACATCGCGGGCATCGTGAACCCACCCAGCAAGAATAAGTATGGCCATTATACCAACGACGGTCCGATGATCGATGATCCGGATGCATGGTTAGAGGACGCGACCTTTAATGAGGGGTCCTGGTGGCCACGTTGGGATGGCTGGCTCAAGAAACGGTCAGGCAAAAAAGTGCCGGCACGGGTGCCCGGAGAGGGCGCGCACAAGGTTTTGGGACCAGCGCCCGGGACATATGTGGTCGCTAAGCCTGCGGAATAATTGATGGATTAGCCCTGCACCGCAGCCTGTCGGTTTGTCGCATGCTGCGGTGCAGAAAAAACTTGAAATGCTGCAGTGCAGCGTGTATCTATATTCCAGACACAGCGAATAACTCGGGTGGTCCGGGTGAATATTCAAGGAGTAGAGACAATGGCTAACACACAAGATTTTACAAAATACATGACCGACATGATGGGTTCATTCCCCGTAGACACCGCTGCCGTTACGGACGCGATGAAGTCGCAAACGGCCATGGCAGAAAAAATGTCCAAGCTGGCTCTGGAAGCCGCTGAGAAATCCGCTGAGATTTCCAACAAATGGACCAAAGAAACACTGGCGAAAATCGCACCAGTTACGACTGCAAAAGAAGAGCCTGCTGACTACGCAAAAGCAATGACCGACTTCGCATCCGCGACAGCCGAAGTTGCTGCTGAAAACATGGCTGCTTTCGCTGAAATCGCGAAAAAAGTGCAGATGGAAACTGTTGAGCTGATGCTGGCTGCTGGCAAAGAAGCCACCGAAGACGCAACCGCAGCTGTTAAAAAAGCCACAGCTGACGTGTCCGCCGCGACGAAAAAAGCCGCCGCTAAATAAGCGACGCAAGAACACTTCTGCCGACGTCCTCCCTGTCGGCAAAAAAAGTGGGGCGGGGTGTTATTAGCACCTCGCCTTTTTCGTTTGTGCGCCCAGATGCGGGCGGCGCGGCCCGTTGGGGGCAATCGATTGTGCGCTTGCCTTTTTGCGATGCAGCAGCGTAGGGTTGCTGCACCGCAAAGAAGCCTGGGAGGCACATCGTGGCCGAAACGGACAAACCGCTCCTCATCAAACGCTATGCCAGCCGTCGGTTGTATAACACCGAGACGTCCGATTACGTGACGCTAGAGGATATCGCGGGTTTTATCCGTGCAGGGCGCGAAGTGCAGATTGTCGACCTGAAATCCGGGGATGATCTAAGCCGCCAGTACCTTCTTCAGATCATCGCAGAGCATGAAAGCCGGGGCGAAAACGTTCTGCCGCTGTCGGTTCTGACGGACTTGGTGCGCAGCTACACGACGCAGGCACAATCGGTTGTGCCGGACTTCTTAGCGCAAAGTTTTGATATGCTTCGTTCGGGCCAGTCCAAGATGATTGAGAACGCGAGCGTGATGAACCCATTGGCCAAAATGCCGGGGTTCGAAGTGATGCAGGCGCAGCAAAAGGCGTTTTTTGCAGCGATGACTGGCGGCTGGACCCCGGGTGATGAACCCGCAGCCGAGGCCAAACCTCAACCGGCCGCTGAGGACGAAAGCGCCGCCGAAGAGTTGGACGCGATCAAGAAACAACTGGCAGACATGCAGGCCATTCTGTCCAAAATGAACAAGACCTAGTCAGGTTTGGGGCGGTCTTCGGATCACGAAATCCGCCCCTTTGCAGCGCTAGCCGACCTCTTTGAATACTTGGGTCAGCGCGCCTTCTAGCTTTTCGAACATCTCATCCATGTGCGCGTCGGTCATGATGAACGGCGGGCACAGCACGATGCTTTGGCCCAAGGGGCGGCAGATCAATCCGTGATCGGTGCAGGTGTTCGCGATCCGCTCTGAGATCGACAAGTCGGCGGCAAACGGCGTGCGTGTGTCCTTGTCGCGCACAGCCTCTAGGGCCCCCATCAACCCCTTGCCACGCCATTCTCCGATGTGAGGATGCTTGGCCAATTCGGCCATTCCGGCCTCAAACCGAGGGGTTAGGGTGCGGACGTTCTCCATCAAGCCCTCGTTCATTACGACGTCAATCGCCTTGAGCGCGATGGCACAGCCCACAGGGTGGCCGGATGCGGTGAACCCGTGGGGGAATTCCTCAATCGCTTCGGCCGCATTTTGCATCCTGTCGGATAGCTCAGGCCCCAAGATGACCGCCCCCATAGGAAAGAACCCAGCCGTAAGATTTTTGGAGGAGATCACCGCGTCGGGCATAAAGTCATAGGTTTCACAGCCCCATGTGTTGCCCGTCCGGCCAAAGCCGCAAATGACCTCATCGCTGATGATCGGGATACCATGACGGCGCAGGATCGGGACGATGGCCTGAAAATACCCCTCGGATGGGGGGATCACGCCGCCCGCGCCCATCACCGGCTCGGCAAAGAACCCCGCGATAGTGTCGGCGCCTTCGCGCGCGATTGTGTCCTCTAGCTCTTGGGCCATGCGGGCGGTGAACTTGGCCTCGGTTTCGTTCGGGCGACCTTCGCGCCAATAGTGCGGACAGCTGAGGTGAACAAATCCCGGCAAGGGCAGGCCGAAAACGGAGTTGTAGGGCTTGCCCGTCATGGAGGCCGACACCGCCGTTACCCCGTGATAGCCGTTCTTGCGGGTCAGGATTTTGCGGCGTTCCGGCTGGCCCTCTGCGGCCCATAGGAACCACAGCATTTTGACCATTGTGTCATTCGCCTCAGACCCGGAGTTGGTGTAGAACACCTTGCCGCGCTCAAAGGGTGACACCTCAACCAGCTTTTCGGACAGTTGCACCGTTTGGTCCGACATCCGTCCAAAGAAGGCGTGATAGCCGGGGAAGCGGGCATATTGCGCTTGGGCGGCTTCGATTAGGCCCGGGTGGTCAAACCCCGCGACCATGTTCCAAAGCCCTGAATTCGCGTCCAGATATGTCTTGCCGTTCGTGTCATGGACATACGGCCCTGTGCCGTGGGTCAGCACAACGGTGCCACGCGCATGGATCGAAGGCAGGTCAGTGAAACCAAAGAATGAGGCGGCCTCAGCGCGGGCCTCCCAGCTTTGGGGAATGGTGGTGTCGGGCATGATACGCTCCTGATCGGATTCGCGGAGATGCTACGCCCAACCTGCGCCGCGAGCAATCTCACGCGACTTTGCATTTCTGCATCACTTGTCACAATCGCAGGCGTGAGCAAAAGACAGTGCTTGTGGTTGGCGCGTGCCAGACTACAATTTGTGCGTCCTTGGGAGGGTCTTATGTCAGTGTTTTTTGGCGCGATTGCGGATGATTTTACGGGTGCTACGGATTTGGCCGCCATGTTGGCGCGGGCCGGTGTGGCAGTAAACTTGCGGATTGGTATCCCAGACAGCACCGATGATTTGGCCCCGTTTGAGGTGATCGCCCTCAAGTCCCGGACCCTTCCACGCGAAGACGCGGTCAGCCAAGCGCGCGCCGCGCTTAAGTGGCTGCGCGGTGCGGGGGCTGAGCGGATATTTTGGAAATATTGCTCAACCTTTGATAGCACGGCACAGGGCAATATCGGCCCAGTGGCCGAGGCGCTGATGACCGACATGGGCGTGAGCCAGACAGTGTATTGTCCCGCGTTCCCCGAAAATGGCCGGACTGTTTATAACGGCTACTTGCATGTGGGCGACCAGCTGCTGAGCGAGTCGCCGATGAAGGACCACCCGCTGACCCCTATGCGCGACGCATCCCTCACACGGCTTCTGCGCCCGCAGGTCCGTCGTGAGGTCGGCGCAATTCACCTGCCAACCATTCGCGCCGGGGCCGAGGCGATTGAGGCCGCGATGATGCGTCTGGCTGAGGCGAATGTGGCTCACGTCGTAATGGATGCAATCGCGTCCGAGGATCTGAGTGCGATATCCGCAGCCGTTCATGACCTGCCACTGTTGACCGGGGGCAGCGCGATTGCCCAGAGCCTGCCGGAATTGTACGCGCAGGCCGGGGCGCTTTCGCGTCCCGCCGCACCCGCCACTCCGCCCAGTTTGAGCGCGGGGTCGGTGGTTTTGTCAGGCAGTTGTTCGGCCATGACCCGGGTGCAAGTCGGCGCCTATCTGGACCACGCCAAGGGCTTTCGGTTGGACCCGCTGGAATTGGCCAGCGAAGGCGTGCTGCCCGCGCGCCGTTGGTTGGCCGCGCAGGACATTGACGCCCCAAAGATCATCTACGCCACAGCGGAACCGGCCACAGTGGCCGCGGCCCAAGAAAAATTGGGCGTCGCGCGTGCCGGCGTTTTGGTTGAGGACGCGCTGGCGCAATTGGCGCTGGATGCACGTAACCTTGGGGTGGGGCGCATCGTGGTCGCGGGGGGTGAAACCTCTGGGGCTGTGACCCGCAAACTGGACATTGATCGCTTGGCCATTGGCCCCGAGATCGCACCGGGCGTGCCGTGGACGTTCTGCAAAAGTGATGACAAAGACCTCGCGATTACGCTGAAGTCTGGCAACTTTGGCAGCCCCAACTTCTTTGCAGAGGCGCTTGCGCTTTTGGAGCGCGTATAATGTCGGCAGAGGCCAAACTGCGCGAAGATATATGCACGCTCGCGGCCTCGATGTTCAATCGGGGGCTGACGTCGGGGTCTTCGGGCAACATCTCGGCACGGTTAGAGGACGGCCGCCTGTTGGTGACGCCGACGGGGCATTGTTTTGGCCGGTTGGACCCCGCCACATTGTCGGTGATTGACGCGGACGGGCGACACCTGGACGGTGATGCGCCCACCAAAGAGGTCCCGCTGCACACCGCATTCTATGAAACACGTGCCGCGCAGACCGGCGCGGTTGTGCACCTGCATTCGACCCATTCCGTCGCGTTGTCGCTTTTGCCGGAAACGGACCCCGACAATATGCTGCCCCCCCTGACGGCCTACGGGATCATGCGGCTCGGCAAGGTGAAACTGCTGCCCTATTACATGCCTGGAGACCCGGCCATGGGAGACGCGATCCGCGGGCTTGCGGGCAAACGATCAGCCGTGGTTTTGGCCCATCACGGTCCTGTTGTCGCGGGCAAATCGCTTGAGGCTGCGTGCTACGCGATGGAAGAATTGGAAGAGGCGTCCAAGCTGGCAATCCTGACCCGTGGGCTGTCGCCAAAGGTGCTCAATGCGGCTGAAATCAACGGATTGGTGACAAAATTTAACGTTGATTGGGACTAATCAAGTCCACCTCTAGCCGTCCGGTGCAATGAAAACCCCACATGTAGTGCGTGCCGCCCGATTAGGGCGGGCGTGAGGCGTGGGCGTCTGAAAAGGCCATAGTTTGGCCGAATAAATTCAAAATTCGTTAACCATACTGATCTCAGCAAGGGCATCGAGGGATGTTCTGACCACTGGGGGCGCTCTGCAATGAAAGGCAGCAGTATGAAGAACGTAGTCATTATCGGGGGAGACGGGTTTTGCGGCTGGCCTACGGCGCTGCACCTGTCGGCACAGGGGCATCGGGTTGCGATTGTGGACAACCTGTCCCGGCGCAAGGTTGACCGAGAGTTGGGCGCGTCCAGCCTAACGCCCATCGCTCATATCTCGGAGCGTGTTCAGGCGTGGAAGGAAGTCACGGGCAACCGGATCGACTTTTTCCAGATCGACGTGGCGCGGGACTATGGCGCGCTTGAGGATCTGTTGGCGATGCTCAAACCCGATACGGTTGTGCATTTCGGTGAACAACGCGCAGCCCCATATTCCATGCGAAACGTGTCGGCAAAACGCTACACGGTGGACAACAATATCCGGGGTACGCACAATCTGATGGCTGCTATCGCGGGCCTTGAGTTGGACACGCATGTTGTCCACCTCGGCACAATGGGGGTTTATGGCTACGCGGGCGAAGGCTTTACCATCCCCGAGGGGTATCTGCCCGTAAAGGTCGCCAACGATGAGGGGCAGTGGTCCGAGCGTGAGATCCTGTATCCCACCAATCCTGGCTCGGTCTATCACATGACTAAGTCGATGGATCAGCTGCTGTTTCAATTCTATGCGCGTAATGATGAAATTCGGATCACGGACCTGCATCAAGGCATCGTTTGGGGCACGCAAACCGATGAAACACGTCTGCATCCCGCGCTGATCAACCGTTTTGATTACGACGGAGACTACGGCACGGTTCTGAACCGCTTTTTGATGCAGGCGGCCGTTGGTCATCCGTTGACGGTGCACGGCACCGGGGGCCAAACGCGCGCTTTCATTCATATCCGCGACACGGTGCGCTGTGTGGCTTTGGCCGTGGCGCATCCCCCCCAAAAGGGCGCGCCGGTCAAAATCATGAACCAAGTGACCGAACAGCACCGGGTACGAGATTTGGCCCATTTGGTGGCTGATCTGACAGGGGCCCAAATTGCGATGGTGGACAATCCGCGCAAAGAGGCCGCTGAGAACGATTTGGTCGTTTGCAACGACAGCTTTCTCAAACTGGGGCTGAACCCGACAACCCTCCGCGAAGGGTTGATGGCCGAAACCGTTGAGATCGCGCAGAAATATTTGCACCGCTTCGATGTCGACGCTGTGCCGTGTGTCTCCACTTGGACGGGTCAACAAAAGGCCGGGATCGTCACTGAAGAGGCACTGCACCGTCAGATCGCGGCGGAGTAGAGACCAAGGATCGCTCTGTCAGCCCTGCCCCAACAGGCAATCACGCTCTGCGTAACAGGGCAGGGGCGGGCTGGCAGGCGCATGAAAGGAAACGCAGATGAGGCTTTTGGGTTTAGCGCTTTTCACGCTCCTTGTGATGGGGCTGATCCAGTTTGCGTTGTGGACGGATCGGGACACGACCTCGCGTGGGCTCGGGCCATTGGCACAGGCGGACCGTGTGCTGCACGATTTTGCCTCCGACGTGGGCGGGCGCGATGCGCGGCCCGGCAGCCGTCATCATACGATTGTTGTTCGCGAAGAAGACACTTGGGGCGCGCTGGCTGGGTCACCGGGGTATCATCGCGCGCGGTTTAACCTGCCGCGTGAGGCGCGAGTTGAGGCCGGCACCCTGACGCTTGATCTGACTGCGCAGTTGCAAGAGGAGGGCGTGGCCCGGCTGAAAATCAACATTAACGGTCAGCGCCGGGGTGAATTGGTTTTGCCCGAAGGCAAGTCCGAGCACCGCGTCACGCTGAACCTTTTGCCCGCCGATCTGACCCAATCCGTGGTTGAGGTGACGCTTGCCGCCAATGGCCGTTTTCCCACGGCTGTGTGTACGGCGCGGTGGTCGGGCGGGATGGTCCTGCGGGTCGAGCCCACAAGCCATTTGGACATCACGACTGAGGCGCCTCTGACCTCCCTTGGGGATCGTATGCGGGTCTCTGGCGATCCGGCGCATGTTGTGTGGGGCGCGGGGCTTGAGCCAGACATCATGGCGCGGATGCTGCGGTTTGCAGTTCACAAAGGTACGCTGGGCGGGGATGTTGAATTTGTTGCACCACAGGCTGCAGAGGGCGGTGCCGTAGTGCTCAGCCCGGATGATCTGGATGTCGCCGATGAACAGGTCGCGGCGACCATCGCCCCTGCGCCGCACCAGTGGCCCATGCAGCCTCCGGCGGGCTCGTCCCTGTGGGATGCGAAGTTCTTTGAATATCGGACCAACTGGCGCATTCCCTATGATCTGCGCAGCACCCCGAATGGCATGCTGCCCACGCATTTCGATTTTGATATGTCGCTTGTGGGTCTGGATCAGGCCGACCGCTGGATGCTGTCGGTGGTCTTGAATGGCCGCGCGATCCATACCGAACGTCTCAGTGAAAACGTTACACGGATTGCCCGCAGTGTGCCCCTTCCAGCGGAGCATCAGGGTTATGCGAATGTGTTAGAGCTGCGGGTCATGAATGATGAGCCGCGCAGTGGGGTGACATGCTTGTCGGGCACTCCTGTGATGGCCCAGTTAGAGGCCGGGACCCGCCTGCGTGGTGGGGCGTTGTCTGCGGATGCAGACGTCGCCGATTTTGGTGCCGCGTTGCCGGATGATCTATCGCTGGTGGTATCATCTGCGTTCAACGCCGCTGAGGCGACGAGTGCTGTGCAGTTCCTGTCCGAGGCGTTCGGCGCAGCGACGCGTTGGACACTGGGGGCAGCCTCTGAACGGCACGCGCCCGGAACGGTACAGTTAATTCTGCGCAATACTTTAGGGCAGGCCGTCGCGCAGGCCCGCGATGCTGGAGCCCACGATCTGTGGGTGTTGTGGCCGCGCTTGGGCGATGAGACGGACGCGCCTTACGCCTTGATGCGGATAACGCCGGAAACCGATCTTGGGGCACATATCCGTGCGGATGGGGGGCGGATTGCGGCGCTTGTGTCTTTGCGGCCTGTGGCGCAAACGGCAAACCCTGCGCAAACCGCTGACACGCCCCCAAGGGTGGTGCTGAGCACGCAGGTGGCGCGCCTTTTGGCGCCATCAACCGGCTTGGCCCCTCGTGCGCCTGTTGCCGTTGCAGGTGCAGGTGCGTCTATTGGCGGCGTATTCCCCAAGCGGCCTGTGATGGCTGTGCTCGCGTCTAACTTCGCCCCTAAGACCACTGCACACACACGCCGCCCGCGGGCGCTTGGGCCGGGCAATCGGCCGGTTCCTCGGCCCGATATCTTGGCCACAAAGAGCATGATTGCTGTGCCTGATTTGGTCCCCATGCCAAACCCCATACGCCCGCATCTGATCGCGCCGCTTCAGGGGCCATTGCAGCCGCAAGGGCCTGCGGTCATGGCCACCGTCGCGACACCGCGCACGAAGCCCGTGGTGAACTAGACCATGACCGCTCAGCGCCCCAAAGATGCCCCTGCCAAACGCTCAACCCATGAGTTTTGGTCCGTGGACAGCGCGCCCAAGCAGTTTTCGCATCGGGTGCCTCAAAGCCGCGCACCACTGTTGTTGGTGGTGTTTTGTGTCCTGTCCACCGCGTCGCTTTGGGGGCTGGGAAATATCCCCTTGCTGGTGGCGCTGTTTCCGCAACACGACATCTATTTTTTTCAAGGATATCAGGGGTACTACACCGTTTCGGTGCGGACGTTCATCCTATGCTTCTACATCTCGTTCGCTGTCTTCATGGACCGCCGCCCGAGCCACATGCTGGGCATGATGGTGGACATGTGCCTTAGCTATTTGGCGTTCTGTGTCCTACTCGACGGGGCTTCAGCCGTGATACACTTGTGGTTGGGCGTGGCGTTGCACGTCAACGTCGTTGCCATTGTGTCGGGTGTTGCGGGCTTTGCGATCTATTCGTTCAAGCTGTTGGAACGGGGCCGCATGCCGCCCCCCATCGCAATGGAGATCGACACCCGCCGCAACTGGCAAACCATGGCGACCGTGGGGTGCGTGGCCTTGCTATGCGCGGGGCTTTCGGTTTGGGTGACACTGCTGGATCTGAATGCTGTGCACGCGCTGCGCAATATTGCGCTGCTGGGCGGGATCGGGCCGGGGGTTTTTCTGTTTCTGCCCAGCTTTTTCGTGACGCTCTATCTGGTGTCCAGCCTGATGCTATTGCGCGACAGGCACCGGACGTTCATGCCACCGGTCACGATCTTTGTGCCCGCCCATAACGAAGCCCACATCATCGCGCGAGTGATCGCCGCCGCCGATGCCGCCGCCGCGCAGTATGCGGGTGCGGTGCATATGATCATCGCCAACAACAACTCAACCGACGATACCCACGCCCTTGCGGACCGCGCCCTGGGCGCGTGTGCGCATATGACTGGCGAGGTGTTTCTGGAGACACGGGCCGGAAAATCCCACGCGCTGAATGCGGCGATCGATAGGGTGCAGACCGAGTATATGATCCGGCTCGATGCGGACACCATCATGTTCCCTGATGCGTTGGTCAAGGTCATGCGCCACTTTCGCGACCCTCTTTGCGGGGCGGTGGGCGGGCTGCCATTTTCGCCCGGCGGAGGACTGTTCGACCGCGCCCGGTTCCTAGAGGCATTGGTCAAACATGGCTTCTATTCGGTGGGCTTTACAACGATCAATTCCGTCGTCGGTGTGCCTGGCATGTTCGCGGCCTACCGCACGGAATTGCCGCGCAAACTGGGTGGCTTTGTGAACGGCATGAACGGGGAAGACACCGATATGTCCCTGCGGATCGGGGAATTGGGCTACCGCCTTGTGTGCGACCCGGACGTGCAATTCGAAAGCGAAGTGCCCGGTACATACCACCATATGCGTGAGCAGCGAATGCGGTGGTTTCGATCCGTCTATCATATCTCTTCGCGGTGCCGAGCGTTGATCTTTTCGGCGCGCGCTACGGTGCGGGGCAAGGTCGTTCTGCCCTATATGCTCGTGAATTCTGGCCGCCGTGCGATGGTTGTCCCGCTCGTGCTGTTTGGCTTGATCGAATACTTTGGCGGGTTTCACACGCTGCGCCCGCTTGAGGTGCAGGCGGTGATCGCCGTTGCGGTGGGCGCACCTGCGTTGGTGGCATGTTTCGCGTGTTTGATCAACGGGAAGCCAATGGCGCTGTTGTACCTGCCGGAGTATTTGGTCTTTCGCATCCTCCGGGCGTATTTCACGCTAGAGTCCATGCTCTCAATCTCAATCAAGAGCTATGCGGAAAGTCTGGATGAACCGGTGCTGGACGTGGCCACAATCCGGGGATGGTTTGGACGACGGCCCGCGCCTAACGCTCAATCTGAATCGTAACGGGGCCGTCATTCACGAGGCTCACGGCCATATCTGCGCCGAACTGGCCGGTTTGTGTCGGAACCCCCTGCGCCGCGAGCTGTGCGGCAAAGTATTCGTACAGCTTTTCGCCCTCATCCGGGGCGGAGGCTGCTGAAAATCCGGGGCGATTGCCGCGCGATGTATCGGCTGCCAGCGTGAATTGGCTGATCACAAGCGCGCTCCCCTCCGCGTCCAAAAGCGAGCGGTTCATTTTGCCTGCGTCGTCCTTGAAAATGCGCAGCTTGGCGATTTTGTCGACCAGTGCATTGGCGTTGTCGGTCGTGTCGCCTTGCATCGCGCAGACCAAGATCATCACGCCGTGACCGCATTCACCGATCAGCGCGCCGTCCACATGAACCTGCGCGTGGCGGACGCGTTGAACAACGGCCCTCATAGCTCGGACCGGTGGGGCGGGTTGGCGCCTGCGCGCGATACCGTGATGCCGGCTGCCTGCACCCCAAGGGTGAGAGCGTTGCGGAGGGTGTCATCGCTTAGCGTGGCCAGCGCCGCTTTGGACAGAGCGTTGGCATCCGAAAGCCCCGCCATGAAGCCCGCGTTAAACGTATCGCCCGCGCCGATGGTGTCGACGACATCCACCCGCGTTGCAGGCACCGAAACCATTCCCGAGGCGCGGATCGCAACAGCGCCCTCCGGGCCCTTGGTCATCACCAGCATCTTGGGGCCCGAGGCCAAAAGCGCGTCGATATCACCGCCGTTCCACCAGTCCAGATCTTCGTCCGACAGCTTGACGATATCGGCCACAGCCATCATGCGGGTCAGCCGCGCGCGGTAGCGGGCCTCATCGCTGATAAACAGGGGGCGAATGTTGGGATCAATCATGACCAGCTTGTTGGGCGCGGCACGGGTGCACAATGTTTCAAACGCGTCGGCGCACGGCTCAACCGCCAGTGAAATCCCGCCGAGTGCAACGGCTTGGACATCGTCCAGCGCGGGCAGATCATCCGCAGTCAGCATCCGCCCGGCGGTGTTCTCATCAAAAAACGCATAGCGCGCGCTGCCATCGACCAGCTCGACAAAGGCCAGCGTTGTTGGCCGGTCAGATGTCGCGGCGCGGGCACCCACACCCGCCGCCGCCAAAGTGGCACGCAGCTGGTTGCCGAACATGTCCGTCGAAAGCCCCGTGAACAACGACACCGGGGTGTCGAGCCGTGCCAAAGCCACCGCCATGTTCAATGCAGCCCCGCCCGTGCACGGCATGAATGTGGCCTCACCCAACGCCGTCTGGCGCGGCAACATATCGATCAAGGCTTCGCCCGCACAAAGTATCATCGCTTAAAACCTTCCCTGTTCGCTTAGGGCAATCGCGTAGCCCACTGCCGCCGCAAGTACCAGCCCGGCCAGCACCGCAAAGCCGATTTTCCACGCTGAATAGGGACGTTCCCCCTGCACGCGGCCTGTTTGGCCATTCACCACAAAGCGGTAACTTTTGCCCCTGTATTTGTAGGCGGCCAGCCAAACCGGCAGCAGGACATGTTTGAACGTGACATTGCGCATCTGTGTGCGGGCGTGGTCGATCCGTTGTTTGTCACCGCCGATATCAAAGCGGATGTCACGGTTGATTACGGCATCCATTTGCTGCTTGGCGTCCTCGAAACCGTCCTCAAGCGTGACGGTGTATCCTTCGGCGCGGAACCCGGCCAAAAACTCGGGCGTATATGGGGTCAGCGCGGACAGATCCCACGGGCTAAGCGCCTTGGTAAACCGCGCCGGAAGCGAGCGAGAGGCCAGCACAAGCACATCATCAAAAAACCGCGCCACCCGCCCCGAGACCGTACGCCAACGCGTGCGCGGCACCTGTTTGCGCACAGGTTTGCCATCACGCATGACAGTCACGGTTTGATAGTAAACTGTGCCGCGTTGGCCCGTGTAATCCGTCGTCGTATCCGTATCGAACGTCCAGTAGGGCACGTAGATGCCCTGCATTTTGCGCCCCTTGCGGGCATAGGCTTGCAACCCGTTCGGCGCGAACCAAAGGCCGCCCAACCAATCTGACATGGCCTCTTTGGCGGCGCTTTCCTCAAGTGCAAAGGGCAGGACGCCCGCCGGTTTGATATGCCGGTGCGCGCCCGTATCGGTGACCACTGGTGTGGCGCAAAACGGGCATTCGGCGGCATGGATGTCGGGATCGAATTCGACCTGAGCCGCACAATTGGAGCAGGTGGAAACCCGCGTTTCCTCCATCA
The DNA here is from genome assembly GCF_000765485.1 of Thalassobacter sp. 16PALIMAR09. Classification (NCBI taxonomy): domain Bacteria; kingdom Pseudomonadati; phylum Pseudomonadota; class Alphaproteobacteria; order Rhodobacterales; family Roseobacteraceae; genus Thalassobacter; species Thalassobacter sp. 16PALIMAR09. The sequence goes on from NZ_JHAK01000004.1 coordinate 177,358, forward strand.
GGTCAGAGCCACCTTGGCTGAGGCCTGTGCGCAAGTCGATTTCCTGCAATGTCGCGACGCGGCGACCCTCCATCGGGGCGGTATTGCCGCAGTGGTCACAGACCAATTGGCCTGCGGCGGGTGTAAACCGCAGGTCCGCCCCGCAGGCGTCGCAGGGAAATCGGTGGTCGAGAACGTCAGTCATGTGTGGCTGCGTAAAGCCACCCTAGACGCCGGGGGGCGGAGGCGGCGGCATCACGGTAAACAGTTGCGCCAGTTCGCGCACGTCCTCGGCGCGCAGCCAGCCATCTTGGCCCGGTGTCCAAATATGCGTATCGCGAGTGAGGCTGCCCTCGGTCACCATTTTGCCCATCGCTGCCTTTGAAAACGGTCCGGTTGTCTGGCCATTGCGGGCGATGTGCCAGATATGCTCGACCGGAGGGGGCGGCGGTGGTGGCGCTGCCTGCGGCACAGCCCCCCACGGGCCGCTGCGCGGTTGGGCCATGGATTGCGCCATGCCCATGCCCATGCCCATCCCCATTCCAAGCCCCGCACCCATGCCAGAGTTCGGCGTGGTCGCGGCCGATTGCATCGCCTCAGCGGTGGCAAAGCGTTGGTATTCCGTAAGATCGCCCAAGACACCCATCGAGGTCCGCTTATCAAGCGCCTTTTCCACCGCCGCAGGAAGCGAGACATTTTCGATGTATAGCTCCGGCAGGGTCAGCCCATAGCCGGTGATGGTTTCGCTGATCTGCTCGGCAATCAGCTTGCCCAGATCGCGGGTATTGGCCGCCATATCAAGCACCGGGATGCGCGAGCTGGCCAACGCGCGCGAGGCTTCTTGGACAATGATGTTGCGGATCTGAAAGGTAATCTCATCGGTGGTAAAATCGCCATCCGTGCCCACGATTTCCGTCAGGAACCGGGCAGGGTCGGTTACCTTAACGGTATAGGTGCCAAAGGCCCGCAACCGCACAGCGCCAAACTCAGGATCGCGCAGGGTGATCGGGTTTTTGGTGCCCCACTTCAGGTCGGTAAAGCGGTTGGTGTTGACGAAATAAATCTCAGACTTGAAGGGCGATTTGAAGCCGTGATCCCAGTGCTGAAGACTGGTCATGATCGGCATGTTGTTGGTTTCCAGCATATAGAGCCCGGGGGTAAACACGTCGGCCAGCTGACCTTCGTGAATGAAAACAGCGGCTTGGCCTTCGCGAACGGTCAGCTTGGCGCCGTATTTGATCTCATGGCCCTCGCGTTCAAACCGGGTGACCATGGTGTCGCGGCTGTCGTCGGTCCAATGAATAACGTCAATAAACTGGCCGCTTAGAAAATCGAAAATGGGCATGCGTGCCTCCTGAGGCGGGAAAATCAGATGGAGCCGCTGGGCGCACGCTCGCTTGCAAGGCGCGCGACGATGGGGCGGGCTTGGTCAGGGGTCATCCCGGGGCGAAGCCGGGGGTCATACAAAATGCTCAAAAGCCGTTCATCATGTGAGGTCAGAAAGGCGAATTCTTCGTCGTCGTTGAAAATAGAGGGGCGTGCCTTGGGGCTGTCGTTGGCCAGCCCAAGGCCTTGGGCGATTTCCTCATGATAGCACGCGTCGCGCATCAGATCGGGGTGTTCCGTCCGGATCAGGGCGATGGCTGAGGCATAGACATAGGGCGCAGACCGCGTGGAGGAGGCATAGACCGCGCAGAAATTGTTGCGCGTCAGGCTCGTCATTTCCTTGATGGTTGCCGCGCCCAGTTTGGGTTCAACCGCCTTAATCAGAGGGCCAAGGTTGCGCTGTTCATCCACGCTGACCACGAACACGTGGTAATTCGCGCGCTTTGGGTTGGACACGAGGCTGATCGGGTGGCCGGTGACACGCGCAAGGCGTTTGATGTAGTTCTGGACAAGGGTTTTGTCGCGCGCCTGCTGGGCCTCTGGTAAGCTTGGCCCGAAGTGAAGGGCGATGCGCACAGGACCCTCCCAGCGGCGCAATTGAGCCGCCGTTTGCGCCGCCACAAACCGACCGCCGATTTGTGTGTATTCATTGAACAAAGCCACGCGTTCAAAATTGCGGCTCAGATCATCGGCGTCATAGGGCACATCCGGCCCACCGCCGTCCACGCGCATCAACCCCCGCGCAACCTGCTCTTTTTCGATCCGGGTATAATATTTGCGGGCCGATTTGCTTTCGTACGAGGGGCCGCGCACGGCGGGGATCGCCGGGATCGTGCCGGGGGCCACCATAGGGCTGGCAGCGATCGGCTCGGGCGGGGCAACTGCACAGGCGCACATCAGGGCGCATAGCCCAAACCCCGCGGCAAGCCGCGTCATGGTCATCGAAAAAGAGCGGCGCGTTAGGATCATTCGATGGGCACCGAAGTCCCTGCGGTGTCGCCCACGCCGTCCTTGCGCGCCTTGGCCGAAGCGAGCGTGTCGCGCAACTCTGCCTCCATCTTTTGCAGCTCCACTTCGGCGGCTGCGCGGCGGGCTTTGCCCTCATCCGCGATCTGGAGGCTTTCGTTGATTGTGGCGACCAGATCGTCATTGGCCTGTTTCACGGCGTTGATATCAAACACACCACGTTCCATTTCCTCACGCACGATTTTGTTGGTTTCGCGCAGGTTGGCCGCGTTTTGCGTGAGAAGTTGGTTGGTCAGGTCGTTGGCCTCGCGCACGGCTTCGGCCGCCTCGCGGGAGCGTTGGATCGTGACGGCCTGCGCCAGTTGGGTTTCCCATAGGGGCACGGTGTTCACGAGGGTCGAGTTGATCTTGGTCACCAGCGATTTGTCGTTTTCTTGCACCAACCGGATCGAGGGCAGGGATTGCATCGTCACCTGCCGGGTCAGTTTCAGGTCATGCACCCGGCGTTCCAGATCATCGCGCGCCGCCCGGATATCGCGCAATTCCTGCGCGAGGATCATTTGGTCATCGGGGTCGGCGGCGGCGACCGCAGAGGCCCTGGCAGGAATGACGTTGGTGTCCAGCTCTTTGATTTTCTCCTCACCGGCGGTGATATACAGACCGAGCTCGCGGTAAAAATCCAACGTCTTTTCATAGAGTTTATCGAGGGACTTAATGTCCTTCAGAAGCGTCTGTTCATGGCCTTCAAGGGTCTCGGTGATCTTGTCGATCTGTTCCTGCACGTCCTCATAGCGCGCAAGGAAATTGGCAAAGGGCGCGACCCGCCCGGTGAGCCGTTCCCACCACGAACGTTTGCGCCGCACGTCCAGTTCACTCACCGAGAAGCCCCGGATCGTGGTCACCATCGTCCGCAGACTGTCGCCGGCGGGGCCAACGTCCTTGTTCTTGACGTCGGCCAACATGGCTTGGGAAATTTCTTGCAGCTCAACCTGCGCGGCAGAGCCAAACGCGATGATGCTGTCGGTATTGTTCAGGTCGATTTCATCCATGCGCTTGCGGATGTCAGCGGCCACGGGGGCCTCGGCGGTGGCTAGCGGGATCAGCTCGGCGGTGGGCTCGGGCAGGACCACGGCACTTATAGCTTCGACCTCTTTGAGGGCGGCTTTTGCTTGTTCGTGTACTGATTTTTCCATGATAAATTCCTAATCGTTAATAAGTAGGCCGTCACGCTTAAGACGGTCTCGTAATACTTCAATTTCAATATCTAAATCACTGCGATCCGCCACTAAAAGTTTTTCGCGTTTGGCTTCAAAGCTGGCCTCTAGGTCGGTAAGTAAAGCATCGTAGTCGGCCAAGGTTTGCGCGTCGCGTGTTTGGGCAAACAGATCCGCGAATTTGACCGTCGCATCACGGGCCGCCACGAGGTAGATGCCCAGAAACTTGCGTGCAGCAGATAGGTCGCGCGGGTCCTCTTCGACGGTGCGAAACATCACGCGGGCCGTGGTTTGAAACCGATCCACCCGCGCCATGACACCGCGATCACCGGCGCGTAGGGCGGCATCTTTCATCTCGGCCAGATAGCCCTCGGCTTTGTCGAGGGCGGTGGCCACGCGCTCGGTCTGAAAGGTATCGATCCCCTCCATGCCTTTGTCGCGCAGGGGGTCGATGCCAAACGAAAAGCTGTGCAAAATTCCGCCAACAATTCCGTAAAGGGCGGCGCCGGGGATGCCAGACAGCCCGTCCATCGTGGCCAAGGCGATGCCGATGCCTGTTAGAACACTGGCGCATATTTTTCGTGGAAAGGAAGGGCGGCGCGCGATTTTACGATCATTGAACGCGTTTTCGGCTTTTAGCCCCTCTTGCAACAGCCAAGCGGCAAGGATCAGCGTGGCGGCAGCGGTGAAATCGACGGCCATCGCGAGCGGTGGTTTGCCCAAGCCCAGAAACAACAGCGGTAACGGCAGGAGGAACAGGATCAGCAGTCGCAATCTGTGGCGGCTCGGCTTGACGCTGGCCAGCGGGCTGGGCTTAGCCCCCGGTTGGCTGCGCCCATCGGGGCTGAATTCTCCACCAAAGCGTTTCGCCATGATCAGATCTGCCCATCCAGCACGCCAAATGACGCCAAACCCATCAGGATCATCAACGCCACAAAGCCGAATTTCTGCAAACTCTCTGACTGCATAATGCGCCCCACTTAAAATACCTTAACAAAGTTTAATCAGCGCGCCGCCGTTTTGCGAGTCCCCCCGGGCGATTGTGACGTAGCGTGGGCAACTTTCCCCTCACTTTGCCGATTTGAATAGCGTCTTGCTGCGTGCAAGGTCTTTGGCCGCCCCGCGTTTTTCGGCCGCAAGTGCGCGTCCTGCGATCACACCGGGCCGCGCGCCAACCTCTGCGAGCCAGCGGGCAAAGTGGGGTTTGTCGTCTAGAGTTTGCTGCTGCCCCTCCCACAGGGATGCCCACCCCCAGATTGACATGTCCGCAATCGAATAAAACTCGCCAGCCACGTAGCGGTTGTTGGCAAGCTGACGATCCAGCACCCCATAAAGCCGTGCCGTTTCCGCGCCGTACCGGTTTTTGGCGTATGGAATGTCGTTGGGCGGGTCCATCGCGGGGGCATATTTCATAAAGTGGTGCGCCTGACCCGCCATTGGCCCCAGCCCGCCCATTTGCCACATCAACCATTGCTCAACGGCAATACGTTCCCGTTCGGTCGTGCCGCCGAATTGACCGGTTTTGCGCGCAAGGTATTGCAGGATCGCGCCGGATTCGAAGATCGAGATGGGGCTGCCGTCCGGTCCCTGCGGGTCCACGATGGCGGGCATACGGTTGTTGGGCGCAATCTTGAGGAACTCCGGCGCAAATTGCTCACCGGCGCCGATGTTGATCAGCTTGAGCGTGTAGGGTAGGCCCATTTCCTCCAGCGCGATAGAGACTTTCCAACCGTTCGGTGTGGGCCAGAAATACAACTCAATCGGGTCTTGGGGCGTGGTCATGGCAGTTCCTCCTGTTGGGGCGGAGGGTTGCCCGAATTCACTTGCGCCGCAAGGGCTAGGTGCTGTGCGAGTGGGACATTGCAGGCAAATTGACACCGACGCCCCAGCGCTTTATGCCAGCGGTCAGAGAGGGGATTTGTACCGGATTGTGGCCCTCTATAAATATGCCGCTAAAGAGGTTGGTCATGGAGCGATGGCTCCACCCGCACCTCCAATTGCCGGTTTAGGCCAGATGCAGGAGCGATGCCATGAAAGACACACCTCAAACCGCCGCAGGGTCCAAACGCGCGCTGTCCAAGCGTACCCGTGCTGTGCACGCAGGCACCCGCCGCAGCCAATATGGCGAGGTGTCAGAGGCGATGTTCCTGACCCAAGGCTTCGTCTATCCATCGGCTGAAGCAGCAGAGGCGCGCTTCATCAAAAGCGGGCGTGAAGAGTTCATCTACGCCCGCTACGGCAACCCAACCGTCGCGATGTTTGAGGACCGGATCGCCGCGATGGAGGGCACCGAAGACGCCTTTGCTACGGCCAGCGGCATGGCCGCGGTGAACGGCGCGATGATGAGCCTGTTGAAAGCCGGGGATCATGTGGTCTCGGCCAAGGCGCTGTTTGGGTCCTGCTTGTATATCCTCGAAGAAATCCTGACCCGCTTTGGAGTTGAGGTGACGTTCGTCGATGGGACAGACCTTGCCGCATGGCAGGCCGCGATCCGCCCGGACACGAAGGTGGTGTTTTTTGAATCGATCTCGAACCCCGCGTTAGAAGTCATTGATATCAAGGCGGTCTGTGATCTGGCGCACGCCCATGATGCCACTGTCGTGATGGACAATGTCTTTGCCACGCCTTGTTTTCAGGATTCGGTGGCGATGGGCGTCGATGTGGTTGTGTATTCCACGACCAAGCACATCGACGGACAGGGGCGCTGCCTTGGGGGCGTGATCTGTGGCACCCAAGAGTTCGTGCGCAAAACGGCGGAGCCATATCTTAAACATACGGGCGGCGCGATGAGCCCGTTCAACGCCTGGGTGATGCTCAAGGGGTTGGAGCATATCGACCTGCGGGTGAATGCCCAAGCCGACACGGCGTTGGCGATTGCATCGGCGCTTGAGGGGCATGCAGCCCTTGAAAACGTCTTGTTCCCCGGTCTGCCGAGCCACCCGCAACACGCGCTTGCGATGCGTCAGATGGAAAAGGGCGGCACTGTTCTGGCGCTCGATATCAAGGGCGGCAAAGAGGCGGCTTTCCGGTTCCTGAACGCGCTTGAGATCGTGATTATCTCAAACAACTTGGGCGATGCGAAATCCATCGCGACGCACCCGGCCACGACGACTCACCAACGGCTTAGTGTGGATCAGCGGACGCACTTGGGCATCACAGACGGTTTGGTGCGGCTTTCGGTGGGGCTTGAGGGCACTGAGGACCTGATTGCGGATATTATGGGCGCGTTAGAGGCGGTTTAAAGCGCAACCGGGGTTCCCTTGTTTTTATGGGGAATACCGCCAAAGGTGCGTTTTTCTCGGAAAAGTGTCGTAAAATTGTAAACCAACTCTGACACTTGGTCGTATATATCACACCATCGCAAAAAGCGGGGGGTGCCCGCACTGCTGATCGCGCGAACCACAAGGGGGGATGGCATGAACATCCACGCACCGGAAATTGACCGCCAACCGAATGATGATCAAGCCGCTGAGGCGCTTGCAACGCTACAGCGCTGGGCCGCTGCGGCGTCTGAGGCTGAGATTGCCGCTCTTGATCCCAAAATTGCGCAGCTTTTGCCCGGTGCTGAGGCTACAGGTAGGGCCTTGAGCCGCACGTATCCCGATGATTTCCGCGTGGATGATGCGTACCGCGCCACCCTTCCGGACCTGCAAAACGGGCCATCTAGCCTGATCCGTGGGGAAAAGGCGCTGATCCAACACGTTGGTATCTCTAACTTTCGCCTGCCGATCCGCTATCACACCCGTGAAGGCGCCGAGCTGACGCTTGAGACGTCGGTCACGGGGTCCGTCAGTCTTGAGGCGGAGAAAAAGGGCATCAACATGTCGCGCATCATGCGCACGTTCTATGCCCGCTCCGAAGAGCGATTTTCGCTCGGTGTGATCGAAGCCGCGTTGAGCGATTACAAAACGGACCTCGAAAGCTTTGACGCCCGTATTCAGATGCGGTTCAGCTTTCCGATGAAGGTGGATAGCCTGCGGTCCGGCCTGTCGGGATATCAGTATTACGACATCGCCATGGAGGTCGTGGACACTGGTGGCGTGCGCCAGAAATTCATGCACCTCGATTACGTATACTCCAGCACCTGCCCATGCTCGCTTGAGCTATCGGAGCATGCACGTCAGGCCCGTGGTCAGTTGGCAACACCCCATTCGCAACGTTCCGTGGCGCGTGTGTCCGTTGAGGTGACAGGGCCATCCCGCCTTTGGTTTGAGGACCTGATCGAGATGTGTCGCGCGGGCGTGCCCACGGAAACGCAAGTGATGGTCAAGCGTGAGGATGAGCAGGCCTTTGCCGAACTAAACGCTGCCAACCCGATTTTTGTCGAAGACGCGGCGCGCTCATTTTGTGCGCAACTGAAGGCCGATCCGCGCATCGGGGATTTCCGCGTTGTCGCCAGCCACCAAGAGAGCTTGCATAGCCATGACGCGATTTCGGTCCTGACGGAGGGTGATACGTTCGCCGCCCGCTCGCTTGACCCGCGCTTGTTCCAATCGCTGTTTCACGTCGGCTAATCGGCGCATTTGCCGTGCTGCGTTGATACTGCCATGATCCCGATGTCCGATCTTACGCGGGCCTTTTTGCGCATTGGCCTGTTGTCGTTCGGCGGGCCAGCGGCGCAGATTGTGGTGATGCACGACACGCTTGTCAAAGATCGACAGTGGCTGACGGAGGCGGAGTTTCTGCGCGCCTTAAGCTTTTGCATGATGTTGCCGGGGCCGGAGGCGATGCAGCTGTGTACCTATGCCGGATGGCGGCTGCGGGGCACATTGGGCGGCGTTATCGCGGGCCTGCTGTTTGTGCTGCCCGGGGCCGTGGTGGTGGGTGCGTTGACGTCGATCTACATTGCATTTGGCGCGCTGCCCGACGTGCAGGCTGCATTTTTGGGCATCAAGGCGGCAGTTCTGGTCATTGTCGCGCTGGCGCTTCGGCGGCTTGCGGCCAAGGCGTTGAAGAGCGCGGCGGCCTATCTGCTCGCGTTCGGGGCCTTTGCGGCCCTGTTCGTCTTTCAAGTGCCGTTTCCTGTGATTTTGGGCGTAGCCGCGGGCGTCGGGGCGATTTGGTGCGCGCCCTCGGACGTTTCGGCACCCGCATCCCCGGCCATCCCGTGGCAGGGGACCGCGGTGCGCATCGTCACATGGGGGGCGGTTTGGCTTTTGCCGCTTGGGGCTGTCGCGTTGGCATTTCCACAGACGGTGCTGCCCGAGATTGCGGTGTTTTTCAGCTGGCTTGCCGTCATCACATTCGGCGGCGCCTACGCGGTGCTGGCCTATATGGCGCAGGTCGCGGTTGAGGGGCAGGGGTGGCTGAGCGCGGCGCAAATGGTCGATGGCTTGGGCCTTGCGGAGACGACACCGGGCCCGTTGATCCTTGTGACGCTGTTTGTGGGCATCATGGCGGGTGCACAGACATGGGGCATGGGGTTTGCGGCGGGTTTGGTTACGCTATGGGCGACCTTTGCCCCCTGTTTTCTATGGATATTTGCGGGCGCGCCATACATCGAACGGCTCGCCCATGCGCCGCGATTACAGGGCGCATTGGCGGGTGTGTCAGCCGCCGTTGTCGGGGTAATCGCGAACCTATCGTTGTGGTTCGCGCTGAATGTGGTGTTTGCGGGCGGCGAACGCCTGCAATGGGGGCTGGTCCGGGTGTGGGTGCCTGATTGGGCCGCGTTCGTGCCACTTGCTCTTGTGTTGGCGGGCTTTGCGGCTGTGTTGATGATGTGGCGTGGGTGGGGGTTGGCGCGGGCGCTGCCTGCCTGTGCTGCTGCGGGCTGGGCCTTGGGCGCGGTCGTCGGCTAGAAGAGCCTCGGCTTGACACCCTCGCGGCCCCGCCCCAAAGCTGCGCGCATGGTAGACGTTCGCCCGGTTGGATATGTCATTGGCCAGCTTTTGGCTGTCTTCGGCCTTGCGATGCTGGCGCCGATGATGCTCGACCTGTGGGAAGAAAACGGCCATTGGATCGTTTTCCTCGAGTCCGCAACCGTGACGTTTTTGATCGGGGTCGGCATGGCGTTGGCTTGTGCGAATGCGCAACGCGCCCGCCTGTCCCTGCAACAAACCTTTTTGCTGACGACGGGCGTCTGGTTCGTCCTGCCGATTTTCGCGGCTCTGCCGTTTTGGATGGGCGCCACAGAGGCCCGCATCGTGGATGCCTTCTTTGAGGCGATGTCGGGACTGACTACCACCGGCTCCACCGTGTTCACAGGGCTTGAGGCATTGCCCCGGGGATTACTGTTGTGGCGCGGTATGTTGCAGTGGTTTGGAGGCATCGGGGTGATCGTGGTCGCGATGGTGTTCCTGCCCGAACTCAAGATTGGGGGGATGCAGATCTTTCGCTCGGAAGGGTTTGATACGTTTGGTAAAATCCTACCGAGGGCTACGCAAATCGCGGGCTCTATTTCGGTGATTTATCTTGGGATTACGGCTGCCTGCGCGCTGGCCTATGCCGCCGCAGGCATGGAGCCGTTTGACGCCATCGTCCATGCCATGACCACCGTGGCCACGGGCGGGTTTGCGAACACAGATGCCTCATTCAGCGCGTTTGGGCCGTTGGTACAATATGTGGCGGTGGTCTTCATGGCGCTGGCGGCTTTGCCGTTTGTGCGGTTCGTACAATTGGCGGCCGGTACGGCGCAGCCGTTGTTGCAAGACAGTCAGGTGCGTTTGTTCTTTGGGATCGCGGGGGTGTTGGTCGCGGTCATGGTCGGGGTGCGTTTGCTGGACCAAGGCCAACTGTCTGAGGCCGCGTTTCGCGCTGCATTGTTCAATTCGGTCTCGATCCTAACTGGGACGGGCTACGCAAGCGCGGACTATATGCAGTGGGGCAGCCTCGCGGTGGTGATCCTGTTCTTTGCAGGGCTGATAGGCGGCTGCGCTGGGTCGACGGCGTGTTCGATCAAGGTCTTTCGCTACCAGTTACTGTTCAAAGCTATCGTGATGCAAATCCGGCAAATCCACTCCCCCCATGGGATATTTGCGATCCGCTATGACGGGCGGCGTGTGGGGCCGGATGTCTTGTCCTCGGTCATGGCGTTCTTTGTCGTGTTTGTGGTGTCCATCGGAGTGCTGTCGGTGCTGCTGGGCATGACGGGCCTTGATTTCACGACCTCGCTGTCGGGCGCTGCGACCGCCCTTGCGAACGTGGGCCCCGGCTTGGGGGATACCATTGGCCCGGCGGGATCCTTTGCGAGCATCAACGACACGGCCAAGTGGCTGTTGGCCGCAGGTATGCTGGTCGGACGGCTTGAGTTAATGGTGGTTTACGCGCTCTTTACGCTGCAATTCTGGCGGCGTTAACGGATCAGCGTCAGGCGATTGCCCTCAATCTGAATGCGCCCGAATTTTTGCAAATAGGTCATGCCCAAAAGGCTTTCCCGCATGTCGCCTTCGTTGACAACGGCGCGAACGTCTTGATCCGTGACATCACCTAGTTGCACGCTGTCTAGGCGCACGCGGGCCAGACGAACTTGGCCATTCGCGGTGTTCGCAATACTCAGATAGGCAAGTTGTTTGGGGTCCAGCCCAACGCGTGCGGCGTCTTCTTTAGTCAGGACCAAATCCGTGGCACCAGTATCCACAACAAAGCGGATGGGCGCGTCATTGATGATAAGCGACAAGTAGTAGTGGCCATCACGATCCCTAGGGGCGGATACGATCGTGCTACCATCCGTTTGGATCACGGATTGGCGTGATAATGACGTTGTGCCCATCTCGCTCCAAAGGCCCGCGACCGTGATGGCCCCGATAAAGATGAACACCCAAATGGCGCCTTGCTGCAGCATTTTAGGCAGGTTCGTGCGGCTGACCGCAATGAAATAGCCGCCGATCACAAGGATCAGAACGGACAGGTAGATGAGGTTTGCAATATCGTCGCCAGTCATGACCCATCATATAGGGCCGCAGATCAGTTTGGCCAAATGGCGAGGATGCCGTTCAGCACGAATTGCACCGAAAGTGCGGCCAAAAGCATGCCCAAAAGGCGTGTCACCACGTTAATGCCAGTGGGTCCAAGAAGCCGTTCCACCGGGCTAGCAAGGCTAAAGAGCAGCAAAACACCGCCAAGAACCAAGGCCGCGACCCCCATGACTTGCGCCAAATAAAGCGGATCACCCTGCGCCTGACCGGACAACAAGATCACCGTTGCAATCGCACCGGGGCCTGCGATCAGCGGCATGGCGAGGGGAAAGATCGAGGGGTCTTCTTCCAGCGTATGCGCCTGATCCTCGCGCCGCTTGGTGCGACGGTCGAACAACATGTCGAGCGCAGTGAGGAACAGCAAAATGCCCCCTGCGATCTGAAATGCGGGCAAAGATATCCCAAGGAAATCAAGCACCGCCTCACCCGCGAGGCCGAACAGTAGCAAGAGGGCCGCAGCCACTGCGACAGCGCGGGCGCCGATGATGAACCGTGCACGGGGTGCCGCGCCACGGGTCAGCGCGATGAACAAGGGGGCCAACCCAATGGGGTCGATGATGACGAACAATGCCACAAAGGCTGTGATGGCTTCGGCTTGGGTCATGGCCCCGTCACGCGCGCTTCTGCGCGGCGTCTAGCTTTTCTTGCGCCGCAAGCCACATGGCCTCCGCACGATCAAGCCCGTCCATGACTTCGGCGTATTTCTTGTTCCATGTCTCCAGCTCACCCTTTTTGTCGTCCTCATACAAGGCGGGATCGGCAAGCTTTTTGGCAAGTTTGTCCTGCATCTGGCCAATCTTGCTGACCCGTTCTTCGCATTTGCGCAGCTCGGACTTTAGCGCGAGGATCTGATCGCGCGACGGTTTGGGCGCCTTGGGCTTGTCCGTTTTGTTGGGCTTTTGCGGCTTGGTGTCTTTTTGCAGCAAAAGTGCGCGGTAGCTTTCCAGATCGCCCTCATAAGGGGCGACATTGCCGTCTTTGACGAGCCACAGCCGGTCCGCAACAAGGCTGAGCAGGTGCATGTCGTGGCTGACCAAAACCACAGCGCCTGAATACGCGGTCAACGCTTCAACAAGCGCCTCGCGGCTTTCGATATCAAGGTGGTTTGTCGGCTCATCGAGGATCAGCAGGTGGGGGGCATCAATCGTGGCCAGCAGCAAGGACAGACGTGCCTTTTGCCCACCAGATAGGCGGCCAACCTCGGTGTCGGCTTGGTCGGCCATGAGACCAAAGCCCGCAAGCCGGGCGCGCAGCTTTGGCGGCATCTCGCCGGGGCGGACACGTTGGATGTGCTGAAGCGGGGTTTCTTCGATGTGCAGCTCATCCACTTGGTGCTGCGCGAAATAACCGATCCGCAGTTTTGACGACGCCGTGCGCTTGCCTTCAATCACGCTAAGTTTGTCGGATAACAGCTTGGAAAGTGTGGATTTTCCTTCACCATTCTTGCCCAGCAAGGCAATGCGGTCATCTTGGTCAATCCGCAGGTCCATACGGCGCAAAATCTCAACGCCGCCATACCCGGTTGAGGCTCCTTCAAGCCGCACAATCGGGGGGGAAAGCTCTTCGGGTGTGGGGAAAGTGAACACCATCTGGCGCGCCTCTTCCGGCGCTGTGATGGGGGTCATTTTCTCCAGCATTTTGACCCGTGACTGGGCTTGTTTCGCTTTGGATGCCTTGGCCTTGAACCGGTCCACAAAGCTTTGCAGGTGGTCACGGCGCAGGGCTTGTTTCTTGGCCTCTGCGGCTTGGATCAACAACCGCTCAGCACGTTGGCGCGCGAACTGATCGTAGGGGCCTTGGTAATAGGTAAGCTCTTTGTTTTCCAAATGCAGAATGCCGCCAACCGCGCGGTTCAACAGGCCGCGGTCGTGCGAAATGATCAGCACTGTGTGGGGGTATTTGGCCAGATACGCCTCAAGCCACAACGCGCCCTCAAGGTCGAGATAGTTGGTCGGCTCATCGAGCAGCAGCAAATCCGGCTGGGCAAACAGAACACCCGCAAGGGCCACGCGCATCCGCCAGCCGCCCGAATAATCCGAACAAGGGCGCAACTGGTCGCTGGGCGAAAAGCCCAGACCGCGCAGAATGGTTGCGGCGCGTGCCTCGGCGGACCATGCATCGATGTCGGCCAAACGTGCCTGGACTTCTGCGATGCGGCCGGGGTCGGTCGCTGTGTCGGCCTCTGCCATGAGCGACGCGCGCTCGGTATCGGCGGCCAGCACCGTGTCGATCAGCGACGTGGATGAGGAGGGGACCTCCTGCGCGACGCCGCCAATACGGGCCTTGCTGGGCAATGACAGCGCGCCAGAATCGAGCGCCAATTCCCCCCTGATCAAACGAAACAGCGTGGTTTTACCCGCGCCGTTTTTGCCAACGAGGCCCACTTTGTGACCAGCGGGAATGGTCGCGGTCGCGCCCTCAAACAGGGGGCGGCCAGCGATAGAATACGAAAGATCGGAGATTTGGAGCATGGGGGCGGTGTGACGCGGGCGCGTGGGCTTGTCAATTGCAGGCGCGCAGGTGATTTCATCTGGCTTTCCATCCGCGTCCGCCAGTGCTAAGGCGCGCGAGACAATTAACCCCGGAGTATGACCCATGGCCATTCAGCGCACTTTTAGCATCATCAAACCCGACGCCACCAAACGCAACTTGACTGGCGCAATCGTCGCCAAGTTCGAGGCCGCTGGCCTGCGCGTCGTTGCATCCAAGCGTATCCAAATGACGCTGGCCCAAGCTCAGACGTTCTACGGCGTACACAAAGAGCGCCCCTTCTTTGGCGAACTGTGTGAATTCATGATCTCTGAGCCGATCGTTGTTCAGGTTCTCGAAGGTGAAGACGCTATCGCGAAAAACCGCGAAGTTATGGGCGCAACAAACCCAGCCGAAGCTGCCGAAGGCACAATCCGCAAAGAGTTCGCGCTGTCGATCGGCGAAAACTCGGTTCACGGGTCCGACGGCGAAGACACAGCCGCAGAAGAAATCGCATATTTCTTCTCAGGTCTTGAGCTGGTTGGCTAAGGCGCCTGACGCTTTATAACCGAATAAAAGCGGCGCCTTTGGGCGCCGTTTTGCATTTTAGGGTCGGTCGAGCACGCCGATGGCGTCCATGATGGCCTCAAAGGCCGCGCGGTCGGTGTCATGGTTGGCGGCTTTCACAGCTTCGAAACGAACGCGCAGGGCTTCCTTTTCGCGGCCTTTGCAATCGTTCCAAGGTCGGCCCTGTAACGCCATTTCAATCACGTAGAACGGTATGAAGTGTGGGCGCTTGCCAGTGCGCAAGAGTGCCCCGTAGGCGGCATCAGTGCCCATATCGCGCAAGGTTTCGGCGTCATGAATGTCAGCTTTCACAAACATATCCGCCATTGCGGGGCCAATGTTTGGCAGGTTTGTTAGAGGCGTAGACATGCGTGAGCCTAGAGGCCGTTACTTACATTTGCCAATGCTGAAATAGCGATGCGGGGAAAAATGCGGCTCCGACGAAGCGCTCAATATGCGTTCGAAGGAGCCGCGTAGTCCTGCAAGACACAAGAACAGGCAAGGGAGGAGGAGAAGCTGTTCCGTGCTTGATAACATCAATATTGGGTCTCGGTGCATGTGGGTCAATGCTGCGACTGCATAATTTTTGCAGAATTTTGCTGCAATTGCACAGTACCGCATTCTGCCCCGTGTGGATGCTCAATATTCGGGCGAGATGCGCCCAAAGCAAGCAGCTAAATCACACGGCGTGCCCAGAATATTACCTAATCTTAACCGCTGGTTGCCCTACGATTCGACCGGTATGGCTGGTCCACCGATGGCTTCGGTCAGTTTGTGTGCGGCCTCGGTGACGGCGCGGCTGATCTCAGGCACACGGTCCTGCGATATCCGCACCACTGGGCCCGAAATGGACAAACCGGCGATAGCTTCGCCCTCAGAATTGAAAATTGGTGCTGCAATGCAGCGCATTCCCAATGTCCGCTCCTCATTGTCCACGGCAAACCCGCGCGTCCGGGTGAGCGCCAAGTCATCTGTCAGCGCGTCTAATGTCCCGAGGGAATGGGCTGTGAAATACGTTTCTGCCTCACTCTCAAAGATTTTGTGTACGCGCTCCGGTCCAAAATGCGACAGGATTGCTTTGCCGATGCCCGATGTGTGCATCGGCGCCTGCGTGCCCGGCGGAAAAAATGCTCGGATACTTTCGTGTGTTTCGACTTGCCCCAAAAACAGAACGCGGCCGTTTTTTTCAATTCCGATATTGGCGGTCTCGCCGGTGCGCTCCATCAGGTGGCGCATAACAGGACGGGCCCGTTCCACCAGCGAACTGCGCCGCAAAAACGCGGATCCGAGCCGAAATGCACCGGCGCCGATGTGCCAAGTCTGCTCGGCTGGGTCCATTTCCACCATCTGATGACCCGCGAGTGTTACCAGCACGCGGTAAACCGTGGCTGGTGATTGCTCGAGGGCTGTGGCGATCTCGGTCAGGCTGCGATCCGGGCTTTGGGCGACGTAATTCACTACATGCAGGGCACGGTCCAGCGACTGAATGGTGTTCTGCTCTGTGGTGTCGTGAAAGGCCTTGGGGCGTCCGCGTTTCGACTTCATTTGATGGGGTCCAATGATTATTTTTCGCTTAATGAAAAAGTATACCGCAATTTGAAAAATACAAGCCTCTAAAATTGAATGATAATTTCCCACCACGCATAAATGAAATACTTTTTCAAAAAAATAGACCGATGCTGTGCAGGTCTTTAGAACGGAAAGGGAAGTGGAGGAATTTTCAATGATTAGCCAAAACCCTGTTTTCATTCCGGGCCCGACGAACATGCCCGAAGTTCTGCGTAAATCCTGCGACATGCCCACGCTGGACCACCGGTCCGCGGCATTCGCTGACATTCTGCACCCCGCGCTTGAGGGCGTGAAAAAGGTGCTCAAGACGACTTCGGCTGAAGTGTTCGTGTTTCCATCGACTGGGACGGGCGGCTGGGAAACGGCGCTGACCAACACGCTCAGCCCCGGTGATACGGTTCTGGTGGGTCGCAACGGTATGTTCTCGCACCGTTGGATTGATATGTGCGAACGCCACGGGCTGGATGTGATTGTGTTGGACACCGCTTGGGGGCAGGGGCTGCCGGTCGATCGCTACGGCGAGGTTTTGGCACAAGACACTGAACACCGGATCAAAGCCGTGCTCGCCACCCACAATGAGACCGCGACCGGCGTTGTGTCCGACATTGCGGGGCTGCGCGCGGCGATGGATGCATCCGCCCACCCTGCGTTGTTGTTGGTAGATGGGGTCAGCTCCATCGGGTCCATGAACTTTGAAATGGACGCATGGGGCGTGGATATCGCGGTCACCGGCTCGCAAAAGGGCTTTATGCTGCCAGCGGGCTTGGCGATCGTTGGGGTGAGCCAGCGGGCTTTGGGGGCGATGGCAACGGCCAAACTGCCCCGCACGTTCTTTGATCTGCGCGATATGCAAAAGGGCTACGCCGTGAACGGCTATCCTTACACGCCGCCCGTAGGCCTTTTGAACGGCCTCAAACTGGCCTGTGACATGCTGCTGGAAGAGGGCTTGGAAAACGTGTTTGCCCGCCACCGCCGCATTGCTGATGGGGTTCGGGCCGCAGTTGCCGCTTGGGGTCTCGAGCTGTGCGCCGAGCGGCCTGAATGGCAGTCCGACACTGTCAGCGCCGTGCGCACGCCCGAAGGCTTTGATGCGGGCGAAATCGTCACCCACGCGGCCGAGGTCTACGACATGGCCTTTGGCGTCGGCATGGGCGAGGTCGCGGGCAAAGTGTTCCGCATCGGCCATTTGGGCATGTTGACCGAGGCGCAAGCGCTTTGCGGTTTGGCCACAGTTGAAATGTGTATGGTGGATCTGGGGCTTGATATTCAGCTCGGCAGCGGCGTTGCTGCGGCGCAGGGTGTGTATCGTCATGGGACACGCCAACAGGCCATGGCGGCGGAGTAATTCAGATGAAAGACTTGGCAGAACTTGTGATCCCGACGTTCGATGATGTGAAGGCCGCGCATGAGCGGATCAAACCGCACATCCATCGCACGCCTGTCCTGACATCAAGCTATTTCAATGAGCTGGTCGGTGCGGAGTTGTTCTTTAAATGTGAGAACTTTCAAAAAGCGGGCGCGTTCAAAGTACGCGGTGCCACGAATGCGGTGTTCGGACTGAGCGAGGAAGACGCGGCCAAGGGGGTGTGCACGCATTCCTCCGGCAACCACGCCTTGTCGCTTTCCTATGCGGCGGGCCGCCGTGGCATCCCGTGCAACGTTGTGATGCCCCGCACCGCGCCGGAGGCGAAAAAAGCCGCTGTGCGTGGGTACGGCGGGATCATCACGGAATGCGAACCCTCGACCACATCAAGAGAGGCCGTGTTCGCCGAAGTGCAGGCCGCAACGGGTGGCAACTTTGTGCATCCATACAATGATCCGCGCGTGATTGCGGGGCAGGGCACGTGCTCGGTCGAATTTATGGAGCAGACAGGCGGCGTTGATATGATGGTGGCCCCCATCGGTGGTGGTGGCATGATTTCAGGCACCTGCCTGACCTTGTCGAACATCGCTCCCGAGGTCGAGATCATCGCCTCGGAGCCCGAGCAGGCCGATGACGCCTATCGCAGCTTTAAAGCAGGTCACATTATTGCCGACGATGCGCCGGTCACGATTGCCGATGGGCTGAAGGTGCCTCTCAAGGAACTGACTTGGCACTTCGTGAGCAACCACGTCACCGAAATCCAAACCGCCTCGGAGCAGGAAATTATCGATGCGATGAAGCTGACGTGGCAGCGGATGAAGATCGTGATGGAGCCGTCGTGCGCCGTGCCTCTGGCCACGATCCTCAAGAACAAAGACCGCTTTGCGGGCAAACGCGTTGGTGTCATCGTGACCGGTGGCAACGTGGATATGGACAAACTGCCCTGGATGCTCTGAGCACCAGTGGATTTCTGGGTGCGGCCCCCGCCCACCCGTCATGAGTTATGGGAGAGATCAGATGAAAGATATGAACGTAAACGACTTAGAGGTTGGATACGACGTGCCCGCGCTGCCCGGTATGGATGAGGCGGACATTCAAACGCCTTGTCTTGTGCTGGATTTGGACGCGCTCGAGCGGAATATCAAAAAGATGGGCGATTGGGCCAAGGCGCATGGCATGCGCCACCGGGTCCACGGCAAGATGCACAAATCCGTTGATGTGGCGCTGTTACAGGAATGTTTGGGCGGCTCCGTAGGTGTGTGCTGCCAAAAGGTGTCCGAGGCGGAGGTGTTTGCCCGTGGCGGGATCAAGGATGTGCTGGTCTCGAACCAAGTGCGCGACCCGCAAAAGATCGACCGCCTAGCGCGCCTGCCCAAGTTGGGCGCCCGTGCGATCTGTTGTGTGGATGATGTGGCCAACGTCGCGGACCTATCTGCCGCCGCCGTCAAGCATGGGACCCAGATTGAGTGCATCGTGGAAATCGACTGTGGCGCGGGCCGCTGTGGTGTGACAACCACCCCCGCCGTTGTGGAAATCGCCAAGGCAATTGATGCCGCCGAGGGGCTGAAATTTGCGGGCCTGCAAGCCTATCAAGGTGCGATGCAGCACATGGATAGCTACGCCGATCGCAAAGCCAAGATCGAGATCGCCGTGGCACAGGTCAAGGATGCGGTCGATACGCTCAAGGCCGAGGGGCTGGAGTGTGATATCGTTGGTGGCGGTGGCACAGGCTCCTATTATTTTGAGGGCACATCAGGCGTTTATAACGAACTGCAATGCGGCTCTTACGCGTTTATGGACGCGGACTATGGCCGCATTCTGGACGCCGATGGAAACCGGATTGACCAAGGTGAGTGGGAAAACGCGCTGTTCATCCTGACGTCCGTGATGTCCCACGCAAAGGCCGATAAGGCGATTGTTGATGCGGGCCTCAAGGCGCAATCCATCGACAGCGGCCTGCCGGTGATTTTTGGGCGCGATGACGTAGAATACGTCAAATGCTCGGACGAACACGGCGTTGTGGCGGATCCCGATGGGCTGCTCAAGGTCAATGACAAGCTGAAACTGGTGCCGGGTCATTGTGATCCGACTTGCAACGTCCACGATTGGTACGTTGGCGTGCGCAACGGCAAGGTCGAAACGCTTTGGCCGATCTCCGCGCGCGGGAAGGCATTCTAGAATGGACGGCTCCCCTATGAAATCGCATGAAATCATCATCGTCCCGGAGGCAGAGATCGCCGGGCTGATGACCCCAGAGGCAGCGTTTGACGCAGTTGAGGCTATTTTTGGCGCGATGGCGCGCAAAGATGCCTACAACTTTCCCGTCATCCGCGAGGCCATTGGTCATGCCGACGCGCTTTATGGCTTTAAGTCGGGCTTTGATCGGGCAGGTGGGGCGCTGGGCCTCAAGTCCGGTGGCTATTGGCCGGGCAATGAGGCGAAGGGCCTGACCAACCACCAATCCACCGTGATCCTGTTTGACCGGGATACCGGACGGCCCAAGGCGATGGTGGGGGGCAACCTGCTCACTGCGTTGCGTACGGCTGCCGCGTCTGCGGTGTCGATCAAACATCTGGCCCGCGCGGACAGCAAAGTGTTGGGTATGATCGGCGCAGGCCATCAGTCCGCATTTCAGATGCGCGCGGCCCTTTCGCAGCGCCCGTTTGAAAAGGTCATCGGCTGGAACTACCACCCTGAGATGCTCAGCCGGCTGGAGGCCGTCGCGACTGAGGCGGGCTTGCCGTTTGAGGCGGTCGATCTGGACCGTTTAGGCGCGGAAGCAGATGTGATTATCTCAATCACGTCCAGCTTTGATGCCATCCTGCAGGACGCCCAAGTCACCGCAGGCACCCACGTTGCCTGCATGGGCACGGACACCAAAGGCAAGCAAGAGGTCGAGGCCGCTCTTGTGGCCCGCGCGACCGTGTTTACGGATGAAATCGCCCAAAGCACCACCATCGGTGAGGCGCAGCACGCCATTGCAAGCGGCCTGATCACCGAGGCCGCGATCACCGAGATTGGCGCTGTGATCAACGGCACCCATCCGGGTCGCACCTCAGCCGAAGAGGTGACGTTGTTCGACGGCACTGGCGTGGGTCTACAGGATTTGGCGGTGGCCGAGGCCGTGGTGGATCTGGCGCTCAAGACCGGGGTCGCGACCCGCGTGCCGTTCTAAAAGTTCACAGCTCAATCGGAGCTTCAATCGGCGCCTCATCCCCTTCGGGTTGGGGCGTCTTTTGCTTTTTGCGTAGGATAATATCGCCATTGGGCAGGATTTCGGGCGGGTGATAGGCGTTGAGGCCTTCAAAAGCATCGCCAAGATGCTCTCGCAAGTCTTCCACAAAGGGGGCCATCTGTGCGCCCAACTCGCCTACGTCGTCCAACAACGGCGCCAGTTCGCCCATCAATCCCTCCATCAACAGGCGGCTGCCTTCGCTTAAACGGTCCAACCCCTCTTGCATCGGGTCGTCGGCATCTTGGGCGATGGCTGGGCTGGCGCAACTGAGTGCGGCGATTAGAATAAGGTGCCTCATACCCCAAAAGGTGGGTCTGGGTGGGTCAGATGTCAATTTCCACCACAACCGGAAAGTGGTCAGAGGCAAGAAGCAGCGCATCGCGTAATTCCGCATCATCAAAACACGCGGGGTCGTCAAAAGGGTGAAGTATGCGCCATGTTGTAAGCGGGCGTAGGCGCTGTGACACCATCACGAAGTCAATTAACGCATTGAAATAGCGCTTGGTTTGTCTGTTGTAAAAGCGCGCAGAGCTGGCCTGTGCCGCGCCGGGTCGCAGGGGAAGCAGCGCGTTGGGGTCATACAGCGGGTGCGGCCCGTCCGCGCCCAAAACGATCTCAACCCCCGAGCGGCCAAACAGCTCTTCGAACTGATCAAGGCCCGGGCCATCGTTGAAATCACCCAGAACAATCATATCCTCCCCGGCTGCTAAATCCGCATCCAGCCGGGCACGCAACCAAAGACACTGTGCGTGCTGCTTGCGCCGGTTGGCGATGCTGAGCCGCATGGCGTCCGCATCATTTCGCGCGCCGTGGGGGGCTTTGGATTTGGCATGCACCCCGATCAGCCGCAGCGCCGTGCCGCGTGCAGTTGTCAGGGCCAATTCGCAGGGTGGTTTTGACCAAACGACGGTTTCGGGCCTGTCGTCCACATCCAGATCGCGCTTGAATTTCTTGTCAAACCTTGGGGCGGCCTCGCTTTCGCGGGGATCATGCTGGGCGCTCAGCACAGTGGGGTCGAAAAGCAGGGCGATCTCTTGCTGGGTATGGCTTTCAAACCCGGTCACGGCCCGGGTGGTGCGCAGCCCGGCCCATTCCGCAAAACGTTCCAGCGCTTGGGTGCAATTGCGAGAGGGGCTCTGATCAGGGGCCTCGATCACCATCACCGCATCGGCGTCCATCGCGTGGAAAACGGATTTCAAAGCCGTCAGTTGTGCCGCGCGCGTGATGTTCCATCTGCCGGACCATTCCTCAGATGGGTCAGGCTTATTTGCATCGGTAAACAGGTTGGAAAACCACTCGATGTTATAAGTGGCCAGCCGCATCGCTTAGGCGTCGGGGTGGGAGTTTGAGATTTTCTCCCACGCGGCGTTGATCGCAATCAGCCGGTTTTCGGCCAGTTTGATCGCCTCTTCCGGCAGGCCACGGGCCATCATCCGGTCGGGGTGGTTTTCACGTACCATGGCGCGCCATGCCGCACGGATTTCGGGCAGGGGGGTGTCGGGGTCTACACCCAGAACCGCGTGGCAATCAGGTTCGGCGCCCGGCACGAAACGGGCTCGGATTGCGGTAAACTCACGCTCTGTCAGGCCAAAGATGTTGGACACAGCGGCCAGAAACTCATCCTCCAGCGGATGGTACTGGCCGTCGGCCATGGCGATGTAAAACAACCCCTCTAGCAGATCGCGCAGCGTTTCGGACCCGGTGGTGAACATGCGTGCGATTTGGCGAGCATATGCGTCAAACCCCGCCACATCTTGGCGCGCGAGGTCAAAAACGCGCGCCGCGTGATCCATCTGTGAGGGCGGGATGGTGAACACGGCGCGAAAGGCGGCGACCTCATCGCGGGTCACTTGGCCGTCGGCCTTAGCCATCTTGGCCCCCAGCGCGATTGTGGCGATGGTAAAGGCCACGGACATCTCGGGCGGGGATCGCAGGCGATCCAACACATCGCGCAGCCCCTCGCCAGAGGCGAGGGCGGCAAGCGTGTCGGCGATGCGGGACCAAATCGACATGTCGGTATGAAACTACGCGCCTTGGGCGGGGGCAAGGGCTTTGGTCATGAAAATCAGATCATGCCACGCGCCTGCCTTGTGCCCCACATTTGGCAAGGTTCCTGCCGGGACAAACCCGATTGCGGTGTGAAAGGCGATGCCCGCCGGGTTGCTGCCCGAAATTCCGGCCACGAGGGTGCGTATGTTATCGCGCTGTGCGGCCTCCTCAAGCGTGGACATCAATGCGCGGCCCAGCCCGGTCCCATGTGCCGCGTCCGCGATGGCGATGGAATGCTCTGCGGTGTGGCGATACCCGTCCGAGCCGCGAAAGGGGCCGTAGGCGGCGTAGCCCGCAACATGGCCATCTCGCTCTGCGACCCAAGCAGGCCCCGCAATAAGGGCCTCAATCTCGGCGTCGGTTTTGGGGGCCGCGCGAAAGGTTATATGCGGCTGCGCAATCACGTCGTTGATCAACGTCATAAGGGCTGCGTGATCCGAGGGTGTCGCGCGCCGGATCACTGTAGGACCCGTTGCCCGTTGGGGGTGTCGATGATTGCGCGCAGGGCTTTGGCCGGGCCTGTTTCAAACCGCACGCGCGGGTCGTTCAGGGCCAGCTGGGCGGCCAGCGCGTCGGCCTGCGGGTGCGTGATGACCAACTCTGCCAGTCGCGCGCCGCTGTCGGGCAGCACGGGCGGCGCGCTTTGCCATGAAATCAACGCCGGGTGCGTATCATCAAACGGCAAACGCCCAGTGTCAGGCACGGCCATTTGCCACCGCAAATGCGCGCGCGATAACGACAGGGGCGTGCCTGTGCCCGCAGGTGCCCGCGCAAGGGCTGCGGGCAGGTCGGGCGTGCGGCAAATCCAATGGCTCAGCGAGTGGGCCTCTGGCCCGCTATCAAGGTCAAACCAGCGGGTGCGCGCGGGTGCTGGTGCGTTGGGGTCAATCGAGATGACTTCCATATAAAAATCAGGGCCCAACGACAGTAAGCGATTGTGCGTGCCCATGTCGGGGTGCTGTCCCCCGGGGCCCAGTGGCATGCCCAATTGTGCTTCGGTATGTGCGACACCCGTTGCAAGGTCGGGGGCTGTGATGGCGATATGATCAAGACTAAGCATGGTTGCACAAAAGCACGTTGTCGGGGCATGAGAAAGCAGATTGGCGCAAGGGAGAGAAGACCATGACATCACAGCAGCCCGCAAAGGCCGAATTGCGCAGTGCCACCATGGCTAAACGCGCCGAGGATCATGGCAAGGGCTATGACGCGGCGGCCGTCACGCGGTTGTTGGAATGGATCGGCCCCATCAAGGGCGCCGTCATCGCGGGTTACATGCCCATCCGGACCGAAATCTCGCCGCTCAGCGCCATGTCCGCACTGTCGCAAGATAACACGCTGTGCGTGCCTGTGGTGCAGGGGGCGGGCCTGCCGCTGGTATTTCACCGCTGGTCGCCGGAGGCCGAAATGATCCCCGGCGCGTTCGGTGCATCGGTGCCCAAATCAGCTGAGGTCGTGACCCCAGACATCGTGATCGTTCCGCTTGTGGCCTTTGATCTGAGCCGGGGGCGCCTTGGCTATGGCGGCGGATTCTATGATCGAACGCTGGAAAAATTGCGCGCGGTTCATGCCAAGCTGCGGGTGGTTGGTTTTGCCTATGATGCTCAACAGGTATCCCATGTTCCGCTTGAGCCGACGGATCAGCCGTTGGATGCCCTGATCACTCCAACACGCTGCCTCTGAATCAAAAAATGGCGACCCCAGGGAGGAGGGGTCGCCACTTTAGGTTTGGACGGGACCCTCAGGGAGGAGGGAGAGTACCATCCGATTGGCCCCAAATGGGAGGAAATCGGGCCAAATGTGTACAGCGCCGCGTGGTAAAGGGAGGAGAACCTCGCTTTGCTGCTATCCCGGGGCAATGGGAGGAGAACCCCGGTATCTCTGTGGTTGCCTCAGACCTGATGACCGTTCCCGGCCACCTGAGAGAGGCGGCGAATGTTCCTGCGTCTGGTGCCCGTCAGGTTGCGGTCGTCCGCACCGAGGGCTTGCAGTTCTTTCACCTTGCCGCGATAGAGACGCCAGCGTGCGTAATCGACACGCGCCTCTGCCACGATTTCCGACAGGCGGGCTATAAATCCGCCAAACCCGGAGAGCTTTGGGCGCGTTTCTCTGAAAGTGACCATCGTGATGATCCTCGTACCTGAGTTGTGCACCCTTGCCTTGGAGTGACAATGCCCCGAATTGCTGCAGGCGCACAACACACGTTTTTCGAATGCCGCTATGCAGCAATTGCATGGGTTGCAGGGCGATCAACTTTCGGTTGAGTTGACTTAGGGAGAACACACGTTTGCAGGCTTTGCGCTCACCCATGTTCCGCCGCTACTACGCGGCGTCGGCCGCCTCGGTCCAAGCGCTTTGGGCGCAACGAGTGGCGTTGGGGTGGCTCGCGTGGGAGGTCAGTGCCTCACCCGCGTATGTCGGTGCAGTGGCCGCGTTGTCGATGGCGCCGACGTTAATCTCGGGGCCGGTGTTCGGCGTGCTAGTGGACCGCGCAGATATCCTGCGCGCGGCGCGGTGGACCACACTGACGATGGCAGTTGTGTTGTTCGTTGCGGTGCTATGGCAGGCGGTGTGGGGCTTTGGGTTGGTGTCGCTGGCGGTGGTGGCTTTGTTAATTGGGGTGATTAGTTCGGCGCATCACCCGGTGCGCATGTCACTGGCGCCGCGCCTTGTACCGTATGATCTGGTGGCCAGTGTCGTTGCCTTGAGTTCGGTTAACTTTAACACCGCACGTCTGATTGCCCCGGTCTGGGCAGGGGTGTTGCTGGCGGTTGCCGATCCGGGCTGGACCCTGTTGGCGGCGGCGGTGTTGTACCTGCCGATGATTGTTGTCTTGCCGGGCCTGACGGCGCGGTCCCTACCAACCCGTAGTGAACAGCCCAGCATTCTGCGCGCCCTTGGCGATGGTATTGCGTATGTGTGGCGCGCGCCGCTGGTGTTGCAGGCCATCATGCTGACGGCTGCTTTTGCGACGATCCTGCGGGGGTTTCTCGAAATTCTACCCGTCTTGGCGGAGGGTGTGCATGGCCGTGGGCCGACGGGCCTTGGCGTGCTGACGGCGTCCGCGGGTGCCGGGGCTTTGCTCGCGGCGGCGGCCAAGACGGCGGGCTGGGGTGTAGTGGCGGACCGGATCACACCAAGCCTAAAGATCATGCTGGTCGCGGGTGTTGGCGCAATGAGTGCAATTGGCCTCGTGCCACGCTGGGACGTGGCCGTGGGCGTTGTGATGATCCTTGGCTTTGCCTCAACTTACTGCGGTGTGACTTTACAATCCGTGGTGCAGTCTAATGTGCCCGATGATTTCCGGGGCCGCGTCATGAGCCTTTGGGTCGTCGTGGGCTTTGGTGCTGTGGCGGTGGGTGCGCTGGGGCTGGGGGTGATCTCGGACCTGATCGGCCTGTCCGCGACGCTGATCTGGGCGGGGCTGATTGGCGCGTTTTTGATGGCTGTGCTTAGCCTGCGGAGCGTCTAAACCCCCAATGAACCCGTGCGCTAAATCCGCCGACTTTCTTGTCTTTTCGTTTCACGCGCCCACCTAAGGCGCACGCCAGTTACCGGAGCCTGCAATGCCACTCACCAAAGAAGACATCCACCGCACCCTTGAGGACATTACGCTTCCTGACGGTGGCACCTTGATCAGCCGCGATATGATCCGCGCGCTGGGGATCGCGGGGGGCGACGTGCGCTTTGTGATCGAGGCCCCCACGGCCGAGGTCGCCAAGATGATGGAGCCGCTGCGCAAAGCTGCAGAGGCCGCCGTGGCACGCTTGCCCGGCGCGGGCACGGTGCAGGTTAGCCTGACGGCCCCTGCGCCCGGTGGCGTGGGCGCCAAGGCAAAATCACCGCCCAGCCTAAAGATCGGGGGGCATGCCAAACCCCAAGAGGACGGCCAAAGGGTCAAAGGGGTGGCACGGATTTTGGCGATCGGTTCGGGCAAGGGCGGGGTGGGTAAATCCACGGTTTCATCCAACCTCGCGGTGGCGCTGGCTCGGCAGGGGCGCAAGGTCGGCTTGTTGGACGCCGACATTTATGGCCCCTCACAGCCGCGCATGATGGGCGTCAATAAACGCCCCGCATCTCCGGATGGCAAAACCATCATCCCGCTCAAAGCACACGGGGTGACCATGATGTCGATCGGCTTGATGCTGGCCGAGGACAAGGCCGTGGTCTGGCGAGGGCCCATGTTGATGGGCGCGTTACAACAAATGCTGGGGCAGGTCGAATGGGGCGAATTGGATGTCCTGTTGGTCGATCTGCCGCCCGGCACGGGCGACGTGCAGTTGACGCTTTGCACCAAGACCGAACTGACAGGGGCTGTTGTTGTTTCAACCCCCCAGGACGTGGCACTTCTCGATGCGCGCAAGGCGCTTGATATGTTCGCGACGCTCAAAACGCCGGTGCTGGGCTTGATTGAGAATATGTCGACCTTCACCTGCCCGCACTGCGGTGGCGAAAGCCATCCGTTCGGGCAGGGCGGTGTCGCCTCTGAGGCCGAGCGTTTGGGTCTGCCTTACCTAGGGGCGCTGCCGTTGGATCTGGACACGCGCATCGCGGGCGACGGTGGTACGCCAATCGCGGCAGGCGAGGGACCAGTGGCTGACGCCTTTGGCGCGCTGGCCAAGCGGCTGATTGATGGCGGCATGGCCTGACGCCCCTAAACATCCGAATCAAACAGCAAAAGCGGCGGGGGAAACCTTGCCGCTTTTGCCATTTTTGGGCGGCGGTGCAGGCGCGCCACGGGCGCGCGTAGAAATTCGATGAAAAAACCTCAGACGTCCGAGTCCATCTGGACACAACATATCGGTATTCCGTCGATCTATACGACTATATGGGCTATGCGCTAAGCGCGAGTGTGTCTTTGTGGCAAGAATTGGCATAAAAAACCTTGATTAGGCATGCTCTTCCATGGCACACCATACGTGCAGAGCAGGGCCAAGAACGCGGCGCAGATCGCAGGACCAAAGACCAAAAGGCAGGTTCATACAGGCAATCCCCATACGCTCTGAAATGGAGACCCGCGCGCAGCGAGCAGACATCCCCCCAGGTGGCAGCGCATAGGTCAGACCCGGAGACGGGACAGTGACGGCGGATCGGGCAGTGGCAGCAGCTCAATCCGCCGTTTTCATTCAAGGCCCGGCGGGCCGAAACATTTGATTGAGGGGCGCGCGAGGACAGTGATCCGGCGGTTCACAGGGACATCCACCAATAAGGTGGACGCAAAGGGGCGGGTTTCCGTGCCTGCGCCCTATCGTCGTGTGCTAGAGGCACTTGATCCCGAATGGTCCGAGGGCAAGCAGCCCAGCGTATACCTTTTTTGGGGTGATCCCCGCGCCAAACACCTGACAGCGTATTCCGCCGCCGCAATGCTGGAGATCTGGAAGCAGATCGACCTTTTGCCCCGTGGGTCTGAGGATCGTCGCAGGCTCAATACACTATACTATAAGATGACGTACCACACGACCGTGGATGACAGTGGCCGTCTGACCCTGCCCAAAGAGCTGCGCGACCGGGTTGAGATCACCGACAGTGCCGCATTCAACGCAGCCGGCGACACCTTTGAGATCATGCGCCCCGAGGCCGACGCCCCCGCCCAAAACGATTTGGACGCTTGGCTTTTGGCGCAGCCTGATACATTTGATCCTGCGTCGTTGCTTCCCCCTCTCCCTCCCGCATCTGAGTAATTCATGGCCACTGCCGACCCCCATATCCCCGTCCTCATCGATGCCCTGATCGAGGCGACTGCGCCCGTGTCGGGCGTTTGGATTGATGGCACGTTCGGCGCGGGCGGCTATACGCGCCGCTTGCTTGAGGCGGGTGCCGATCAGGTCATCGGGCTGGACCGTGACCCGATGGTGTTTGAAATGGCCAAGCCATGGGCTGCGGACTATGGCGACCGTCTCAAGATGGTTGAGACGGTGTTTTCCAAGATGGATGAGGTCAGCGCGCCTGTTGACGGCGTTGTGTTGGACCTTGGGGTGTCGTCCATGCAGTTGGATATGGCTGAGCGTGGCTTTTCCTTTATGCGCAGCGGCCCGTTGGATATGCGCATGGGGCGGGACGGGATCACGGCGGCTGAGCTGATCGACCAAAGCGATGAGGCCCATCTGGCCGACATTCTGCACCACTATGGCGAAGAGCGCGCGGCGCGCCGCATCGCACGCGCCTTGGTGCGGGATCGCCCGTTTAAGACCACTGCGCAACTCGCGGAAACAATTGAAAAATGCCTGCCGCGCAGCAAGCCCGGGCAAAGCCATCCCGCCACTCGCAGTTTCCAAGCGCTGCGCATCGCGGTGAACGATGAGTTCGGTGAACTGATCCGTGGCCTAGCCGCCGCTGAGCGTGTGTTGAAGCCAGGCGGTCAACTTGCCGTAGTGACGTTTCATTCGCTTGAGGATCGCGTGGTCAAACGCTTCTTTACCGCACGCTCTGACACGGGCGGTGGCGGTAGCCGCTACGCCCCCGAGACCGCAGCACGTGAGGCTGAGTTCATCCTGACCCCACGCAAGGCCATCGCCCCGCGTGAAGATGAAGTCGCGCGCAACCCGCGGGCCCGCTCCGCCCGGTTGCGGGTCGCAAAGCGTACCGAAAAAATGCCTGGGCCGCTGGATGTCTCCAAGATGGCGCTGCCGAAAATTACCGAAACACAGGGGCTCTAGGCGATGCGCGGGCTGTTCTACATTCTGTCGATCTTAGGCGTGGTTGGGCTGGCCTATTGGGCCTACCACCAAGGCTATGAGACCCGGCAGACCGCCCGCGAGGTTCAACAGCTGCAACGTGACATCGGCAAAGCGCATGAGCGGTTGGCCGTTTTGCGCGCCGAATGGGCCTATCTCAACCGGCCTGACCGATTGCGTGAATTGGCTGAGATGAACTTTGAGCGTTTAGAACTGATGCCGCTGTCCGCTGATCAATTCGGGACCATCGCGCAGGTGGCCTATCCGCCCGTCGCCCCACCGGTCGAAACGTTGATGGCAAATTCGTCGGGCCCAAGTGCGCCGCGCGCGGGTCTTGAGCAAGTGCACGGTGCCGATCACCGCTTGATCGCGCCAGAAAAGCCCGTGACCCAGCCAGAGCAGTTTCCATGACCGACGACCGCCGCGAAGCCGGGGACACCCATGGGCAAACGCCCGAGGCTGAACCGTTTGAGCGGCGTACGCCTTTGCGGCCTCTTGCGCGGATTTTGCGCGCCCGGGACCGAGGCCAAAACCCCGATGCGATCGAGCGTGAGAACATCCGTTCCCGGCACGAAAGCATGCGTGATACCCTGCGTGCCCGCGCCGAAACGCGGTTGTTCGTGGTGGGTATGGCATTTTTTATCGGCTTTCTGGTGGTCGCGGTCCGGATGGGGGCAATCGCCTCCACCGAGGCCGAAGAGCCGCGCATTGCCGATAATTCCGGCGCGTCGATCACCGCCGCCCGCGCCGATATCGTGGACCGCAGCGGCCGCGTGCTGGCCACCAATCTGATCACCAACGCGCTTTATGCGCAGCCACATCACATGATCGACCCGGTTGCCGCCGCCGAGGGACTTGGCCGGATTTTCCCCGACCTTGATGTCGAGGACCTGCAAAAGCGCTTCACCGGCAACCGCAAATTTCTATGGATCAAACGCAATATCTCGCCCGAGCAACAGCAAGCGGTCCATGACCTGGGTGAGCCGGGCCTGCTGTTTGGCCCCCGTGAGATGCGGTTGTATCCCAACGGGCGCTTGGCCGCGCATGTTTTGGGCGGCGCAGGTTACGGGCGCGAAGGTGTGCGCGCCGCCGAAGTTGTGGGCCGTGCGGGTATCGAAAAATCGTTTGACGCCTACCTGCGGGACCCGATCAATGAGGGCAAGCCGCTCGAATTATCCCTTGATCTGACCATCCAACACACCGTCGAAGAAGTCCTCGATGGTGGTATGCGCTTGCTGAACGCCAAGGGCGCGTCGGCCATTTTGATGGATATTCACACTGGCGAAGTAATCTCAATCGCGAGCCTGCCGGACTATGATCCCAACGCGCGGCCCGGTCCGGTGCAGGGTACGGATCCATCCCTTGATCCGACGTTTAATCGCGCGGTGCAGGGGGTTTATGAGCTTGGCTCGACCTTCAAGATTTTCCCAGTGGCGCAGGCGATGGAACTGGGCATGGTCGCGCCCGAGACGATCATCGACATCAAGGGGCCCATTCGGGTTGGCGGGTTCCGCATTCGAGACTATCGCAACTACGGCAATGAACTCTCGGTGTCGGATATCATCGTGAAATCTTCAAACATCGGCACCGCTCGGATCGCGATGGAGATCGGCCCGGACCGGCAACAAGATTTCCTGCGTCGTCTAGGGTTCTTTGAACCGACGGATTTTGAACTGATCGAATCCGCGACAGGCCGGCCGCTGTTGCCCAATCCGTGGCGCACAGTGAACACGATGACGATCAGCTATGGGCACGGCTTGTCTGCGTCGCCTTTGCACCTTGCGGCGGCCTATGCCAGCACGCTGAACGGGGGCACGCTGATCAAACCGACGCTTCTGCGCCAAGACGGCCCCCAAAACGGAGAGCGCCTGATCTCGGAGGAAGTGTCCGCCGCGACCCGCGAAATGCTGCGCGACGTTGTTGTCAGCGAAAAGGGGACGGCCTCGATGGCGCGTATGCCTCTTTATACTGTGGGTGGCAAAACCGGGACGGCGGACAAACCCAATCCGCGCGGAGGCTATTACGAAGACAAGGTGATCACAAACTTTGCATCGGTCTTTCCTGCGCTGGAACCGAAATATGTGCTGGTCGTCACACTGGATGAGCCAGAGGATCGCACCGGGCCCGAGCCGCGCCGCACCGCTGGCTGGACGGCCGTGCCCGTAGCTGCGGCGATTATTTCGCGCGTCGCGCCCCTGTTGGGGCTGCGGCCGGATATTGAACCCTCCGGGGCATTCGCGCTACCAGTGGCGGCGAACTGAACGCACGACAAGGGGCGGCTTGTGGCACACGACAAGGGCAAGAGGCTCTCGGATTTAGGGATGCAGGCACGTGGTGGCGCGGCCCCTGTGATCACCGGGATTTCGGTAGACAGCAGGACGGTCAAGCCGGGGCATCTGTTCGCGGCATTGCCAGGCAGTCGAGTGCATGGTGCGACGTTCATCCAATACGCATTGCGGATGGGGGCAGTGGCCGTGTTGACGGACGCGAAGGGGGCGCAGATCGCTGCCGCCGAGATCGCGGAACATGACCCTGCGGTGGTAATCGCTGAGGACCCGCGTGGTGTTCTTGCAGGGGCAGCGGCTCTGTTTTTCGGTGGCCAGCCCGAAACGATGGTCGCGATCACCGGCACCAATGGCAAAACGTCGGTCGCAAGCTTTACCCGCCAATTGTGGGAGGCCTTGGGCCTGTCAGCGGCCAACATCGGCACCACCGGTGTTGAGGGCGCGTTTTCCGCCCCCGGCGTGCACACTACGCCCGAACCGATCACCTTGCACCGGGTGTTGTCCGAGATGGCTCGCGCAGGCGTGACCCACGCCGCGATGGAGGCATCAAGCCACGGCCTGGACCAGCGGCGCATGGATGCGGTGCATTTGGCGGCGGCGGGATTTACGAATTTCACCCAAGATCATCTGGATTACCACGGCACGTTTGACGCGTACTTCGCGGCCAAATCGGGTCTTTTCATGCGGGTGCTGCCCGAAAATGCCGTGGCTGTTTTGAACCTTGATGACCCAAAGGTCGCGACACTTGTCGCGCAGGTTGAGGCACGCGGCCAAGAGGTTCTGGGCGTCGGGCATGGGCCTGATGCACGGCTGCGCCTGCGGGCACAGCGGTTTGATGCGACGGGCCAAGAGGTGCTGTTTGACTGGCAGGGGGCCTCGCATCAAGTGCGGCTCAATCTGATTGGCGGGTTCCAAGCGGCAAATGCGCTGATGGCCGCGGCTTTGGTGATTGCGGGTGGTGAACCCGCCGCTGAGGTGTTCGCAGCCTTGCCAAAGCTGGGCACTGTACGGGGCCGGATGCAAAAGGCGGCGGTGCGTGGAAATGGGGCGGCGGTATTTGTCGATTACGCCCATACCCCGGACGCCGTTGAAACCGCGCTTCGCGCACTGCGGCCCCACGTGATGGGGCGCATCATTGCGATTGTGGGCGCGGGCGGGGACCGTGATACCGGCAAACGGCCCTTGATGGGGGCTGCGGCCGCTGCTCATGCGGATGTGGTCTTTGTGACCGATGACAACCCACGCTCCGAAGATCCTGGGGTGATCCGTGCCGCCGTAATGGAAGGCGCGCCCGAGGCGACTGAGGTTGCGGACAGGGCTGAGGCGATCCTGCGCGGCGTGGATGCGCTTGGCCCCGGCGACGCGCTGTTGATCGCGGGCAAGGGGCACGAAACCGGACAAATCGTTGGCGACGACGTTTTGCCGTTTGATGATGTGGAACAGGCAAGTGTGGCGGTGGCCGCGCTTGATGGGGGGCTGGCATGACACTTTGGACCGCCCAAGAGGCAGCGGCCGCAACTGGCGGCGAGGCGCGCGGTGATTGGGCCGTTTCCGGCCTGTCGATCGATACCCGCACGCTTGAGCCGGGGGATTTGTTCATCGCGCTCAAGGCGGCGCGCGACGGGCATGATTTCGTGGCCGATGCACTTGGCAAAGGGGCGGGGGCGGCATTGGTGTCGCGTGTGCCAGAGGGTGTGGCGGATGACGCTCCCCTTTTGTTGGTGGCGGATGTGCAATCCGCGCTAGAGGATTTGGCGCGCGCTGCGCGGGCGCGCACATCGGCCAAGGTCATTGCGATCACGGGGTCGGTTGGCAAAACCTCGACCAAGGACATGATGGCCCATGCGCTGCGTCCGCAGGCCAAGGTTCACGCGGCGGAGAAAAGCTATAACAACCATTGGGGCGTGCCGCTGACACTGGCGCGGATGCCGCGCGACGCCGCCTTCGCCGTGATCGAGATCGGGATGAACCACCCCGGCGAAATCGCGCCTTTGTCGGCTTTGGCCCGCCCGCACGTGGCCGTCGTGACGACGGTTGGCCCTGTGCACCTAGAGGCATTTGAAGACGGCGTGCCGGGGATTGCCCGTGAAAAGGCCGCAATCTTTAGTGGCCTGATTGAGGGCGGCGTCGCGATTTATAATGCGGACTTGGACGTCAGCCCGATTTTGGCGCAGATCGCAGGCCCTGAGGCCGTGTCCTTTGGCGAAAGCGAGAGGTGCAATTGGCGTCTGACCGCCCTAACGGCGAGTAAATCTGGCATTAACTGCGTTGCGCAAACACCTGAAGGAAAAATACTTTTCAAATTGGCGGCGCAGGGCGTACACTTTGGTACAAATGCGCTGAGCGTTCTGGCGGCTTGCCACGCTGCGGGGGCGGATTTGGCGCAATGCACCCTCGCGCTTGGCTCATGGACACCGCCTGCGGGGCGCGGCGCGCGCATATTTGTCTCGCTTGATCCGGCACATCCAGAGCTGGGCATTGACCTGATTGATGACGCCTACAACGCCAATCCGGCCTCGGTCAGTGCGGGGCTTGCGCTTTTGGCGGCGAGCACGCCGGGGCCGGGCGGGCGGCTCATCGCAATCCTTGGGGATATGAAAGAGCTTGGCCCAACCGAAGTCGCGATGCACGCCGACTTGGCTCGCCACCCTGCGATGGACGCAATCGACACCGTTCATTGCGTCGGTCCGTTGATGGGCGCGCTCCATGCGGAGCTGCCGGGCGATCAACAGGGGCAGCATACACCAGATGCGGCCACGCTTGCGGGGCAGGCCCATCATCTCGTTGGCCCCCACGATATCGTGTTGGTAAAGGGCTCTTTGTCCATGAATATGGCCCTTCTTGTTGACGCCATCGCGGAATTGGGTCACTCCGAAGGGGCTAATTCAAAGAGGTAGATGCGATGTTATTCTGGTTGACTGAGTTTTCCGACGGCGGAGACGTCTTCAACCTGTTTCGCTATATTACCTTCCGGGCCGGGGGCGCGTTCTTTACGGCGCTCATCTTTGGGTTCCTGTTCGGGCGGCCGCTGATCAACCTTCTGCGCCGCCGCCAATCCAATGGCCAACCGATCCGCGACGATGGCCCCGAAAGCCACTTTGCCAAGGCGGGCACTCCGACGATGGGCGGCGTTCTGATCTTGGGCGCGGTGTGCCTGTCGACGCTGATGTGGGCACGGTTGGACAATGCCTATGTTTGGATCACGCTGTTGGTGACCATGGCGTTTGGCGCGATTGGTTTTGTGGATGATTACGCCAAGGTCTCAGCGGGCAACACCAAGGGCGTTTCTGGTAAAATCAGGCTGGCGCTTGGGTTTACCATCGCCGCTGTCGCAGCCGTCAGCGCGATGCTGCTGCACCCCGAAACGCTGTCGGGATATCTGGCCGTGCCCGTCTTCAAAGACGTGCTCTTGAACCTTGGCTGGTTCTTTGTGCCATTCGTGATGATCGTGATCGTCGGCTCCGCCAATGCGGTGAACCTGACGGACGGTTTGGACGGGCTTGCCATTATGCCGGTGATGATTGCGGCGGGCACGCTGGGCGTGATTGCCTATGCGGTCGGCCGGGTCGATTTCACCTCATACCTTGATGTGCATTATGTGCCGGGCACGGGTGAGTTGTTGATTTTTGCCGCTGGTTTGATTGGCGGGGGCCTTGGGTTTTTGTGGTACAACGCCCCGCCTGCCGCCGTGTTCATGGGCGACACAGGCTCGCTGGCCCTTGGTGGCGCGCTGGGAACCATCGCCGTTATCACCAAGCATGAGCTGGTCTGGGCAGTCATTGGCGGTCTGTTCGTGATTGAGGCCTTGTCGGTCATCATCCAAGTGCTTTACTTCAAGCGCACCGGTAAACGCGTTTTCCTGATGGCTCCGATCCACCACCATTTTGAGAAAAAGGGCTGGGCCGAGCCGCAGGTTGTGATCCGGTTTTGGATCATCTCGCTGATCCTCGCGCTGATCGGTTTGGCGACGCTCAAAATCCGCTAGGATTGGCGTTTGCGGCCGACTTGATCCAACGCCTTTCCCGGGCCAATCTGCGCCTACATCTAGAGGGTCCCCTGACATGATTTCCAATACAGCCAAAGGTGCGCGCGCATGATCCCGGTCACTGGTTTTGTGGGCGAAACGGTTGCGGTTCTTGGCCTTGGCCGGTCGGGCCTGTCTGCGGCGCGCGCGCTGCGGGCTGGGGGGGCTGAGGTCATCGCGTGGGACGACGGCGAAGCCGGGCGCGCCGCCGCAGAGGCCGAGGGCTTTGTCCTGCGCGATCTGTCCAAGCAGGGCGCTTTGGATGCTGTGACTTGGCTGGTCACGTCACCGGGCATTCCGCACCTCTATCCCGCGCCGCACCCTGCGATCGCCAACGCCTTGCGCGCAGGGGTGCCGGTGGACAATGACATCGGCCTGTTTTTCCGCTCCCTCGGGCAAGGCACTTGGAGCGAGATGGAACAGCCCCCTCGCGTCGTCGCAATCACGGGCTCGAACGGTAAATCCACGACATCGGCGCTGCTCCATCACATCCTGACGGAGGCCGGTCGCCCGGCGGAACTGGCAGGTAACATCGGGCGTGGCGTGTTGGATCTGGACCCGCCCGCGGACGGCGCGGTCATTGTGCTGGAGCTGTCGAGTTATCAAACCGAGCTTGCGCGCTCTTTGACACCGGACGTTGCGGTCTTTACCAACCTGTCGCCCGATCACCTTGATCGGCATTACGGCATGGGCGGGTATTTCGCGGCCAAGCGTCGTTTGTTTGCCGAAGGTGGGCCGGACCGGGCCGTTATTGGCGTTGATGATCTAGAAGGCCTGTTTTTGGCGGGGCAACTGGCCGAAGGTGCCGCTGATGATCGGGTGATCCGTATCTCAAACACCCAAAAGCTGGGCGGTCCGGGGTGGACGGTGACGGCCCGCAAAGGGTTCCTGAGCGAGATGCGCAAAGGTCGGCAGGTCGCCTCGATTGATCTGCGTAAAATCGCGGGCTTGCCTGGCGCGCATAACCATCAAAATGCTTGTGCGGCCTATGCGGCTGCGCGTGCGTTGGGGCTTGGGCCACGCGACATTGAAAAGGGGCTGCACAGTTATCCGGGCCTGCCACACCGTTCACAGGTGATCGCGCAGCGGGACGGTGTGACCTTTGTTAACGACAGCAAGGCCACCAACGCTGATGCCGCCGCCCAAGCGCTTGCGGCTTTTCCAAAGGTGCGTTGGATTTGTGGTGGGCTGCAAAAGGAAGGCGGGCTTGATGTTCTCAGGCCGCATCTGGGTCATGTCGTCAAAGCCTATGTCATTGGGCGGGAGGCTGCGGCGTTTGCGTTGCAGCTGGGGGATGTGCCGCAAGATATCTGTGGTGACATGGAAACGGCAGTGGCCCGTGCCAGCGCCGAGGCCCAACCGGGTGAGGTCGTGCTCCTTGCGCCGGCAGCGGCCAGCTTTGACCAATATGACAGCTTTGAACGCCGGGGCGCGCATTTTACCGCTCTTGTTTTGGGCGAAACACCGCAGGCCGAATAGGCCGCGATCCGCCATCCAAAAAGGCGGGCGCGGGACCTCTTGCGCCTGATCCCTAGCGCCGCTATACGGCGAGGGTCTTTGGGTCAGGAGTTTTCTGGCCCATTTATCGTTGCACCCTGATGTCAAATCTTAACGGCATCACGAGTATAGGGTGCCAAGACCAACCCCAAAGACCGGCGGAGACAACCGCACGGCCAGTAAACCCAGATGAATAGGAACCGAGAGCCACATGGCCACTAATGCAATGATGGAGGAATTCGAAGCCCTCCTTAACGAAAGCTTCGAAATTGACACACCCCAAGAGGGTTCTGTTGTCAAAGGTAAGGTTATCGCAGTTGAAGCGGGCCAAGCCATCATCGACGTGGGCTACAAAATGGAAGGTCGCGTCGACCTCAAAGAATTCGCAAACCCCGGTGAAGCACCCGAAGTCGCTGTTGGCGACGAAGTGGAAGTGTACCTGCGCACCGTGGAAAACGCTCGTGGTGAGGCAGTTCTGTCCCGCGAAATGGCGCGCCGCGAAGAAGCTTGGGATCGTCTGGAGAAAGCCTACGGCGCCGAAGAGCGTGTCGAAGGTGCAATCTTCGGTCGCGTCAAAGGCGGCTTCACGGTTGACCTCGGCGGTGCAGTGGCATTCCTGCCCGGCTCCCAGGTTGACGTGCGCCCCGTGCGTGATGCTGGCCCATTGATGGGTCTCAAGCAGCCGTTCCAAATCCTCAAGATGGACCGTCGCCGTGGCAACATCGTTGTTTCGCGCCGTGCAATCCTTGAAGAATCCCGTGCCGAGCAGCGCGCAGAAGTCATCGGCAACTTGGCCGAAGGTCAAGCGGTTGATGGTGTCGTCAAAAACATCACCGAGTACGGCGCATTTGTCGACCTTGGCGGCGTTGACGGCCTGCTGCACGTCACCGACATGGCATGGCGCCGCGTGAACGATCCACGCGAAGTGCTCTCCATCGGTGAGACGATCAAGGTGCAAGTCATCAAGATCAACAAAGACACGCACCGCATCAGCCTCGGCATGAAGCAGTTGCAAGAGGACCCATGGAACCTGGTGGAAGCCAAGTACCCACTGGAATCCAACCACACTGGCCGCGTCACGAACATCACCGACTACGGTGCATTCGTCGAGCTGGAGCCCGGTGTCGAAGGCCTCGTGCACGTCTCCGAAATGTCCTGGACCAAGAAGAACGTCCACCCCGGCAAGATCGTCTCCACCTCGCAAGAGGTCGAAGTCATGGTGCTGGAAATCGACAGCGCGAAGCGTCGCGTCTCGCTTGGTCTCAAGCAGACAATGCGTAACCCATGGGAAGTGTTCGCTGAAACACACCCTGAGGGCACGCAGGTCGAAGGCGAAGTCAAGAACATCACCGAATTCGGTCTGTTCGTGGGTCTGCCCGGCGACATCGACGGCATGGTTCACCTGTCCGACCTCACGTGGGAAGGCCGTGGCGAAGACGTCATCGGCGATTACCGCAAGGGCGACATGGTCAATGCAGTTGTGTCCGAAGTCGACGTTGAGAAAGAGCGCATCTCGCTCTCGATCAAAGCAGCGGATGGCGACCCCTTTGCGGAAGCTGTTGGCGGCGTGAAGCGCGGTTCGATCATCACTGTCGAAGTGACCAAGATCGAAGAAGGCGGCATCGAAGTTGCGTACGAAGGCATGACGTCCTTCATCCGCCGCTCGGATCTGTCGCGTGACCGTGCTGAGCAGCGCCCTGAGCGTTTCGGCGTGGGCGACAAGCTCGACGTGCGCGTGACCAACGTGGACAACAAGTCCCGTCGTCTGGGTCTGTCGATCAAAGCCCGCGAAATCGCAGAAGAGAAAGAGGCCGTCGAACAGTATGGTTCCTCCGACTCCGGTGCATCGCTCGGCGATATCCTCGGCGCAGCCCTCAAGGGCGACGAGTAAGTCCTACCGGACTGAAGAAATTAGAGGGGTCCCGCTGGTAACAGCGGGGCCCTTTTTCTTTGAAAAATGAGGGATTTGCGGCGCGGGTGCGTGATGCGAATA
Source organism: Thalassobacter sp. 16PALIMAR09 (assembly GCF_000765485.1). Classification (NCBI taxonomy): domain Bacteria; kingdom Pseudomonadati; phylum Pseudomonadota; class Alphaproteobacteria; order Rhodobacterales; family Roseobacteraceae; genus Thalassobacter; species Thalassobacter sp. 16PALIMAR09. Next base: position 216,541 of record NZ_JHAK01000004.1, read on the forward strand.
CAATCATGAATTGACGCGGCTGGGCCAATTCGCTTTTAGATAATAAATCGATGCTATATGCAGCATACCGAAGCACTAAAAAAAGCAGGCACATGTTAAATACCGCTGAGACGTCGCGCCCCCAGACCGAAACAAAGCCGGCCCGGGACTGGGTTAAAACACTTGCCAAATATCGCGAGCCGAACATGTCGCGCAGTTCCTTTGAACTTGCGGTGACGGTGGGTCCGTTTTTGATGCTGTGGGTTCTTGCGTGGTACGCAATGTCCTACAGCTATTGGCTGACGTTGATGATTTCGTTGGTAAATTCCGCGTTTCTGCTGCGGTTGTTCTGTATTCAACACGACTGCGGGCATGGCTCGTTCTTTGCGAACCGCACTGTAAACGATTGGCTGGGGCGCGTGATCGGGGTGTTTACGCTGACGCCTTATGATGTGTGGCGCCGGTCGCATTCCATCCATCATAGCGCGGCAGGTAACCTTGCGCGCCGCGGTATCGGGGATGTCGCGACTCTGACGGTCGCTGAATACCACGCGCTGCCGCCGTTGAACCGGATGATGTATCGTCTGTACCGGAACCCCATTGTTCTGTTCTGCCTTGGGCCTGGGTATTTGTTCTTTATCCAAAACCGGCTGCCACTGGGGCTGATGGGGCACGTCAAATACTGGGTGAGCGCGATGCTCACCAACCTAGCGATTGTCGCTTGGGTTGCCCTTTTGGTGTATTTCGGCGGGCTCGTTCCGGTGGTTCTGATCTTCTTGCCGTCGACACTTCTGGCTGCAACGGCAGGGGTTTGGCTGTTCTACGTCCAACACCAGTTTGAGACGACACATTGGGAAGCTGAAGAAAGCTGGGACCTGCACGACGCAGCCCTGCATGGCAGCTCGCAATACATGTTGCCCCCGGTTTTGCAGTGGCTGAGTGCGAACATCGGCATCCACCACGTGCATCACCTTTATAGCCGCATCCCGTTCTACAGGCTCCCAGAAGTCATCCGAGATCACGGTGAACTGGCTGAGATCAACCGTATGACAATCCGCGAAAGCCTAGCTTGCGTGCGTTTGCACCTGTGGGATGAAAAGGCGAAGCGTCTTGTGTCCTTTGCACAGGTTCGCGCAGCCGCCTAGGTAAGTGCCTTGGGCTGCGCGCTGTCGTCGCGCGGCCCCTGCTGAGCGGTGAACTGGAGGGCGACTCACATGGCTGTGATTCTCCCTTTTGACGCCTCAGCGTCCACTGAGATGCCTAGATTTGCTCCCCTAGTGGTTGTATTTGCAGGCAAACCCCTGCGGAACGGCAATTTTTCAGCCCTAAATTTCCATTAGGGCGTTCCGTTAACACGTCAATAATGTCTAAAGTGTTGCAGCAGGACGGGTTCTATTGATCGAACCTCGCCTGGGGTGACTTTGGGAGGACACACCACATGATACGCTCTGAGCTCATTCAAAAAATTGCAGATGAAAACCCCCATCTGTACCAGCGGGACGTGGAGCGCATTGTGAACACGATCTTCGAAGAAATCATCGAGGCTATGGCCGAGGGTGATCGGGTTGAGCTTCGTGGCTTTGGTGCGTTCTCTGTGAAAAAGCGCGACGCACGTTTGGGGCGTAACCCCCGGACCGGTGACGCCGTCGAGGTCGAAGAAAAGCATGTGCCATTCTTCAAAACCGGCAAGCTGTTGCGCGATCGTTTGAACGGACATGAGGACTAAGATATGCGCCTAATCCGCTACGCAGTGTTGGCCGTTATCGCGATTTGCCTGTTGGTGATCGCGCTTGCGAACCGGGGGGAAGTGACCCTCAACCTGCTGCCTGGCGAATTGTTGCAATTCTGGCCCTTCGCGAACTCTGTCACAGTCCCGCTCTATGCGGTGATATTTGCGGGCATCGCGATGGGTGTGCTTTTGGGCTTTGTTTGGGAGTGGGTGCGTGAGCACAAGCACCGCGCAGAAGCCTCTCGCGCCAAGAAAGAAGCTGCGAAGCTTCAGCGTGAGATTAAGAAAGTCCAGAAGACCGACGGCACGACGGCAGATGACGTTCTGGCCATCGTGGACGGGACGCGCTAGGCCGGGCCATGCCAACTGACATTCGTGTAAAGATCTGCGGCTTGTGCCGCCCCGAGGACGTGACTGCCGTGGCAGACGCAGGCGCCTCTTATGGTGGCTTCGTTTTCTTTCCCAAATCGCCGCGGAACGTTTCAATCGCTCAGGCGCGGGACCTCGCCTTGGGTGCGCCGGTGGGCTTGGCCAAGGTTGCCTTGGTGGTGAACGCGGATGATGCCACGTTGGACGCGATCACCGCAGAGGTGCCGCTGGATATGTTGCAATTACACGGCTCCGAAAGCCCCGCGCGCGTGGCCGAGGTCAAGGCGCGCTATGGTCTGCCTGTAATGAAAGCCGTGGGCGTCGGTGGTCCCGAAGATTTAGCGGCGATCGACGTTTATGCCGAAGTGGCCGACCAGTTATTGATCGACGCAAAGCCGCCCAAGGGGGCGGACCTGCCGGGTGGCAATGGTCTGGCGTTTGATTGGCAACTGCTTGCGGGGCGCAAGTACTGGTCCGTGCCATGGATGCTGGCCGGAGGGCTGACGCCTGACAACGCCGCCGAAGCCGTCTTGCGGACAGGCACCCGGCAGTTGGATGTATCATCCGGTGTCGAAAGTGCCCCGGGCGTCAAAGATGCCGCGCAAATCGCTGCTTTTGTAGCCGCCGCACAGGCCTAAACCGAGGCACAATCCTTCGGAATATTGCGGCCAGTTCACCGCTGGTCCCTTGCCCCCTCGTGCCCGCTGCCCTACACCCAATTTAACGCGCAACGGGGAGACGACCATGGCCGAAGATTTCGTGAATTCCTACTTCACCGGACCTGATGAAAATGGTCGCTTTGGCGACTTTGGGGGGCGTTTCGTATCCGAGACGCTGATGCCGCTGATCCTAGAGTTGGAAGCTCAGTATGAGCACGCCAAGACGGACGACAGTTTCTGGGCCGAGATGCACCATCTTTGGACCCATTACGTGGGTCGGCCCAGCCCGCTCTATCACGCAGAGCGGCTGACCGAGATGCTGGGCGGGGCCAAGATTTACCTCAAGCGGGATGAGCTGAACCACACCGGCGCGCACAAGATTAACAACGTCTTGGGGCAGATCATTCTGGCCCGTCGCATGGGCAAGACACGTATCATCGCCGAGACGGGCGCGGGTCAGCACGGTGTGGCGACTGCGACTGTCTGCGCGAAATTTGGTCTCAAGTGTGTGGTTTACATGGGTGCGCACGACGTGGAGCGTCAGGCACCAAACGTGTTCCGCATGCGGCTCTTGGGAGCAGAAGTCATCCCAGTGACCTCTGGCCGTGGCACGCTCAAGGACGCGATGAACGACGCGCTGCGCGACTGGGTGACCAACGTGGCCGATACGTTCTATTGCATTGGTACCGTCGCGGGGCCGCATCCGTACCCCGCCATGGTTCGCGATTTTCAGGCCATTATTGGTCAGGAAACGCGTGAACAGATCATGCAAGCCGAGGGCCGTCTGCCCGACACGATCATCGCGGCCATCGGTGGTGGCTCGAACGCGATGGGCCTGTTCTACCCGTTCCTCGACGACAAAGATGTTGCGATTATCGGGGTTGAGGCCGGCGGCAAAGGCGTCAACGAAAAGATGGAGCATTGCGCGTCGCTTACTGGTGGACGTCCCGGCGTTTTGCACGGCAACCGGACATACCTTCTGCAAGATGACGATGGCCAAATTCTCGAAGGGTTCTCGATCTCGGCGGGTTTGGATTATCCCGGCATCGGACCAGAGCACGCTTGGCTGCATGACATTGGTCGCGCGCAATACGTGTCGATCACGGATGTTGAGGCGCTGGATGCGTTCCAAGTGTGTTGTGCGCAAGAGGGTATTATTCCCGCGCTTGAGCCCTCTCATGCCTTAGCACACGTCCTCAAGATTGCGCCGACCCTGCCCAAAGACCACCTGTTGGTCATGAACATGTGCGGTCGCGGTGATAAGGATATCTTTACGGTAGCTGCCGCCTTGGGCATGGAAATGAACAACGGCGCCTAGGCTTCAAACGAATTGCAGGGTCCTTCAGGCGAGTGATGGACCCTGCAACAGGCGCAAGCCTCAGATATCAAACCAGGCTATCCCGGCTGATACTTTTGACTGTACCGGCGCAACCCAAGGTTGCAATCCTTCAAAATCAAATAATCGAATATCTTTCGAGAATCTCAAGGGGCACGATTTCCGTCGCGGCCAGGTGCGTGCTTGCTAGTTTTACGTGCGGTGCAACGCCTTCATCGTGTGCCTGCATGAACCGCGTAGCGCACAAGCACCATTGATCACCGGCTTTGAGACCGGGAAAGTTGAACTCTGGGCGTGGGGTGCTCAGATCATTTCCAAGGTATTTCGAATAGGCCAAAAACGCATCTGTCATCACGGCACAAACCGTATGGCTGCCTCTGTCCAGCAAAGACGTATCGCAGCACCCGTTGCGATAGAACCCGGTCACAGGGTCAAGTGAGCAGGCCTGCAATGTCTCTCCCAAGACGTTGGTCGAGGGAAATGGATCGGTTTGATTTACCATAGTATTTCCTTTTTTGTCTCAGGTAGGCGACGGCAGGGCCCAGTCCACCCAACGGCCGTGAAAACATGCCCGTCCGGCGGCATAAGTCTCATTCCCAGGCCAGCAGCGTAGCGTGAGGCAGGCCCCCGGCGCCTCTGAGCCATCAGCCTCCATTGTGAACCAGATAAGCGGATCCGCAGCCGTGGCCTTTTCGCCCGCAGCCTCAATCGCGATGCGCGCGCGGTGTTGAACAGGTGCAGGGAAATATTGCCAAGCAATCGTGTGAAAAATCAGCCGTGTAGCCGCCGGGGCGGGCAGGTCCAGTTGCGCCTCTATCCAATCTGCGGCATCGCCTGCGTCCACGCGGGCAGGGGGCAACGCCATTGCCGCGCGGGTGCGGGTCAGTCGCTCGGGCTGATCCGGCCAGAGGTAAGCCAACAGTCGCAACCGATCGTCGGCCTCGTGCAGGTTGGGTGGTGCAAGGTCCACACCTCGTCGCGCCATAACAATCGGTTCTGCATTTGGCGGCAGCGCGCCGCGCCAATCGGGGGCCAACTCAACAGGGGCCCCTAGTGGGCCAAAGCGTACATTCTGCGCCTCTAACCCGTATGCGTCCCAGTGCAGGTTCAAACCCGCGCTCGCGCCCAATTCCAACAAATGCAGTGGCAGGCCAAAGCGGGCGGCTGCCCACTGGCCCGCGGCCCTTACAACAGCTGCACGGCGGATTTCGTTGGTTTGCGGAGCAGACTTCATCCAGTCGGTTAACCACGCATCATGCCCCTGAAGTGCCGCAAAAACAGCGGCCCAAAGCGTGCTATCGGCCACTTCGTGGGGCGGGTACACCGCCTCTAATTCCGGGGCAATCCCGCGCAAAACAAGCGCATGCAAGCCACCCGCCAGCCGCAACGGAATGGACGCTCCCGCGGGCCCCACATCACCCGGCCAAGCGTACAGCCTAGCCGTCATAGGCGATGTTTCTGGCGCTAATCTTTCGCTGAGTATCGTCATGAGGCGCGCCATAAACGGCGACCCCAATGCGCTGCAATGCGCCGCCTGTGCGGCGAATGCGGCGTTCAGCGGTGTCACTTGAAGCGGTCCATCAGCCGCTGCAAAGGAGAGGCGCTTGGGCTATCCTCCTCAGCCTTCGCTTGCACACCAGTTGGCGCATCACTGACCTGTTTCGGCTTCGAGCCGGTTGAGGAGCGCGGCGGTGCCACACGCAAAGCCACCGCATTTGAGAACCGCGCAGGATCGCCCCCCGCCAACGCAGCCGCCCCGTCGGAGCATCCACGCAAGACATCATCCAGCCAATCCGCCTCGGCCTTGGCAAAGTCCGACAACACATAGCCCGACACACGGTCCTTGTGCCCCGGATGGCCAATCCCCATCCGCACACGCTCATATTCGGGCCCAATATGTTGATGGATCGACCGCAGCCCATTGTGCCCCGCATGTCCGCCCCCAACCTTGACCCGCACTTTTCCGGGCGCAAGGTCCAGCTCATCATGAAACACCGTCACATCACCGGGCTCTAGCTTGTAAAACCGCATCGCCGCACCGACGGATTGCCCGGACAGGTTCATAAACGTCTCAGGCTTCAACAGAACGACCTTCTCAGATCCAAGCCGCCCCTCACTTACACTGCCCTGAAACTTGCCCCGCCACGGCGCAAAGCCATGATCGTCCGCAATCCGATCCAACGCCATAAATCCAATATTGTGCCGATTGTGCGCATACTTCGACCCCGGATTGCCCAACCCAACAAACAGACGCATCGCTCACCAATCCTTTGTTCCAGAAATACTCCGGGTGCGCGAGGGCTGGCCCTCGCTCCCGTACTCTACCAAGCGCGCAGCCAAAGAAAAAGCGCGCGAGGTTGACCTCACGCGCTTTCAAATCTCACAGCCAGAAGCGCTTACGCTTCAGCAGCAGCCTCATCCGAAGCTTCGTCGTCAGCTTCGTTGTCAGCGGAGCGCAGCCCCGAAGGTGCCGAGATGTTTGCAATCACAAAGTCACGGTCAATCGTTGCTGTGGCGCCTGCGGGCAGGTCCACACCGGAAATCGTCAGGGTGTCACCAACGTCCGCACCTTCCAGGTCAACAACGATCTTTTCGGGGATGTCGCCAGCGGTCACAGTCAGTTCGACCTCAGGACGCACAACAGTCAAAACACCGCCGCGCTTGATGCCGGGGGCTTTGTCCTCGTTGATGAACTCAACAGGAATGAATAGCGCGATCTTGGACGTGCGACGCAGACGCATCAGGTCAACGTGTGTGGGCAGGTCTTTGACAACGTGACGCTGAACGCCGCGGCAGATGACGCGCACGTCTTCTTGGCCTTCGACCTTCAGGTTCCAAAGTGTCGACAGGAAACGGCCCGCCTTCAGCTTTTTCAACAGCTCGTTGAACGGGATGTTGATCGCCAATGGATCAGTGCCACCACCGTAAACTACGCCCGGCACCATGCCGTCGCGACGTGCTTGACGGGCGGCTCCCTTGCCTGTCCCCGTGCGTTCGTGTGCGATAAGATCAGGAATCTCTCCGGCCATATCGAATCTCCTTTAAGTTAAGGGCTTCCTCCAGGGTGCAAGCCCATGAAGCGCACGCGTTAGACGCCATTGCCCCATTTTACAAGGCCCATACCGCCCAAACCTGCGCAAAACACCCCAAAAACCAAAGGGCACGCCGCAGCGCACCCTTTCGCAGTCCAGATATGGAGGAGTTAGGCCTCCCAGCGGCCGCGGAAGTCGGCAGGGATCAACAAGTTGGAACGGCTCAATGCGTTCACATCTGTCTCTCCACACAGGCCCATCGTGGTGTCCAACTCTTTGTGGATGACCTCCAACGCTTTGGTCACGCCCGCCTCACCGGCGGCCCCCAAGCCATAGACAAACGCGCGGCCCACATAGGTGCCCTTCGCGCCCATCGCCATAGCCTTGAGCACGTCTTGGCCCGAGCGAATGCCACTATCCATGTGGACCTCAATTTGCTCGCCCACGGCATCGACGATGTCGGGCAACATACGGATGGACGACAACGCGCCATCCAACTGACGCCCGCCATGGTTGGACACGATGATTGCATCGGCCCCAACATTCACGGCCTTCCGGGCGTCCTCGACGTCCAAGATGCCTTTGACGATTATCTTGCCGCCCCACATTTTACGCAACTGCGCGATCCGGTCCCAATCGAGCGCTTGATCAAACGCTTGCGCCGTCCATGACGATAGGCTGGACGGATCCGTCACCCCCTTTGCGTGGCCGACGATATTGCCGAAAAACCGTCGCTTGGTGCCCAACATTCCAAGGCCCCAGCTCCACTTGGTCATCATGTCCGCAACACTGCGCACGGTCAGCTTTGGCGGAGCGGACAGGCCGTTTTTCAAATCCTTGTGCCGCTGCCCAAGCATCTGCAAGTCCACGGTAATCACAAGGGCCGAACAATTTGCGGCTCGTGCCCGGTCCATCAAGCGCTGCATAAAATCGTCGTCTTTCAGGGTATATACCTGAAACCAAAACGGCTTGGTCGTATTCTCTGCAACGTCCTCAATCGAACAAATCGACATGGTTGACAGCGTGAACGGCACACCAAATTTCTCCGCCGCGCGGGCGGCCTTGATCTCACCATCGGCGCTTTGCATGCCGGTCAGGCCCACAGGAGCAAGGGCCACGGGCATTGCCACATCTTCGCCCAGCATCTGCGTTCTGGTCGTGCGGCCGGTCATATCCATCGCTACGCGCTGACGCAGGCGGATCTGATCAAAATCAGTGGTATTTTCGCGAAACGTCTGCTCGGTCCAGCTGCCGCTTTCGGCATAGTCATAAAACATCTTCGGAACGCGACGCTTATAAATACGCTTAAGATCATCCACAGTCGTTATAACAGCCATTTCTCGCCCCTTAGTCTTAATTGGTAAGCCTATCTAACCAATTATGTCGCTTTCCTCAACGTGACATAAGCGCCGCGCTTTGGCGCAGAGTTCATCATTCGAAATCATGTCCCGCAACAGAAAATCGCGCCACAATCCTCTGTTAACTCAGCCAAAAGTACATTGAAATCTGCGGTGCGCGCAGCCCAATAGGTCCACGCCGCCTCCTTTGTTCCCAAAATACTCAAAAAACCGCGCAGCGCGTGGACCATTCACCCACCGTGCGCAACAGATCAGCCTGTAAAAGGGTCCACGTCGTAGCCAACGCCAACAAGGCTCAACCCCTGCGGCGGGGACACAGGCCCGCACCGGCTGCGATCGGCACTGGCCAAAACCCCGGCCACGTCCTCTGGTGCCCACGCACCGGCGCCCACGCGTTCCAAGGTTCCCACCATGGACCGGACTTGATTGTGCAAAAATGACCGTGCGCGGAACCGAAACTGAAATTCGCGTCCTCCGGGGTAGGGGTGTTCGGTGACAATCACTTCATCAAGCGTTTTAACTGGCGACTTGGCTTGGCAAATCGACGCGCGAAAGGTCGTGAAATCATGCAGGCCCTCCAACATGCGGCCTGCGGCCTGCATCGGCTCCAAGGACAGGGGCCCCGGCACTTGCCACACGCGTCCTCGGTCGAATGTTACAGGCGCACGGCGCGCGATCAGCCGGAACAGATACCGCCGCTCGCGCGCAGAAAATCTGGCGTGCCAATCATCCGCGACAGGCTCAAGTGCTGTGATCGCGATGGGCGCGGGCTTGAGGTGATAGTTCAGCGCCTCACGCAGGCGAAACGGCTCCCACGGGCGGGTCATATCCGCGTGGGCCACCTGACCCGTCGCGTGAACGCCTGCATCGGTGCGCCCCGCCGCCGCAATCGAGGGCACATCAGGGTCAAGCCGCCGCAGCGCTTCCTCCAGCGTTTGTTGCACACTGGCGGGGCCATCTTGGCGTTGCCACCCTGCAAAGGGGCCGCCGTCGTATTCCACTATCATCGCATATCTGGGCATGGCGTGGGCCTAGCCTGCGAAACTGCGCGCGACAAGACCCTACACAAAACCGGCCCCCCATGCTTATGTTCCAATGGGGCCAAAGAAAGGGCTGATATGGTAGTGGATCGAGTGGCGGACGCGCTGTTGCGCGGCGTTGAAGGAGTGTCTGACAAAGTTTCTGGTGCGCTCTTTGAACCGACGATCCGCCTCGGTGTTACTGGGCTCAGCCGCGCGGGCAAGACCGTCTTTATCACCTCACTGATCGCCAATCTGATCGAGCGGGGGCGCATGCCCGGGCTTAGCCCCCAGATTGAAACCGCGTTTCTTCAGCCGCAACCGAACGACACTGTCGCGCGCTTTGACTATGAGGGGCATCTGGCGGCCCTCACCGGTGCCACGCCGCATTGGCCCGAGGGCACGCGCACGGTGTCTGAGTTGCGGCTGTCGCTCAAGGTTCGGCCCGGTGGGCTGCTCGGCGGGCTGCAAGGGCCGCGCACCGTGCATTTAGATATCGTAGATTATCCCGGCGAATGGGTCTTGGATCTGGCGTTGCTGGATATGGACTATGCGGCGTGGTCGCAGCGTACGATGGCACGGCTGGCCGCGTGGGGCGCAACGGACACGCTTGCGGCTTTGCGCGGCGTCGATAGTGCCGCCAAACATTCTGAGCCCACGGCACAGAAACTGGCGCAAACCTACACGGCGGCCCTTCAAGCGGCGCGCGCGCAAGGCGCCCAAGACTGTACGCCGGGGCGCTTTCTTTTGCCCGGTGATCTTGCGGGTTCACCTGCGCTGACATTCGTTCCGCTTGATGCCCCGACCATGGCGCGCGGCTCATTAGGGCGCGAAATGGCCCGCCGGTATGAGGCTTACAAGGCGCGCGTCGTGCAACCGTTCTTTCGCGATCATTTTGCGCGCTTGGACCGTCAGATCATCTTGATCGACGTTTTGGGCGCGCTGCATGCAGGCCCGCGTGCGGTGGATGAATTGCGCGTCGCCATGGCCGATCTGCTGGGCGCTTTCAAACCCGGGCGCAACGCGTTTCTGAGCCGTTTGTTGATGCGGCGGCGTGTGGATAAGGTCCTTTTTGCCGCGACCAAGGCCGACCATCTTCATCACACACAACACGCGCAATTGACGGCGTTGACCTCCGCACTCGTGCAGGAGGCACGCGCTCGCGTCGATTTTTCCGGCGCAAAAACCCATGCGATGTCCATCGCGGCCTTGCGGACAACATCCGAGGAACTGCGCACGCATAGAGGCCGTGAGTTGGGCGTTGTGCGAGGCCATTTGTTGGATACCGGCAAGGAGGCCGCGCTATACCCCGGCCTGTTGCCGGCCAACCCGGATCAACTGCTGAACCCCGCGCGCAGCGGCGCGCAGACGTGGTTGGATGCGGAGTATAACATCATGCGGTTTCAGCCCGCGCCGAACAGCTTGCGGCCCGGTGCCGGCCCCCCACATATCCGCATGGACCGCGCCGCGGAGTTCCTGCTCGCGGATCGGTTGCGGTAAGGAGATCGCGATGCCCAAGTCCAAAGGCCCCAAGTCCGGTCCGGTCTTTTTTGACCTTGATGCAGAGGGTAACGCAGATGCGTTGGCAGGCGGGCACCCCCATCCGGCGGACGCGCCGCCCGTGCCCGAGGCCATGCCCGAAATGGCCCCCGACGGGCACGCGATGCAGAGTGTCGCGGCATTAGCCGCGCGGCGACCTTCGGTTTTGGCGCGGCTGTTCTGGGGCCTGCTCCTGTCGCTGTTGACGTTTGTGATATCAGTAGCGGCATGGGGTTTCGTGACGGACCTGTTGGCCGCAAATCCTGTTCTGGGCTGGATCGCGACCGGCTTAGGCGCAGCCTTTGTCGCGGTTCTGGCGGTGATCGCGGTGCGCGAATTCGCGACACTTGCGCGGCTCAAACGGATAGATGGGATCAAGGCGGCTGCCGCAGAAGTGACTGACCTGACCGCTGCGCGCGCGCTGACGGCGCGGCTGACCGCGCTTTATGTCGGGCGCGCTGATATGCGGTGGGGGCAGGACCGTTTGGCCGAGGCAAGTGCCGATGTGTTCGACGCCGACGCGCAACTCGCGCTGGCTGAGACCGCGTTGCTCGCCCCCCTAGATGCCCGCGCCACCCGTGAGGTTGAAGCCGCCGCCCGCCAAGTTGCAACCGTTACGGCCTTGGTCCCGCTTGCGCTGGCGGACGTGGTTGCCGCCCTTGCCGCGAACCTTCGGATGATCCGCCGCATCGCTGAGATTTACGGCGGGCGCGGTGGAGTGCTGGGCAATTGGCGGCTGACGCGCTCGGTGCTCACGCACCTTGTGGCGACGGGGGCGGTGGCGGTGGGCGATGATCTGATCAGTTCGGTCGCTGGGGGCGGGTTGCTGTCCAAGGTGTCACGCCGGTTTGGCGAAGGCATCGTGAACGGGGCGCTGACCGCGCGTGTGGGTGTGGCCGCGATTGAGGTGTGCCGCCCGCTGCCCTTTGTGGCGCAATCCCGGCCTTCGGTTTCGGGCGTCGTGGGGCGGGCGTTGACCGGGTTGTTCGGGTCTAAAGCCGAAGGCTGATGGCCATAACACGGCAGACAGAACTGGCGGTGTTCTTGGGTTGTCGGGTCGCGGATGGGTGCCTATAAGGGCTTCCATGTTGGGTCGCTTGATTATTTTTCGAATTATATCCCCGGCGCTCTGAACGTTGAGCCGCCGGGCAAAGGCGTATGAGACCTCGCGCCGCCGCACCCCAAAACCCCTTTATGACATTTAGGATGACGCGCGATGACCGCCGAGACCCCCGACACACCCCTTGACTACAAAGACACCCTGAACCTGCCAAAAACGGATTTTCCGATGCGTGCGGGCCTGCCCAAGCGTGAGCCCGAGTGGCTGGCACGCTGGCAAGCGCTTGACGTATATGGCCAGTTGCGCCAGCGCCCGGGCCGCAAGCCCTTTACGCTGCACGACGGCCCGCCCTATGCCAACGGCAACCTCCACATCGGTCACGCGCTGAACAAAATCCTTAAGGATATGGTTGTCCGCTCGCAGCAAATGCAGGGCCGCGATGCGCGCTATATCCCCGGCTGGGACTGCCACGGTTTGCCCATCGAGTGGAAGATCGAGGAAAAGTACCGCCAGAAGGGCCGTGATAAGGACGCTGTGGATGTTATTGAATTCCGCCAAGAATGTCGGGATTTTGCGCGCGGTTGGGTTGATATCCAGCGCGAAGAATTCAAGCGGCTGGGGATCACGGGCAACTGGGATCAACCCTATCTGACGATGGATTTCCACGCCGAGCGCGTGATCGCGGAGGAATTCCAGACCTTTGTGATGAACGGTTCGCTCTACCAAGGGTCCAAGCCGGTAATGTGGTCCCCGGTTGAGAAAACCGCGCTGGCGGAGGCTGAGGTCGAGTACCATGAGCGTCAGTCAGAGGCGATCTGGGTACCGTTTGAGGTGGTCGCAGGTGGTGCCGATCTGGGCGCGCCGTGCAAGGTCGTGATCTGGACGACCACGCCATGGACCATCCCGCAGAACCGCGCGATCTGCTTTGGGTCGCGCATCTCGTATGGTTTGTACGAGGTCACTGGCCGGCCCGAGGAATGTTGGGCCACCATCGGTGCGCGGTATTTGCTGGCTGACGATCTGGCCGAAGAGGCACTGGGTGCCGCCCGTTTGACGTCCGATATGTATCGCCGTGTGCGCGATGTATCGGCGGATGAATTGGCCAAGATCACCTGTGCTCACCCCCTGCGCGGTGCCGAAGGCGCGTCGGGCGAATGGGATTTTGACGTGCCGCTTTTGGCGGGGGATCACGTCACGGATGATGCGGGTACGGGCTTTGTCCACACTGCGCCCAGCCACGGTGACGATGACTATGCCATCGGCGTGACGCACAAACTGCCGATGACCTACAACATCCTTGATGACAGCTCTTTCCGGGCTGACCTGCCGTTTTTCGCAGGCGAGCAAGTGATCCGTCCCAACGGGAAACCCGGTGGCGCGAACAAAGCTGTCATTGCCAAGCTGATCGAGGTTGGGGGCATCTTGGCCTCGCGCCGGATCACGCTGAAGGATGCGCATTCGTGGCGCTCCAAGGCGCCGGTGATCCGGTTGAACCGTCCGCAATGGTTTGCGGCGATCGACGTACCGCTGAACGATGGCATGGACGAGTATGGCAAAACCATCCGCGAACGCGCCCTGACGTCCATTGATCAGTTGGTGACGTGGACGCCTCAAACCGGGCGCAACCGGTTGCATTCGATGATCGAGGCCCGCCCTGACTGGGTGCTGTCGCGCCAACGTGCTTGGGGTGTGCCGCTGACCTGCTTTACCAAGGTCGGTGCGGCGCATGATGATCCCGATTTCTTGTTGCGCAACGCTGAGGTCAACGCCCGCATTAATGCCGCGTTTGAAGCCGAGGGCGCTGATGCGTGGTACAAAGACGGGGCCAAGGAACGCTTCCTTGCGGGGATCGTAGATCCGAATGAATACAATCAGGTAATGGATATTCTTGATGTATGGTTCGATTCCGGTTCGACCCATGCCTTTACCCTGCGCGACCGCACCGACGGCTCGGACGATGGTTTGGCGGATCTGTACCTAGAAGGCACCGATCAGCACCGCGGTTGGTTCCATTCGTCTATGCTTCAGGCCTGCGGTACGCGGGGGCGCGCGCCCTATCGTGGCGTGCTGACCCACGGCTTTACGCTGGATGCCAAGGGCAACAAGATGTCCAAATCTGTTGGCAACACGGTTGCGCCTGAAAAGGTGGTCAAGCAGTACGGCGCCGACATCCTGCGGCTGTGGGTGGCGCAAGCTGACTACACAGTTGATCTGCGCATCGGTGATGAAATCCTCAAGGGTGTGGCCGATAGCTATCGGCGTTTGCGCAACACGATGCGGTTCTTATTGGGGGCGCTCTCGGACTTTTCTGACGCGGACCGCGTGGAGCCGGCCGATATGCCAGAGCTGGAACAATGGGTTCTGCACCGTCTGTCGGAATTGGATGAACAGGTGCGTGCAGGCTATGATGCCTATGACTTCCCCGGCGTCTGGAACGCGGTGTTCCAGTTCTGCACGGTTGAGTTGTCGGCCTTCTATTTCGACGTGCGCAAGGATGCATTGTATTGCGACGGTGATACGGCGCGGCGTCGCGCGGCGCGGACGGTGTTGGACATCCTGTTCCACCGCCTGACCACGTGGCTTGCACCTGTGCTGGTGTTCACGATGGAAGAAGTCTGGTTGGAGCGGAACCCCGGTGAAGGGGCCTCGGTCCACCTAGAGGACATCCCCGAGACACCCAGCACATGGCGCAATGAAGCGCTGGCCGCGAAGTGGTCCACCATCCGCGCGGTTCGCAGGGTCGTGACCGGCGCGCTAGAGATTGAGCGCCGCGAAAAGACCATTGGTGCGAGCCTAGAGGCGGCCCCTAGCGTGCACGTCGATGCGGCTACCAAGGCCGTGCTGGATACAGTGGACTTTGACGACATCTGCATCACCTCGGCGATCTCGGTCGCAGATGCGGGTGATGGCGCGTTCACGTTGGACGATGTGCCGGGCGTGTCGGTGACCTTTGCCAAGGCAGAGGGCGAGAAATGCCAGCGGTGTTGGAAAATCCTGCCTGACGTCGGTACCCATGCGCACACCGGCGTGTGTGGTCGGTGTGACGACGCCCTGGGCTGACATCCGCCCAGTGGGCGCGCGCACCGCGCGCTCCAAGTGCTTTGATCTCATTGAAAAGGCCCCCAAGAGGTAAACTCTTGGGGGCCTTTGCGTCTTTATTCAGCGGCGCGTAGCGGTGAGGGTGGTGTTGGATCATCGGCCCCCTCGGCCTCTGGCTCTGTGCTTGGCTCGGGCTTTTCGGGGAGGGCCTCTGCAATGGTTTCGACCTCTGGCTCCTGCGGAGCCTCCTCAGTCGCGGCGTCCTCTGTCCAGATCATCTCTGGTAGGCCTCTGCGGCGGGCTGCGCGGCGTAGGGCGAAATCCTCAGCCGCTTGTGAACTGCGCCCAAGGCTAAGCCGCCCCAATAAACGCGCGAGCGCGAGCACGTAGTGCGTGGCCCAATACCGGATTGCCAGCATTGAGGGGGTAAAGATCAACGTCAGGACCGTTGCGATCCCGAGGCCGAACACCACCGCTGTTGCCAGCTGGATCCACCACAGGGCCGTCGGGCTTTGGAGCGAATATCCTCCGCCGATAAAGTCGAACGACAGGCCGAACATCATGGGTGCAAGGCCCGCCATCGTCGTGAGCGTCGTCAGCAGAACGGGGCGAATGCGTGCCTCTGCGGTGCGGGTGATCGCCTCAATCCGGGGCATGTAGCGCGCGTATTCTTGATAGGTGTCGATCAGCACAATGTTGTTGTTCACGACGATCCCCGCCAACGCGACGATCCCGGTCCCGGTCATGATGATCGAAAATGTCTGCCCCAAAAGCAGCATACCCCACAAAACACCCGCCGTAGACAAGACCACCGCAAGCAGGACCAAAACGGCGTTATAGACCGAGTTAAACTGCGCCAGCAGGATGATGAACATCAGGCCCAAAGCACCGATAAAGGCTTGGCTGAGGAAGGCTTGGCTTTCGGCTTGATCCTCTTGGTCGCCGGTCCATTCCCACGCGACAGTCGCGGCGAACGGATTGGTGTCGAGCCATTCGTTAAGGGTGGCGATCCGCTCATTCGGAGTGAGGGGAACATAAGTAACCTGTGACTTACCATCCGCAACGTCACGGCTGATTTGGTCCAGATTTGCGGTGCCGCGCAGCTCGGTGATGTTGTGATACGCCACGCTGTCCTGTGAGAGGCCCAGCAAGGCGCCGATCCCGGTGGCGCGGGTCACGAGTTGCAGGTTATACGGCTCACCCGCTGCGACCTGTTCGGGCGTCAATTCGGAGCCCAGCCCGAGCGGGGCGGTGCCATCCTCAAGCGGTGCGCCGTCTGCGTCCAAAGGCGTCAGATCATAGATCAGAACGCCAGTCACGGCATTTGCCTTCACGTCGAAATAACGTTTGCCGTCAAAGCGGTTGATCTCTGCCAAGCGCGGCACGGGTTGCCGAGTGATGAAGTTGGCAAGAGGCACCAAGCCGCCGGACGTGCGCACCTTGAGGCTATCGAGCGTCGAGAGGACGCGGTCTTTTTCTGGCAGGCGAACGCGGATCTCGATCTCTTCATCGGAGGAGGGGACCCGCATCGTATCGAGCAAGAGCCCCCGCGTGACCAATTGGACCATCGCGCCGACGGTCGCGACGTCTGCGCCAAAGCGGCCCGCCTTTTCGACGTCGACGGTGATTTCCCAGTCGATGCCGGGCAGGGGCAGGCTGTCTTCGATGTCGATGACGCCGGGGGTGGCGTTGAACTGGGCCAGCGTGCTTTGTGTGGCCGCTTGCAGGGCGATGGGATCATCCCCTGATAGCCGCAGGTGGATGGGCTTGCCGCTGGCGGGGCCACGGTCCTGTGCAATCAGGTCGGCCTTGATGCCCGGAATTGCACGCACGCGGGCCAGCAAATCCTCCGCGATTGTGTCACCGTCAAACGCGGGGTCCACGATGGTTTTGTTCACCGTGTAGCCGATCAGGGGAATGTCGAACCACGGGGCCGAAACGGTTGGACGATCTTCCCACGGGATCATCTCAATCGAGATTTGGCCGATGGTGTCGCGGGGCGGGGCGGAGCCGCCTGTGTTTTGGTTCAACCCGCCATCACCCGCGAAGGCAAAGGCCGATTGGATGCCTGAGGTTGCAAGCACCTCTGCCTCGGCGCGTTGCAGCAGACGGTCCTTTTCGTCGAGCGAAAGGTTCCCGCGGGCACGAACATAAACGATTGCGGCTTCGGTCTCGGATTCGACGAAGAACTCAACGCCGTTATTGTTTTTGCCAAAGTAGCTGAACGTCGAAACCACAAAGATGATCACAGCCATCACCGCAACAATTGGCATAACCGGGTTGCCGACAATAGCGTGCATCAGCGTGCCAAAGGGCGTGCGGCGATAGCCCTGCACCTTGCGCGCCTTGCGGGCAATCGTGACCGAGCCAAGCGCCGTCGACATCAGCATCGCAGAAGCCACGAACAACAGCGCGCCGGGCAGGGTTGCGAGGACGGCAGGTGTCTCGGGCGATATGCCAAGGATGTAGCCGGGGTTGATGGTTTGCAGCGCAAAGGTGAACATCAGCCAGCCCGCAAAGACCGTGAGGATCAGGCGCGCCCAATAGGGCAGGATAGCCCGCAGGACCGCTGAGCCGCGCTCAAAAATGCGGCTAAGGCGGGCTGAGACGCCCCCGATCACAGGCAAGTAAACCAGGGCCACCACAAGGCTCGCCGAGAGGACGAAGATCAGCGTGACGGGCAGCATCCCCATAAATTCGCCGGGAACACCGGGCCAAAATAGCATCGGCAGGAAGGCGCAAAGCGTTGTCGCCGTGGAGGAAACGACCGGCCAGAACATTCGCTTGGCCGCCTCGACAAAGGCCTGCATTGGGCCTTTGCCTTCTTGGATTTTCTTATCCGCGTATTCGACCACGACAATCGCGCCGTCCACAAGCATGCCGACGGCAAGGATCAGCCCGAACATCACGATGTTGGAAATCGCGATGCCCATGACCGCCAGAAGTGCAAAGCACAGCAGGAACGAGGTTGGGATCGCGAAGCCCACC
Organism: Thalassobacter sp. 16PALIMAR09; assembly: GCF_000765485.1. NCBI lineage: Bacteria > Pseudomonadati > Pseudomonadota > Alphaproteobacteria > Rhodobacterales > Roseobacteraceae > Thalassobacter > Thalassobacter sp. 16PALIMAR09. The sequence goes on from NZ_JHAK01000004.1 coordinate 234,648, forward strand.
AGCAAAGCGGACCGCGTGCCCAGTGACGCCAGCACCACGATCATTACCAGTGCGATGGCCGTCAGGACCGAGCCTTCGAGCTGGGAGATCATCGAGCGGACCGTGCGCGACTGGTCCAACGTGGCCGACACGCTGACCGCGCGTTGCAATTCGGTGGGCCATTGGGCGACTTCGGCGTCCACAACCGCGCGCACTTCGGCGGCGGTATCCATGATGTTGAACCCCTTGCGCTTGATCACTTGCAACGCAACCGTGGGCGCACCGTTGTAGCGCGCGGTGCTGATGGGGTCTTCGAACGTCAGGTTGATCTGCGCCAGATCACCGAGCGTTACGACACGGTCGCCGTTGGTTTTGACCGGCAGGTTGTAGACGTCTTCGGGGGCATCGAAGGAGGACGGAATTTTGACCGGGAACGCGCCTTGGTCGGTTTCTACCGCGCCCGCGGGCACCAGAAGGTTGTTGTTGGTTACGACGTTGATCAACTCACCAGCGGTGACGTTATAGGCCTCTAGGGCGAGGGGATCGATAATGACCTCCAGCATCTCATCGCGGTGACCGGCAAGCCCCACTTCGAGGACCGCGCCCATGCCTTCCAGTTCGGTCTGGAGGTCTTGGGCCAGCCGCAGCAGGGTGCGTTCGGGCACAGGACCCGAAAGACTGACGACCAGAATGGGGAACTCGGAGAAATTGATCTCAGAGATTTCGTATTGCTCACCACCCTCAGGGAATTCCGCCTCAGCTTGGTTCATCTTGTCGCGCACATCGGCGATGGTCGCGCTTTTGTCCCAGCCGAATTCGAACTCAAGGAAGATGCCTGCAAAACTCTCAGATGCGGTGGCGGTCATGCTTTGCAGGCCGTCTAGCTCTTTGAGCTTGGTTTCCATCGGTTTGACCAGCAGCTTTTCGCTGTCCGTGGCCGAGATGCCGGGGAACGGGACCGAGACGAAGACGCCCGGAATGTCGATGTCCGGCTCACCCTCTTTGGGCAGGCCCACATAGGCCAACGTGCCCGCCATGATCGACAGGATCACGAAGGCTATGACCATGCGGGCCCGTTCAGCGGCCCAATCGACGATGCCTGTCATTGGCTGAGTTCCTCAAAGCTGGGCACCACGGGTACGCCATCGGTCACGTATTCCTGACCGATCAGGATGACGTCTGCGGCCTCTGGCAGACCGCTAACCCATACGCCGTTGACTGTATCGCGGATGACGGTGACGGCGGCAAACTGTGCGCGGCGTTCGGCATCAATGATGCGCACGCCCAGAACGCCCCGGTCATCCAGCGTTAGCGAGGATGCGGGCAAAAGATGCGCGCGCATTCCGCCCCCGGTGATCACGATTTCGGCTGTTTGGCCGTCACGCAGGGACCAGTCGGGGTTGGGCACGGTGACTTCGACGCGGAAGGTGCGGGTGGTTTCATCCGCCGAGCGGGCCAGAAACGTAACGTTGCCGCGTAAATCCTCGCCGGAGGCCAGCTGCGCGCCGGCATTCGCGCCGACCTCAATGAGGCCAAGCTGCGTTTCGGGGACAAAGCCCACCAGTTTGATGGGGTCCAACTGGATGACGGTGGCGCAAGGGTCACCCGCCTGCAAAAGCGATCCCAACTCGGCGCTGTCGCTTTCCAACAGGCCAGAGAACGGCGCGCTGATGTCGAGTTTCCCCAGATCATCTTGAGCGCGGTCAACGGTGGCTTCGGCGGCACGGATACCCGCACCCGCACTTTCGAGGCCCGATTTCGCGGCACTCAGCGTGGCCTTGGCAGAGCTAAGCGCGGCTTCGGCGTTGGCCACGCGGGTGGCAGAGGCAAAGCCGCCCTCAGACAATTGGCTCGCTGCGACTTCGTTGATTTCGGCTTCATGGACGCGGGCTTCCGCTTCGGCCACGCGTGCGGCGGCTTCGGGGACGCGGGCGCGAGCTTCGGCCAAACGCGCCTCTGCTTCCGCTAATGTCGCGCCGCGGGTGCCGGGATCAAGGCGGCACAGCAATGTGCCCTGATCAACCCGGGCGCCCTTGCGCAGGGGTTCGGAGACAACCGTGCCACTTGTTTCGGCGCGCACGATAACATCGCGGGCCGCCTCGGTCTGACCGCGCAACAAAACAGCGTTTTCGATGTTTTGCGCGACAGAGGCGCGGGCCATCACGGCAATACCACCCGCTTCTGCGGTGCTTGAATTCGTCTGGGCGACCGTCTGCTGCGGTTGCGGTGCGGGCCCCTCAGGCGCGGCCTCTGCATCGGTATCCCGCCCGGCGAAATCAAACAGCACGTCCCGCTGGAGGACTGCAAAGAACAAAATAACGGTCACAAGAACGGCTGTAACCAGCGGAAAGAATTTCATTTAGGGCTCCAACGTAGGCGTTATGGCACGACCCGTGGGCTCAGGGTGCGGCTAAGCCTGCACTTTCTGAACCGGTCAGTTCAGGTTTATGCACTGTTGTCGTTTTTTGCAAGGTGTCGCGACGGATGCCTTTCGCCTTGGCATCCTTATGCCGGCTGGGCTAAATGCGAAGTGAGGATCGGGTGGCCCAAGGGGTCGTCTCGTGGCGTTTGGGGAGCAGATCATGTCCAATACAGACAGTTTTATCGAAGAAGTCACCGAAGAGGTGCGCCGCGACAAGCTGTTTGCGCTGATGCGTAAATGGGGCTGGCTTGCGGGATTGATCATTTTCGGCCTCGTTGGCGGGGCTGCCTATAATGAATGGAGCAAGGCGCGCGCCCAAGCGCAGGCGCAGGCCTTTGGTGATGCGGTTCTGGCCGGGCTGGCCGGGGATGCAAACCCAACCCTGCTAGAAGAATTGCCCACCGCCGACGCGAACCAAGAGCTGGTCAAGACCTTGCTGCTGGCCAGCACAGGGGCGGTGGATGGGGCTGACCGTGCTGAAACGGCTGCGGCTCTACAAACCTTGGCCGAGACGGACGGCCTGCCGCCGCTGTATCGCCAATTGGCACTGTTAAAGGCGCAGATGTCGGGCGGCACCGGTGACGGGGCACGGGACACGCGCATTCTTGAAGAATTGGCCACACCGGGCACGCCGTTCCGCCCGCTGGCGATCGAGCAACAGGCCTTGCGTCAGCTTGAGGCGGGCAATGCTTCTGGTGCGATCACATTGTTGCAACAACTGCTAGAAGAGCCGGGCGCGACAGACACCTTGCGCCGCCGTGCTTTGCAGGTGATTGTTGCACTTGGGAGCAACCCCACACCTGCATAACGCAGCATCGGGGGTCACACCCGGGGATGAAACCGCCGCGTGACGGCAAAGACGACGAACCGAGGGCACAGGCATGAAACACGTAGCGATCCTAGGGGTGGCCTTGGTGCTGATGTCGGCATGCTCACAGCGTGCGACGATCCTGCCGGGCACACGCGAACCGGTGCGGGCGGATACGGCCGTAGCGCTCAGCCAAGAGGCCCTTGCGCAGGCGCAGGCCATAACGCTCCCGGCTGCTCAAACCATTGATGCTTGGCCTGTTCGGACTGGCTCTGCGGCGGGCGTGATGCCCCATGCCGCGCTGGCAGCTGCGCCCAAACGCGTCTGGTCGGTTGGTATCGGCAAAGGCAATGGGCGCCGCACGCTTTTGACGGTTGATCCTGTCGCGGCGGATGGTCGGATTTTTGCGATGGATGCAGAAGGCGCGGTCACGGCCGTGTCTGAGGCCGGTGATGTGCTTTGGCGCGCTGATCTGACCCCCGCGTATGAGCGTGATGGCGATGCATCGGGCGGTGGGCTTGGGCTGCACGATGGGGTGCTCTACGCGACTACGGGATTTGGTAATTTTCACGCGCTGGACCCTGAGACAGGGGCTGAGCAATGGGTGCAACGTCTAGATGCGCCCCTGACCTCGCCCACGTTTGGTGGTGGGTTTGCCTATCTCGTCAGCCGCGATAGCCGGGCTTGGGCGATTGATCTGAGCGATGGTCGCATCCGCTGGGAACTGCCCGGCGCGCCGGTTGTTGCAACACTTGCAGGTGCGCCTGCACCCGCTTTGACGGATCGTTTGGTTATTTTTCCGCTTGGCTCGGGTGAGTTGATTGCCGCCCTGCGTCAGTCCGGCATCCGCGTTTGGGGTAACACCGTTGCGGGCAACCGCCGTGGCGTGGCCTATAGCAACCTGTCGGACATCGCGTCTGATCCCGTGGTCGCTGGCCGCACGCTGTACGCGGGCACGCCAGCGGGCCGCATGGTTTCGATGGATGCGTTCTCGGGCGCCCGCAACTGGACAGCGACCGAGGGCGCGCTGAGCCCGGCTCTGCCCGTAGCTGGTTCGGTCTATTTCGTGACCGACCGCAACCAACTCGTCCGCCTTGATGTCGAAACAGGCGCGCAAATCTGGGCTGCCGATCTGCCGTTCTTTGCGGCCAATCGCCTGAACCGCCGCAAAACCGTTTACGCCCATTTTGGGCCTATCCTTGCGGGCGGACAGGTGTGGCTGGCCGCAACGGACGGTGTTTTGCGCGGATTTGACCCCGAAACTGGGGCCCAGACCCACGAAAGCGACATTCCCGGTGGCGGCGCGTCCCGTCCGATTGTGATGAACGACACGCTCTATGTGATGGGTGGCCGCGGGACTTTGCACGCCTACCGTTGAGATCGCCGCAGGAGTGGGGTAAGGGCGGGGTCTTATTCCTGCAGTGAGTCCATCATGTCTCTGACCCTCGCCATTGTCGGCCGCCCCAATGTGGGTAAATCGACCCTGTTTAACCGCCTTGTGGGCAAACGTCTTGCGTTGGTCGATGACCAGCCGGGTGTGACCCGCGACCTGCGTGAAGGTGAGGCACGGCTCGGTGATCTGCGCTTTACCGTGATCGACACGGCGGGCCTAGAAGAGGCGACAGACGACAGCCTACAGGGGCGCATGCGCCGCCTGACGGAGCGCGCGGTTGAGATGGCCGATGTTGCGCTGTTCGTGATTGATGCCCGCGTGGGCGTTTCTCCTGCGGACGAAGTGTTTGCCGATATTCTGCGCCGCAAAGGGGGCACTGTTTTGCTGGCTGCCAACAAGGCGGAGGGCCGTGCCGCTGAGGCCGGTCTGCTAGAGGCATACGCGCTCGGCCTCGGGGAGCCGCTTGCCTTATCGGCTGAGCACGGTGAGGGGATGGCCGAGTTGGCCGGCATGCTGCGTCCGCTGATTGAGGCCGCCGAAGAAGCTGCCGAGGTTGATGAGACCGAGACAGATGTCGAGATTGATTGGGACATCGAAGACGGCGAAGAGCTGCCCGATTTCGCCCCAACCGTAAAGAAGCCATTAAAAATCACGGTTGTAGGGCGGCCGAACGCAGGCAAATCAACACTGATTAACAAAATCATCGGTGAAGAGCGTTTGCTGACCGGTCCTGAGGCGGGGATCACGCGTGACTCTATTGCGCTGCCTTTCGATTGGGACGGCGTCCCAATGCGGATTTTCGACACCGCCGGTATGCGCAAGCGCGCCAAGGTCGTGGAAAAGCTCGAAAAGCTTTCGGTGTCCGACGGGTTGCGTGCGGTCAAGTTCGCAGAGGTTGTTGTTGTTCTGCTGGATGCGGAAATTCCGTTTGAGCAGCAGGACTTGCGTATCGCCGATCTGGCCGAACGTGAGGGCCGTGCCGTTGTTGTGGCTGTGAACAAATGGGACATCGAGCCGAACAAACAAGAAAAGCTGCGCGATCTGAGAGAGCAGTTTGAGCGTCTCTTGCCACAGCTGCGGGGCGCGCCGCTTGTGACCGTATCGGCTAAGACTGGGCGTGGGTTAGACCGGCTGCAACAGGCCATCATGAAAGCCCATTCGGTTTGGAACCGCCGCGTCAGCACATCGCAATTGAACCGCTGGCTCACGGGCATGGTTGAGGCGCACCCGCCCCCCGCGCCACAGGGAAAACGTATTAAACTCCGCTACATGACCCAGGCAAAGACCCGTCCGCCGGGCTTTGTTGTGATGTGCTCGCACCCTGACAAAATGCCCGCAAGCTATACGCGTTACCTTGTTAACGGTTTGCGTGAGGATTTTGATATGCCCGGCACGCCTGTGCGGTTGTTCCTGCGGTCGCAGTCGGATGCTAACCCCTTCAAAGGCAAGACAAGATCGACGCCGTCCCGTTTGCGCAAGCACCTTGGCAAAGGCCGCGCGGACGAAAGATAGGGCTCTTTGGGGTCGGGCAGTTGAGTAACCTTGGTAAAGAAGAAAAATGCCCGACTTAGAGGTTCATTAAGCATGAGGGGCTAGGCCTGTGGCAGTGATTGACTGCTGCGACTGAGGAGCCCCCATGCGTGCCTTTTTACTACTTGGATGTATGTTTCTACTGGCGTGGCCTGTGCAGGGTGCGGCGTCTGTTATCCATCCTGACGTTGGTGCGAGTTGGCAGGTGCCTGACCCTGGCTCGGTTGCCGAAAAACGTGGTCGTGCGGAATTGGTCCGGAAGGGACGGGGGGCTGATGCCAAATCGGTTGCCCACCATTCAGTGAAGCACTACGCGCAGCGGCCTGCGGGCGTTGATCGTTTAGGCGCGGGGAAATGGGGGCTGGAAAAGGGGCTCATCTTTTCGGATAGCCACCGAAAAGGGATATCCCTGATCGGTCAGATCCAGCTCTTGCCACCACCCGACGGGCCGTATTCGGCACCATCGCCGTGGAATTTTGGTGTGGTTCGGGTGATTGCAGCAGCAGTTGTGAGCGTGTTGGGATTAACCACGATCGGACTTTTGGCCGCGCATAAACCCGTTAGGTATCGTCGCCGAAAACGCGGGCCATATACACGGCCCGCGCAGAGCCCATATGCTAGGCGTTGGCTTCGCGAATCTTATCCGCAGCCTCTTTGTTGAAGGTCACCCCGTTTTCTTCCAGCATGCTGTCCAATTCGCCCGACAGGGTCATCTCGGTGATGATATCACAACCGCCCACGAACTCACCTTTGACATAAAGCTGAGGGATGGTTGGCCAGTCGGAAAAGTCCTTGATCCCTTGGCGGATATCTTCGTCCGCAAGCACGTTCACATCGGTATATTCAAGGCCCATAAAGTTGAGCACACCGGCCACGCGGCTGGAAAAACCACACTGGGGCATGGACTTGGTCCCCTTCATGAACAGTACAACGTCACTGCTTTTGACCAGTTCTTCGATCTTGGTGTTGGTGTCAGACATCAGTCGTTCCTCTCATTTGGTCCGTCTTGGGACGCATCCTTTGGCACAAAGGCCTTTGCATATTCCTGCGGGTCTTTGGGGACCCGGATTGTCGTAGAATGGCCACCGCCACCGCCGCCCGAAGCATAGTTAACGTCGATTAAGGTGTCGCCACGGCCCGGATCGATCCCGCGCTTTGACTTGTGTTCGGTGCGCACGGCTTGAACGGCGCGGGCGGCCAGTAGGACCAGCACGAGCACGCTCATGCCTGCCAGAAGGCCGCCAAGTGTCATTCTGGCGCTTTTGTGGTTAACGCCAGAGCATGCAATTCCCCGGAGGGGCCGTCCATTTTACCTTTGAGCGCGACATAAACGGCGCGCTGCTGCTGCACGCGATTTTTGCCCTTGAAAGAGGCATCAACGACCATGGCGGCCATATGAACACCGTCATCGCCCTGCACTTCGATGGTCGCGTCGGGAAAACTCTCACGCAGGAGGCTTTCAATTTCATGGGCTTGCATTGGCATGTGCGGTCTCCGGATGTTGCCTGCCCTAGATGTAGATGGGCAAGCGCGGCCCCGCAAGGGGATGGGACGCGACTTCCGGGGCAGGTGGGGCCACATATGCATAAAAAATCGTGACCCCAATGCCGGGAAACGAATGAGTGGCCTGCAACTGCTGATGGATTAGGGCGCACCACCTAAAGGCGCGCCCGAGTATGCTGTGTTACGCGAAAGTAGCCGCGAACGTAGTGCGATACACCTCAGCGAGTTCGGCCAGCGGGACACTGGTGCCACCAAGGGTCACGTCGCTGCCCGCGAAGCGGCCAACGGTCGTGAGCGGAACGCCGGCTTTAGCTGCGGCAACCATCAAAGCTTCGGCCTTGTCGAAGGAGCAGGCGATCAAGTACCGAGCTTGGTCTTCGCCGAACAAGGTGGGGGTATCGCTCGCGTCCAGTGTCACGCCAACGCCGCTGGCTTCCGCCAACTCAAATGCCGCCATCGCGAGGCCGCCATCGGACAAATCGGTACACGCGTTGATGTTCTCCGCGTTGTCGAGGATGAACTGACCGTTGCGCGCCTCGGCCTCTAGGTCGACGTGGGGTGCATCGCCGTCTTCACGGTTAAAGACCTCAGCCAAAAGGGCGGATTGCCCCAGATGACCCGTCGTTTCACCGACCAAGATCGCCATGTGTCCTTCGCGGACATCACCGAGGATCGCATCGTCGAGCGAGTTGAGCAGACCCACGGCGCCAATCGTAGGCGTGGGCAAAATCCCTTGACCGTCGGTTTCATTATAAAGCGACACGTTGCCCGACACGATGGGCATGTCGAGCGCGGCGCAGGCGGCACCGATCCCTTTGATCGCGCCCACAAATTGGCCCATGATCTCGGGCTTTTCGGGATTGCCGAAGTTCAGGTTGTCAGTGCTTGCCAGAGGTTTGGCACCCTTTGACACAAGGTTGCGATAGGCTTCGGCGACGGCTTGTTTGCCGCCTTCTTCGGGGTTGGCTTTGACGTAGCGCGGCGTCACGTCAGAGGTGAATGCTAGCGCCTTGTCGGTGCCATGCACCCGGATTACGCCCGCGCCTGTGCCCGGAAGGCAGGCGCTGTCGGCCATGACCATCGTGTCGTATTGCTCAAATACCCAGTTGCGGGCGCAATAGTTGGGGGACGCCAAAAGCGCCTTGAGGCCATCAATTGGGTCGATCCCGGGCACATCCTCCAACGGTTCAGCGGCTGGTGTGGGCACCCAAGGGCGGTCGTATTCAGGGGCCGAGGACGCCAGCTTTGACAGCGGCAGATCAGCCTTTGTTTCACCGTTATGCATGATCAAGAAACGATCTTCGGCGATGGTTTCACCCACGATCGCAAAGTCGAGATCCCATTTGTCGAACACAGCCTTTGCCTGGGCCTCAAGCTCGGGCTTGAGGACCATGAGCATCCGCTCTTGGCTCTCGGAGAGCATCATTTCGTAGGCCGTCATTGCGTTTTCGCGGACGGGCACGCGCTCTAGGTCGAGGCGGACGCCAAGCCCGCCTTTATCGCCCATTTCCACGGCCGAGCAGGTCAGACCCGCAGCGCCCATATCTTGGATTGAGATAACCGCGCCGGTTGCCATCAACTCGAGCGTGGCTTCCATCAAGCGTTTTTCGGTGAAGGGGTCACCGACCTGAACCGTTGGTCGTTTTTCTTCGATCGTGTCGTCGAACTCAGCCGAGGCCATTGTCGCCCCGCCAACGCCGTCACGCCCGGTTTTCGCGCCCAAATATACCACGGGCATTCCAACGCCGGAGGCGGCCGAGTAAAAAATCTTGTCCGCATCCGCGAGGCCCGCGGCGAACGCGTTCACCAGGCAATTGCCGTTATAAGCTGCGTGGAACCGGACTTCGCCGCCAACGGTTGGCACGCCAAAGCAATTGCCGTAGCCGCCGACGCCTTCGACGACGCCGTGAACCAATTGGCGGGTCTTGTGGTGTGCAGGTTCGCCAAACGATAGCGCGTTCATCGCGGCAATCGGGCGGGCGCCCATTGTAAACACGTCCCGCAGGATGCCGCCAACGCCGGTCGCAGCACCTTGGTAGGGTTCAATGTAAGACGGGTGGTTGTGGCTTTCCATCTTGAAAACAACGGCTTGACCGTCGCCAATATCCACGATGCCAGCATTTTCACCGGGACCGCAAATGACTTGGGGACCCTCGGTAGGCAGGGTGCGCAGCCATTTCTTGGAGGATTTGTAGGAGCAATGCTCATTCCACATCGCCGAGAAAATACCCAGCTCTGTAAAGGTCGGCGCGCGGCCGATGATGTCCAGAATGCTGTCGTATTCGTCGGGCGTAAGGCCGTGGGCTGCGATCAGGTCTGGGGTGATGGCTGGCTCTTGCATGTCGGCTCCCGCGTCTGTGTGCGGGCCTTCTAAACCGGGCGTGGCCCGAGGGAAAGGGGCAAGCGCATCCAGCCTCTAAAGTGCGCGCAGAACAGGGTCCAAATCGCCATACCCGGTAAAGCGCCGCTCAAACCGCAGCCCAAGGCGGTCGGCACAGATTTGCGCCTTTTTTGTTAGCTCGGGATCGTCGGTTTGGGCCTGATATACGAGCGTTTCATAGTGGGCGAAGTACATATCACGCAACTCGGGGTGGCGATCGAGGCCAAGGGGCTTGGTCACAAAAGCGTCGAATTGGCGCACAAGGAAGTCCGTCAAGTAGAAGGCCGTGAACTCTTCGCGGGCGGCAAAAGCGGCGTTACCCTCAAAAAAGCTGTAGCAATGGGGGCCCTCGATCATCTCAACCCCAAGCTCGGCACAGGCCTTCTGCAGCATCCCGCCAGTGCCGCAATCCGCATAGACGACCAAGATCGTCTCATACCCGGCACGGTGTTTTTCCACGGCCGCGCGCACAGCATCGGGGATGCGGTCCGGTGTGTTGTGCAGGATTGCAGGCAGGCAGTGCAGATCCATGTGATCCCACCCGTTGGCATCGCGCAGGTCGATCAGCTCACGCGCCAAAGCCCCGCAGGCCAACAGCAGAATACGGCCCGCGCCCTTCGCGGTTAGCCCGTGATCGGTGAGTGCATCATCATCTAACGCCATTTGAGTGAACATCCCATTGAAGCGGTTTGATCCTGTGGCCCGGTGCCCGTATCCGCGATTTGGAGCATGGCATTGCGCAGTTCCGCACGGCGGGGGGCATTGGCCTTGTGTTCGCCGTCATCCAGCCGCCCTCGGTACTGCAACGCACCGCTGGCGTTAAAGCCAAAAAAATCGGGCGTGCAGACGGCCCCAAACGCGCGCGCAACCGATTGATCCGTATCCACGAGATAAGGAAAGTCGAAGCCATGCCTTTGGGCAAAAGTGGCCATCTTGTCCGGAGCATCTGCGGGGTAGGTGTCATAGTCGTTGGACATGATCGCCGCGACGCCCACGCCCTGTGCCTGAAGGGCATTTAGGTCCATCGCAAGCCGCTCTGCAAAGCGAATAACATAAGGGCAGTGATTGCAAATGAATGCGACCAATAAGCCGCCGGGGCCCATAAGGTCCCGGCTGTCATATATTTTTCCGCTTGGATCGCTGAGTGCGAAGCGCGGGGCGGGCCAGCCAAAGTCGCAGACAGGTGTATCTGCCAGCGCCATTGCGCCTTAGCCTGCGGCCATTTGGTTGTGCTTGCGCGCGACCCATTCTTTGGCCGTTTCGACGGCGACAGCCGCATCACGGCAGTAAGCGTCAGCACCGATGGCCTTGCCGAATTCCTCGTTCAAAGGCGCACCACCCACGAGGACGATATAGTCGTCGCGGATCTGCTTTTCGACCATCGTGTCGATGACGACCTTCATATAGGGCATCGTCGTGGTCAGCAGGGCGGACATGCCAAGGATGTCGGGCTTTTCGGCTTCGAGCGCCTCAAGGTAAGTCTCAACAGCGTTGTTGATGCCTAGATCGACAACCTCAAAACCCGCGCCTTCCATCATCATGGACACGAGGTTTTTGCCGATGTCGTGAATGTCACCTTTAACGGTGCCAATGACCATTTTGCCGACGCGGGGCGCGCCAGTTTCGGCCAGGAGTGGCTTGAGGATAAACATCCCACCCTTCATAGCATTCGCGGCCAGCAAAACCTCTGGCACAAACAAGATACCATCGCGGAAATCGTTTCCGACAACGGTCATGCCGCCCACCAAAGCCTCGGTCAGGATGCGGTAAGGGGCCCATCCGCGTTCCAGCAGAATTCCAACGGCTTCCTCAATCTCTTCCTTCAGGCCATCGTACAGGTCGTCGTACATCTGTTGGACGAGTTCATTGTCATCCAGTTCACTCAGGATGATGTCATCTTCTTGTTCAGACATGGCGCGGTCTCCCCCTAGCGCGATTGGGTCAGGTTCGGTGTGCCGGAGTGTCGCAGAAACGACGCTCTCGTTTGCGACATTGCCCGTTCTCGCACCGACGCTTTCGATCATTTTGATGTGTATTTTATGCTTTCCGTCACGCCAACTTAGGCGCGGCGGCGCCGGCGTGTGGTGCGCGGCTGGGGCGTTGTGTCTGCGTTGGTGCCGTCGCTTTCAGATGAAAACCCACCCAAGGCCTGCGCGATGGCGTCCATGTCGGGCGCGTCGCTTTTGGGCTGTGTTTCAAGTGCTTGGCGCATGGCGCGCAGGTGCTCGGGCATGGTCCCACAGCAGCCGCCAATGATGTGCGCGCCACTGTCGCGGGCCATTGTTGCATAGGTGGCCATCACCTCGGGCGTGCCGTCGTAGTGGATGTGCCCATCATGGTATTTGGGGATGCCTGCGTTGCCTTTGGCGATGATCGGCCGGGTCGTGCCGGTGGCCGCAAACCCTTGGACGGTGCGCAGCAAGTCCGATGCGCCAACCCCACAATTTGCACCGAACGCCACGGGCGGATGGTCCAGTTTTTCGACCATCGCTGCCATCGCGTTTGAGGTCATGCCCATCATTGTGCGTCCTGCGGTATCAAAGCTCATGGTGCCGCACCACGGCATACCGGCCAGTTTCGCGGCCTCGGCCGCAGCGGCGTATTCCTCGGGGGCCGAGATCGTCTCAACCCACAAAACGTCTGCGCCGCCTTCTTTCAGGCCCTCTGCCTGTTCATGGAACATCTCAACCGCATCCGCGTGGGTGAGGGGGCCGAGGGGGGCCATGATTTCGCCCGTTGGCCCCATTGAACCCGCAACGATTACTGTCCGCCCGGAGGCATCTGCGATGTCGCGGCCAATCTCAGCTGCGATGCGCGACAGTTCACGGGCGCGGTGGCCTGCGTCGTGCAATTTAAGCCGCGCTCGGTTGCCACCGAATGAGTTGGTCAAAAAGATATCCGAACCCGCATCGACCGCGCCGCGATAAAGCGTGCGGATATTTTCTGGGTGTGTTTCGTTCCACAACTCGGGCGCATCACCAGATTGCAGCCCCATGTTGAAAAGGTTCGTGCCGGTCGCACCATCCGCCAAAAGCCAGTCGCGTTCGGACAAAAGTGTGGTGAAGGCATTGCGGTCGGTCATGGGGGAGGGCTTTCTAAATACGTCGGCGTTGGCCGTGCCTGCCATGCACCACATCATGCATCAAGTGCATATTATGCATGATTATTATGAGTTAGGTTGGGATTGGGTGTGAGGGCGGCTTTGGGGAGTGGGGCGCAAAGCCTTACCGATCTCAAAACACCCAAGCAGCAGTCCGCCGGGTCCCTTTACCATCAAGTACCGAGGTGTCCACGAAGGTGCGAAGCTGTTTTTGAATTGCAACAAGCCGCGCGCGCCGGGTGATCGTTTGTGAGCCCAATTAAAAATACGGGCCGTGATACCCTTTGCTGAAGGCGCATGAAACGGCACGCAATCGAGCGAAAGTTGGGCGATGTTTTGATTGGCTGCGTCATTGATTGCTGCGCAAATAAGCGCGTGCATCGTCCCATCGGGGCAAGTTTTGGTGTGCCGCACCAGGTCCAGCATCCAGCCCCTTTCGGTCACGTGAAAGCTGACGAAAGCGATCAAACCCCCCTTGTGGTGTGCGGTATACACACGCTGGGCGCGCAGCAGTTGCGGCGCGAAACGGCCCATGGATAGTCCGCGTTCCCCGCCGTGATCCTTGGCCCATTCTTGCGCAACGTTCGTCATTTCCCGCATGGGCAGGTTTTTGGGGTGGGTAATCACCACATCGGCCTTAGTGGCATGGCGCAGTTTGCGGCGCAGTTGGCGGTGGCTTGGCCCCGAGAGGTCAAATTGCGCGGGCAAAACAATCGCCTCCGCGCCAAGGGGCAGTTGCCACCATCCGGATGTTCGCAGCTGAGATGCCAAGGCTTGGGGCGCCTTATATACCACCGCCGGCACACCGGCCTCGCGGGAGACCACATCAAGCGCGGCGTCCATTTGCGCGTGGTTGGCTCCAAAGGGGCCCCCGATCGCTATCACTGCCTGATTGCCGCGATGCACCAGCCAGTGGCCTGTGTTGTCCGCGTTGGAAATGGCCTCACGACCCGGCTCAAACAGCAAGGCGGACAGGGGGTCGGGCGCGTTTCGGATTGTTGTTGTGTTTGGGGGTGTACCCGTCTTGCTTAGCCCGTGGCGCAGGACCTGCGGTGTATCGAGTGGTTCAAGCGCTTTGTCCGCGGGCCACAGGACATGACCGGCAGCGAGCATCGCGGGCAGGACATAATATGTCAGTCGAAAGCCGACGATGGCGGCCAAGATGGCTGGTGCGGCCTCGGGCGGGGTCATGCTGAGCAGGGTCAGCTCAAACGCGCCGAACCCGCCGGGTGTGCCGGACATGATCCCGCACCCAAGGGCCAGCAAGAACGCAGGGATCAACAATGCGAACGACAGGTCCACGTCAGGCGGCAACAAAACATAGAGCGCCCCCGCCGCCGCAATCGTGTCAATCGCGGCCCAGAGCACCAATGCCACAAGCGTTGGTAGTCCGGGTATGATTATCTGACGGCCAAACACTGTGAACCGTGGGAAAAACAAAGAGGCACCGCACAACGCAAAGGCCAGCGGCCCAACGATCCAACCGATCCACGCCACATCGCCAGCCAAAGTGGGCAGCGTGGCAAAGGCGATCAGGGTTGTGATTGCCCAGCCGAACAAAAAGCCCCCGGTCACGAGGCCTGTGATCGACATTGCCCGACCGGGGTGATCTTGGCCGGGAGTGCCGGAGCGTAACAATCGCCAGCGCACCAATGACCCGGTCACCACGCCTAGGCCCAACATTTGCGCCAAGGCGGTCGCCGATGCGCCAGAGGCCAGGACGCGCCCACGGGGCAGGCCCGTGCCCAACAATCGATGCGCGATGAGGTCATACTGGGCCACAGCACGAAAGCTGATCACGGTTAGGGCCATCGATGTGGCCCATGCCAACGGGCTGATCTGCGCCAAGGCGTCGCGCACCTGCGCAAGGTCGAAATCGGCCAGCTTTTGGGCGAGCAGCACCACCATGACGCCGCCGATGATCAGCGGCAGGATCTGTTTCAGGCTGAGCGAGAGGCGAGGCCGCGCACGGGTCCGCGCGGCCGGTGCCGCCTGCGTCGTTCGGGGATGTGCCATACAGTCTGTCTCCGCCCAAAGCCCGTGAACCGGTGCGAGGGATATCAAAAGCCCCATCATCGGGAAGGGCATACGGGCATTCGCGCGTCTGGAACCGCAAAGCGGCAGCATCAGTGTGGCGCGAGGAAAGTCGTGGCGGATTCTCCGCCGACCGATCGCACAACCACTGCAATGGGTGAGTGTGAAACAGTGATTTGCCGAACCCACCGTCGAAAGTGGGCTGGCCAATGATCGGTTTCACAGTGTTAGCAGCAGGCGCCTACTAATTCGTTAATTTTCGCGGGCACCTGAGGCGTTTTCTAGGCGTCTTTCATGATCTGGGCTTTTGCCTCGGCCAGGCATTCGGCCATCTTAGCGCGAATGGTGGCCTCATCGGCTTTGCCACCCAAGTCCCCAGACACCTTGCGAAAGACGTCTTCGTGGCCGGCTTCCTCAAAGTCGGATTTTACGACTTCTTGGGCGTAGGTTTCGGCGGCGGCGCCCTCTAGGCCCATCAAACCTGCGGCCCATAGGCCCAGCAGCTTGTTGCGCCGTGCGTCTGCTTTGAATTGCATCTCAGCATCATGGGCGAACTTGTTTTCAAAGGCGTTTTCGCGATCATCAAACGTGGTCATGGTGAACTCCTGGCTCTATCCCCATTTTTCTTATCTTAATATGGGCGTAACCCCCCTCACATTGCAAGCGTGCCACATGCCGCAGGTGCGCCATAGACACCGCACGCGCGGGCAAAGCCTTGCGGTAGGCAAGCGCATGGCGTAAGCGGTGCGCACATTATCCCGGAGGCCACCATGGCACGTCGCAAGCTCATCTACGAAGGCAAAGCCAAGATCCTGTACGAGGGTCCGGAGCCGGGCACGCTGGTCCAGTATTTCAAGGATGACGCCACCGCATTCAATGCCGAGAAAAAGGCAGTGATCGAGGGCAAGGGGGTTTTGAACAATCGCCTGAGCGAATTCTTTATGACGGGCCTGATGCAGATTGGGGTGCCGACGCACTTTATCAAACGCCTCAACATGCGCGAGCAGTTGATCCGTCAGGTGGAAATCATCCCACTTGAGGTCATTGTGCGCAACTTTGCAGCGGGAACAATCGCCAAGCGCCTCGGCCTTGAAGAGGGCACGCCACTGCCGCGTCCGATCATCGAGTTTTGCTACAAAGACGACGCGCTGGGTGATCCGCTGGTCTCGGAGGAGCATATCGCCGCCTTTGGCTGGGCCTCGCAGCAGGACCTAGACGACATGGTCAGCATGGCCCTGCGGGTCAACGACTTTATGTCCGGCCTTATGCTGGCTGTTGGCATCCGGCTTGTGGATTTCAAAATTGAGATCGGCCGTGCGTGGGACAACGATTTCATGCGTCTGATTTTGGCGGATGAAATCTCACCCGATAGCTGCCGCCTGTGGGACATCGAGACGGGTCAAAAGCTCGACAAAGACGTGTTCCGTCGTGATCTTGGCGATCTGGCAGATGCCTACACCGAAGTGGCGCGCCGTTTGGGCGTGCTGCCCACCAATGCGCCTGCGCCCAGCAAGCCTACGCTCATCAATTAAGGAGTGGCCGAATGAAAGCCCGCGTAACTGTTATGTTGAAAAACGGTGTTCTGGACCCGCAGGGAGAGGCAGTGCGTTCGGCGCTGGGCAATCTCGGTTTTGCGGGTGTTGAGGGCGTGCGCCAAGGCAAGTTGATCGAACTTGATCTGGCGGATGGCACCTCTGAGGCGGACATTAACGACATGTGCGAAAAGCTTTTGGCCAACACGGTCATCGAAAGCTACAGCGTAGAGCTGGCCTAAGGTTTGGTTCGGGGCGCGCTGCGTCCCGACCGTATCTGAGCGTATCGGGAGGGAAGACATGCGCGCAGCGGTATTGAGGGAATACAACGCCCCGTTGTCGATTGAGACTGTGGCTGATCCTGCCTGTCCCGATGACGGTGTGGTTCTGAAAGTCGAAGCCTGCGGTGTGTGCCGCTCTGACTGGCATGGCTGGGTGGGGGAACACCCCAAGGTCAAGCCGGGTCAAATTGGCGGCCACGAATACTGCGGCGAAGTGATTGAGGCCGGCCCTCGCGCAAAACACAAAGTCGGCGACATGGTTGTGGCGCCCTTCATTCTGGCCTGCGGCTCTTGCCCGTCGTGCCAATCGGGCGCGCAGAACACCTGTCCAAACCAACGCTTGCCAGGCTTTGTTGAGCCGGGCGCGTTTGCCGAATACGTCGCGGTTCCGTTCGATCACAACCTGTCGCTGCTGCCCGAAGGCTTGTCCGCTACGGTTGCCGCCGGTCTTGGCTGCCGTGTGACGACGGCTTGGCATGGTCTGACCGGGCGCGCTGGACTGCAAACCGGCGAATGGCTCGCGGTGCATGGCACTGGCGGGGTAGGACTGTCGGCCTTGATACTTGGCCAAGCGCTGGGCGCGCGGGTTATCTGTGTTGACGTCGTCCCTGAAAAGCTGGAGCACGCCAAATCCCTCGGGGCGGAGCATGTCATTGATGCCCGTGACGGCGACGTTGGCGCGCGGATCAAAGAGCTTACGGGCGGTGGTGCGCAGGTCTCGATGGAGGCTCTTGGCATCCCGGCGACCGTCAACAGTTCGCTCGAATGTCTGGCTCCCTTGGGGCGGCACATCCAACTGGGTCTGCCCACGGGCCATACCGCTACGATGGAGGTCAACATGGCCGCTATCTATCAAGGCAACCTCGCGGTGTATGCCTCGCGCGGGATGCCCAGCTGGCGGTACCCGTCCTTGCTGGACCTGATCACTCGCGGGGCTGTCGATATGTCCCCGCTTATCGCGCGTGAAATCGGCTTGTCCGAAACCTCGCGCGAACTTGCTGCGTTTAACGGTCCAACGTCTCCGGGCGTGGCCGTGATTACCGATTTCACCGCCTAAAGGAACCCGCCCATGAAAGCCGCCGTCCTCGTTTTCCCTGGCTCAAACTGTGACCGGGATCTTGCCGTTGCCCTGCGGGGTGCGGGCTTTGATGTTGAGATGGTTTGGCACAAGGAAACCACGCTCCCGAAGGTGGACGTTGTCGGTGTGCCCGGTGGTTTTTCCTACGGGGATTACCTGCGGTGCGGCGCGATTGCGGCCCAGTCGCCGATTGCGACGGCACTCAAGGCCCATGCTGAGGCCGGGGGCTACGTGATGGGGGTCTGTAACGGGTTCCAAATCCTTGCGGAAACGGGTCTGTTGCCCGGCGCGCTTTTGCGTAACGCGGGCCTGAAATACATCTGCAAAACTGTGCCATTGGTGGTCGAAACTGCTGACAGCGCCTTTACCAGCGGTTACGCGCAGGGTGACACGATCGACATTCCGATCGCGCACCACGATGGCAATTACACCGCGGATGCCGACACGCTTGCGATGCTCAAGGCTGAGGACCGGATTGCCTTTACCTACGGCGATAACCCCAACGGGTCGGACGCGGATATCGCTGGTATCCTCAGCGCGAACCGCCGCGTATTGGGCATGATGCCCCACCCAGAGCGGCGCGCAGAGGCCGTGCATGGCGGGACCGACGGTGCGGCGATGTTCACAGGCCTCGCGGACGCGCTCGTCAGCGCATAAGGTCCAGCGGGCCTGCCACACAATCAGCGCAAAGTCGCGCGTGATGCGCGCGACGCTTGAGCCTTGGGCGGCCGCAAGGTACCTTAGGGTATGAGCGCGCTCCCACCCCCTGATGCTGCACAACCCACCGGCCCCAAGCCGCGTTTGCCCGCTTCGCAACGCGTGCTGATCGTAGGCGTTGTGATGTTGGCGGCGATTGTTGTGTGGGTCTCGAACCAAGTTCTGACGCAGCGGTTCACAGAAACGACCAAGCAACGGACCGAGGTGCGCCAAGCACTTTACACCGGTGCGATCCTATCGGAATTGCAGCGCCATACGGTTGTGCCGCTGTTGCTGTCGCGTGACCCGACCATGATTTCGGCGCTCAACACGCAGGATTATACCAATACCTCGCAGCGGTTGATTTCCTACGTTGATGAGATCGGGGCGGCCTCTATTTTGATGCTCGACATGGATGGCCGCGCGGTTGCGTCCTCAATCCGTGAGCAACTGGGCACGATCCATCGCAACCAACCCTACATGGTTGAGGCGCTCCGCTCTGACGGCACCGTCTTCACCATCACGCCGCTGGAAAGTGGCGGCTATGAGTTCAGCTTTTCGCGCCAAATCCGGGATGCAAACGCGCCCCTTGGGGTGATCCAGGTCAAGGTTGATCTGGCCAAGTTTGAAACCCGTTGGCGCGGGGCCTCTGAGGCGGTTGTGGTCACGAATTCCGAAGGCACCGTGATCCTCTCGACAGAACCTCGTTGGCGGGGCCTGTCCACTGAGTTAGCGCTTGAGGAAATTTCGGCGCCGTCTGCCATTGCCCGCGCGATTGAGGCAACAGCACGGTGGGCGCCCTATGTCGACCGGGCCTATTTCTCGGGCGATGCCATCATGGAGTTGGAGGCGCGCATCCCGTTCCGTGGCTGGCGTTTGACGACCTTCACGACCTACGATTCCGTGCGCGAGCGGGTGAATGCGGTGCTCGCATTGCAGATCATGGCGTTTGCGCTGTTGCTTGCGGGCACGTTCTACATGCTGAGCCGCCGGGCACAGTTCCGCTCGCTGCTGTTTCAGCGTGAAAGCGCAGAGTTGCGCCGCCTAAACGACCGTCTGAGCCGGGAAATCGCGGAGCGTAAAAAGGTCCAAGAAACCCTGAAGGAGGCGGAGCAAAGCCTCGCGCAGTCGTCCAAGCTCGCAGCTTTAGGCGAGATGTCTGCCGCCGTTAGCCATGAGCTGAACCAGCCACTCGCGGCCATGAAAACCTACCTTGCGGGGGCGAAGCTGCTGCTGCAACGCAAACGCCCCGAAGAAGCGATGTCCAGCTTTCAACGGATCGATGATCTGATTGAGAGGATGGGCGCAATTACTCGGCAGCTGAAAAGCTATGCGCGCAAGGGCGGTGAGGCGTTTGAACCTGTGGATGTGCGCGCCGCGATCTCGGGGGCGCTGACGATGATGGAGCCGCAGATCAAAGCGCACCGCGTCGTCCTCAGCCGCACCACGCCTGAGCGGCCCGTGATGATCATGGCGGATCGGTTGCGGCTTGAGCAGGTGATCATCAACCTTGTGCGCAACGCACTGGATGCGATGAAAGGCTCGGATACGCGGGAGTTGGATATCCTTCTGACGATGGGGGACAGCGCCGTTTTGGCCGTGCGGGATACGGGGCCCGGGATCGAAAACCTCGAAACATTATTTGAGCCATTTTATACGACGAAAAAGCCGGGGGACGGTGTTGGACTGGGGCTTGCGATCTCATCAGGGATCATCACAGACCTCGGCGGGCGGCTTTCCGCCCGCAATGGGGTCGATGGGGGCGCTGTGTTTGAAATCGTCTTGCCGATGCTAGAAAGTCGCGACGTTGAAGCCGCCGAGTAACGGCTGAGTAAGGGACACATTATGGGACACGCCGCAAGAATTGCGATTGTCGATGACGAACAAGACATGCGTCAGAGCATCAGCCAATGGCTGGCTCTGTCCGGATATGAGACCGAAACCTATTCTAGCGCCGAAGACGCGCTCAAGGGGCTGGGATCGGATTTTCCCGGTATCGTGATTTCGGACATCAAGATGCCTGGGATGGATGGCATGGCGTTCCTTAAGCGGTTGATGGGAATGGATTCCAGCCTGCCGGTCATCATGATCACCGGACATGGCGACGTGCCGATGGCCGTAGAGGCGATGCGCATGGGGGCCTATGATTTTCTGGAAAAACCGTTCAACCCGGACCGCATGTCGGATCTTGCTAAGCGCGCCTCAAACGCGCGCCGACTGACGCTTGATAACCGGGCACTGCGCAAGGAGCTCTCGGACGGCACGGTCTTGATGCGCAAGCTGATCGGCTCGTCTCCCGCGATGGAGCGGCTGCGTGAGGATATCCTCGATCTGGGGCAGGCGGATGGCCATGTTCTGATCGACGGTGAAACGGGCACGGGCAAAACGCTGGTGGCTCATGCTCTGCACGCTGTTGGCCCGCGTCAGGGCAAAACGTTCTCGCTCATTTCCTGTGCGTCGCTCGCAGAGGACGCGTTGGAGGAGCGGCTGTTTGGACCCTGCACCGACGGGCTGCCCTTGGTCGAAGAGGCTCGGGGCGGAACACTGGTCCTTGAGGATATCGACGCGCTGCCCCACGCGCTACAGGCGCGGCTGCTGACGTTTATCAACGACCAAGGCGCCCCGGCCGAGACCCGGATCATTGCCATCGCAGGCGGGGCGGACCCCTCGAAGACCTGCGAAGAACACCTGCGGTCGGACCTTTATTTCAGGCTCGCGGCGATGCGGTTGGCTCTGCCGCCCCTACGCCAGCGCGGTGAAGACATCCTGAGCCTGTTCACCCACTTCGCGGAACAATTTTCGGATGACTACGGCTCAGAGGCGCCCACGGTCACGGCCCAAGAGGCCGCGCAACTGCTGCAAGCGCCGTGGCCCGGCAACGTGCGCCAGTTGATCAATCTGGCGGAGCGCGCGGTGCTGCAACAGCGCCGTGGCACCGGGTCCATTGCCTCGCTTCTGATGGCCGACACCGAGGAAACGACGCTGCACGCGGTCTCGACCGAAGGCAAGCCGCTCAAGGAATACGTTGAGGCGTTTGAGCGGATGCTCATCGACAACACGATGCGGCGGCACCGGGGGTCTATCGCAAGCGTGATGGAAGAACTCAGCCTGCCGCGCCGAACTCTCAATGAGAAGATGGCGAAATACGGGCTCAGCCGGTCCAACTACCTCTGAGATAGGTATCAATCGCGAATTTGGATTGTCTTTCCCCCAAGGTTAGCGCTAAGAGGGAAGTGTCGGCCATCGTATTTGCGCGGTGTCCGACACAAGAGATTCACTGTGACAGGACTGAGACGCCCGACTGCGCCAGCCCCGACACAGCTTGATAGCGGGCCGGAAACGGCCCACCCCGACTGCTCCGGCGCGCGACATACGTGTGCTAGGGCCCATAAACCGGACACGCCCGGCCTTGCCAGGGTCGTGTCGGAGACAAACCGCGATGCAGAGCGCTGCAATACTACAACAGGCCCCCCCGACAGAGATAGCTCTGCCGCGCTTGGGCTTGCGCAGCTGCCGGATCGCCCCATCCAGACCTGATGCCGCACGAGCGGCCCCACCACCCTCGCGCGTTGGATCGATCCGTTCGATCACCCGGCGCGGCAGGGCGGGACCCCCCTTTGCGGTGTCTTGCAGAAAGACACAATGGCTAAAAAAATGCTCATCGACGCCACCCATCCCGAGGAAACTCGGGTTGTCGTGGCAGACGGAAACAAGGTTGAGGAGTTCGACTTTGAATCCATGAACCGTCGCCAGCTTGCTGGCAACATCTACCTGGCAAAAGTGACGCGCGTTGAGCCGTCCTTGCAGGCAGCGTTCGTGGATTATGGCGGAAATCGCCACGGTTTCCTCGCGTTTTCGGAAATTCACCCCGACTACTATCAAATCCCTAAGGCGGATCGTGATGCGATCTTGGCCGAAGAACAGGCCGATGCAGAGGCCGCCGCGGAAGAAGACGAAAAGCCCGCCGCGAAGCCCAAGCGTGCGCGTCGCTCGCGGTCACGCAAGAAGTCGGACGAAAACGGTGATGTCGCAGCCGAGGGTCAGGTAGACGCAGCCGAAGAGGGCGCTGAACAGCCCACGCCGGAAGCCGCTGCCGATGATGCGCCTGCTGCGGAGGCAGAAGCCGTAGCAGAGGCTCCGGTTGAGGTTGCTGAAGCTCCGGTTGCTGAGGCCGAGGTTGAGGCGCCCGCGGCTGAAGCCAGCGAGGAAGAAGCCCCCGCTGAGGCATCCGCCGAGGGTGATGACACGCCCCCGACGTCAATCGCCGAAGACACCGGCATCGAAGACGCCGTAATCTCGCAGGATCCCGAAGATGCAGGCGGCAGCGATGCTGACGAAGCTCCAGCGGGCGACGTTGTTGCGGACCCAGAGCCAGTGGCTGAGACCGCACCTGAAGTGGTTGAGGCTGAGACGGCTCCTGCCGAGACTGCACCCGAAGCGGTCGAGGCCGAAGCCTCGATCCCCGGCATGGACGTGGTCGAACCTGACGAAGACACCGCTTCGGATGAGGTCATTTCAGACGACGCAAACCCCGTGGACACCCCCGAGGCTGCGCCCGTAGGTGAGCGCCCCAAGCGGGGCCGTCGCAAATCGAGCGCTGCTGAAAAGGATAGCTCCGTCGAGACTGTGGCCGATGACGACGACGTCGAAGAAATTCGCCCGGTGCGCAAACCCCGCGCACGGCGCTACAAGATCCAAGAGGTCATCAAAGTCCGTCAGGTCATGCTGGTGCAGGTCGTCAAAGAAGAGCGCGGCAACAAAGGCGCGGCCCTGACGACGTACCTCAGCCTTGCAGGTCGGTACTGCGTCCTGATGCCGAACACAGCACGCGGTGGTGGCATTAGCCGCAAGATCACCAACGCGCCGGACCGCAAAAAGCTCAAAGAGATCGCCAATGAGATCGACGTGCCAAAGGGCGCGGGCCTGATCATTCGCACGGCAGGTGCCAAGCGCACCAAGACCGAGATCAAGCGCGACTACGAATACCTGCAGCGCCAGTGGGAGCAAATTCGCGCCCTGACGCTGCAATCCATCGCGCCCGCGCAGATCTATGAAGAAGGCAACCTGATCCGTCGTTCGATCCGCGACCTTTATAACCGCGATATCGACGAGGTCATCGTTGAGGGCGAAGCAGGCTACCGCCACGCCAAAGACTTCATGAAGATGATCATGCCGTCGCACGCCAAAAACGTGAAGCACTACAACGAAGGCATGCCGCTGTTCGCGCGTCATCAGGTCGAAAGCTACCTGTCGGGGATGTTTAACCCCACGGTTCAGTTGAAGTCCGGTGGCTACATCGTGATCGGCGTGACCGAGGCCTTGGTAGCGATTGACGTGAACTCTGGCAAAGCGACCAAAGAGGGCTCGATCGAGGACACCGCGACCAAGACCAACTTGGAGGCTGCCGATGAGGTGGCGCGCCAATTGCGTCTGCGCGACCTTGCGGGTCTGATCGTGATCGACTTCATCGACATGGATGAACGCCGCAACAACGCCGCCGTTGAAAAGCGGATCAAGGATGCGCTGAAATCTGACCGCGCACGCATTCAGGTTGGCCGGATTTCGGGCTTTGGCCTGATGGAACTGTCGCGTCAGCGTCTGCGTCCGGGCATGCTTGAGGCGACGACACAGCCGTGTCCTGCTTGTCACGGCACTGGTCTGATCCGCTCGGACGATAGCCTCGCGCTGTCGATCCTGCGCGCCTTGGAAGAAGAGGGCACGCGCAAACGGTCCCGCGAAGTGCTGTTGAAGCTGCCGGTTGATGTGGCCAACTACATCATGAACGACAAGCGTGAGCATCTTGCGATGATCGAGGCGCGTTATGCGATGGCCGTGCGTATCCAAGCCGATCCGCATCTGATCGCGCCGGATTACACGCTCGAAAAGTTCAAGACCGCCACGCGCGTTCTCCCCAAGATTTCGAGCAACGTTGTGTCGATGGATTCCGCTTTGATGGATGAGATCGATGACGCGGATGTGGTTGATGAGACCGCTGCTGAGACCGAAGCCACTGAGGCAAACGGTGAGAGCACGTCAAACCCAACGCCTGAGGCTACAGACGGCGAAGGCGCACCCAAGAAGCGCCGCCGTCGCCGGTCGCGTCGTCGTAAGGGCGGCAATGGGGATGAGACATCGGGCATAGAGACCGAGGGTCAGCAGGACACGCCTGCGGCTGAGGGGGAGACCCAAGAAACCACCGCCGAGCCAGCGGCAGACCCCGCACCCGAGGCTGAGGCCGACGAAAAGCCCGCCAAGAAGCGGCGTACACGGTCGCGTCGCAAAAAGACGGACACGCCTGTGGATGAGGCGGGCGAAGCAGCACCCCAAGAAGCTTCAACGCCAGCTGAACCTGCTGCGGTTGCGGAAACACCTGCGACGCCTGAGCCTGCGGTTGACACTGCGGTCGAAACCCAAGCAGAAGCCCAAGCCGAAGCGCCCGTTGCTGAAAAGCCCAAGGCCAAAAAACGCGTGCGCGCCAAAGCTCCGGCTCCTGTCGTGGCTGCGGTTGCGGACGTGGCTGACGTAGTGTCGGAGCCCGTCGCCGAGGACGAGCCTCAGGTCAGTGTGGAACTGGTCGAGGCAGTTGCGGCACCTGAACCCACGCCGGAGGCCCCCAAAGAGGCGGCAACGCCTAAGCGCCGTGGTTGGTGGTCCAAGAAAAGCTAAGACCGCGGTCTTGGGTCTATGACCTTCGCGAACAATCTAAGCCCCGTGCGCCATCTGCGTGCGGGGCTTATTTATTCGCGACACCGGCCTGTTTGGCGGCGGATAGCACGTCTTGGGCGCGCAGCCATCCTGATGAGCCCTGTGGCAATAGCCCTGCGGCCCGTTGTGCGTGGGTCGCGGCGTCCTTGAACCGGCGCAGGATCGCATACCGCTCCGCCGTGGCGACAGAGGCCAAACCGTTCTGCCCCGCGCGCGCATGGGCCAGTGCCAGATCGCGTAGAAGGCCGGGGTCAAACGCATCGCGTCCACGCGCCTCGGTCAGGACCTGCAAGGCCTGCGCATTGCTGCTGGCCGTATCCGCACCCAAAAGCGCCCGGCCCAGACCGCGCAGGATCAGCGGCTCACGCGGGCGTAGCTCAATCGCTCGCCTATAGGATGCGATGGCGGCGTCCACCCGGCGGGACTCAAGCAGTATCTGCCCCTTTAACTCATGATAAAACGGATCGTTCGGGCGCATCCCGATTACTCGATCAATGGTTTCAAGTGCGCGGCTTGTGTCAGGCTTGCGGTGGTAGGCGACGGCCCGGCGCATCGTGGCGATTTCGCC
Source organism: Thalassobacter sp. 16PALIMAR09 (assembly GCF_000765485.1). Taxonomy (NCBI): domain Bacteria; kingdom Pseudomonadati; phylum Pseudomonadota; class Alphaproteobacteria; order Rhodobacterales; family Roseobacteraceae; genus Thalassobacter; species Thalassobacter sp. 16PALIMAR09. The sequence continues at coordinate 260,657 of NZ_JHAK01000004.1, forward strand.
AGCGTCGTTGCGCACTCGGCGCAGGGTCCAACTGGGCGCGCGAGTAAAAGCCGACAGTTTGCCCACCGCGCGCGCATACCAATAGGCGGTTGTGGGGTTGGTCTGTACATCACCCGTGGTGCCTGCGGCAAACGCCTCCACCGCACGCAACCTGTCGCGGGTTAGGGGATGGGTGACGGCATAGGGGTCTTGGCGCCCCCGGCTCAGCGCCTCTTGGCCGCGAAAAATGTCCAGCACATCAACCATCGCTTTGGGGCCCACGCCCGCTTGGCGCATGTAGCGTAGGGCGGCTTGGTCGGCAGAGGCTTCCTCGGCCCGGGTGTGGGCAAATAGCGCGCGCTGCGCAGCACTGCCCGCGCCTATCGCAAGGCCTGCTGCCGCATCGCCTGAACCGCCAGCTGCCGCGGCGGCGGCAGCCAACAAAAGACCCAATTGAGCCGCCGTACTGGCTGCCCCAATGTTGGACCTGCGGCGTGAGATATGGCCATTGGCGATATGCGCAGCCTCATGGGCGATGACGGCCTGCACCTTGGCGGGGGTATCGAGCTTCAACAACAACCCGGAGTGGAAAAAGATCGACTTATTGTCGACCACGAACGCATTGAGCGAGCTATCAAGGATTACGAAAATGCGTGTACTAGACGGCAGGCCCGCTGCCTGCAGGATCGGTTGGGCCACCTGTTGCAGAGCGTATTCGATCTCTGCGTCGCGCACGAGAGTTTGCGCCGCCGCGATCACCGGTGCCAACGCGAATGTCAGGGCCAAAGTTGCCCGTGCCGCCCATCGTTGCAGTGTCACCATTGACCTTGCCTCCCGGGGCTGGTTTTTGATGCTTAACCATATGGAGTGTCTTATGCGCAACGCAACCCGAGCCTTGGTCGATCCGTTTATTGTGATGGACGTGATGGAGGCCGCCCGCGCCGCCGAAGCGCAAGGGCGATCCATCATTCACATGGAGGTGGGCCAACCCGGCACCGGCGCACCTGAGGGCGCGCGTGCCGCTGTGGCTCAGGCCATCCACACGGATGCGTTGGGCTATACCGTCGCGCTGGGGCTGCCAGAGCTGCGGGCGCGGATCGCGGGCCTTTACAAAAAGTGGTACGATGTCGATCTGGACCCCGCGCGCGTGGTCGTGACGTCGGGGTCATCGGCGGGGTTTATCCTTGCGTTCACGGCCCTGTTTGAGGCCGGCGAAAAGGTCGGGCTGGGGGATCCCAGCTATCCAAGCTACCGCCAAATCCTAAAGGCGCTTAGCCTTGATCCGACCCGGATTGAAACAAGCAAAGAAACGCGATTTCAACCTGTTGCAGGCAACCTTTCATCCGATTTGGCGGGGTTGATCGTAGCCTCGCCTGCGAACCCTACGGGCACGATGTTGGACCATGCCGCACTCAGTGAATTGATCACAGCATGTGACGCGCGCGAGATCGCGTTCATCTCCGATGAAATCTACCACGGCATCCAGTACGAGGGCCGTGCGATCAGCGCGCTTGAGGTGTCGGACGACGTATATGTCATCAACTCTTTCTCAAAATACTTCTCCATGACGGGGTGGCGCGTGGGCTGGATGGTGGTGCCGCAGGACCATGTCCGGGTGATTGAGCGGCTTGCGCAGAACATGTTCATTTGCCCGCCCCACGCCAGTCAAGTGGCGGCTTTGGCTGCAATGGACTGCGAAGAAGAGCTGACCGCGAACCTGTCGGTTTACGCGGAAAACCGCCGCCTGATGTTAGAGGGTTTGCCCGCCGCGGGCTTTACCCAGATCGCGCCACCGGATGGGGCGTTCTACATCTATGCCGACGTCAGCGACCTGACCGATGACAGCCGCGCATTCGCCGCGGAGATTTTGGAACACGCGGGCGTTGCGGTGACACCGGGGCTCGATTTCGATCCGGTGCGCGGACACGGTACGTTGCGGTTTTCCTATGCGCGGGGCACCGAAGATATCATCGAAGGTTTGGCCCGGTTGAAACAGTTCATGCAGGCGCGGGGCTGAGATGCGCGCGCTTCTGCTCCTTGTCGTGTGCGGGCTATGGCTGCCCTTCGCGGCCAGTGCGCAGGACTTGCGAGCCTTGGCGCGATTGGACGTTGCGGCGTCTAGCATTGCGGACGTGCGCGGCGGGGTCGAGGTCACACTCGCGCTAAGCCAAGCGGTGCCGTGGCGGGTGCTGACCCGCGATGATCCGCGCCGTATTATCCTCGATTTTCAAGAGATCGCTTGGGCAGGCGTGTCACCGCAAGCGCTTGGCACAAGCAAGCGTGTGCAGGCTGTGCGCATCGGGACCTTTCGGCCGGGATGGTCGCGGATGGTGCTGGAACTGACCGCGCCCCTGATTGTGGACACAGCCGGGATGCGCACCGATCCCAGCAGCGGCGCGGCGGTGATCACGCTACGATTGGCGCGCACAGATGCGGCGGGTTTCGCGCAGGCTGTCGCCGCGCGCCCGTCCGAAGCGGACCTTTGGGCGCTGCCAGCACCGGTGCCCCAAACGCCAAAAGTGGACAGCGGAGAGACCATCGTCGTGCTGGACCCCGGCCATGGCGGCATCGACCCCGGCGCGCAGCGCGACGGCCTGCGCGAGGCGGACCTGATGCTGACCTTCGCCCGTGAGGTGGAGGAGGCTTTGATCCGCCAAGGCGGCTACCAAGTCATTCTGACCCGCACCAACGATGTGTTCGTCCCATTGGCCGAGCGGGTCGCGATCGCGCGCGCGGCCAAGGCCGATGTGTTCCTGTCGCTGCACGCCGATGCGATCACACAAGGGGAGGCGTCGGGCGCGACGGTCTATACCCTTTCGGAGCAGGCAAGTGACCCGGCCTCGGCCCAACTGGCTGAGCGCAAAAGCCGTGAGGACGTTTTGCTGGGCGCAGATGTGACCGAAAAAGGCGACCAAGTCGCGGATATCTTGATGGACCTCGCACGGGTCGAGGTCACGCCCCGTGCAGATGCCCTCGCTGATGCGCTGGTCGAAGGGTTGCGCGGCACGGTTGGTCGGCTGCACAAACGCCCGCGGCTAGAGGCTGAGTTCGCCGTTCTAAAGGCCCCCGATGTGCCAAGTGTTCTTCTGGAGGTCGGGTTTATGTCCGACGCGCGGGACCTGTCGGACCTGCAAAAACCGCAGTGGCGCGCGCAGGTCGCCCTCGGGATTGTCCAAGCGCTTGAGACATGGGTGGTCGCTGATGCCTTGCGCGCGGAGCGTGTCCGGCAGTAAGCCCTGTCCAACTGCCCTGCGTCCGTGTGTTTCGACGTCGCGCGGGTTTTGACGCCACCGCGCGAAAGGCCTATGTTTGCCCCACCGCCAGCCAAGAGGTACGCCTGTGGTCCTTGTCCGCTCCGCCCTATCGGGACTTATCATGTTCATTCTGTCCACTTTGGGCGGAATTTTCAGCTTTATCACGCTGGGCATTGTCGGGGCGGCGGTCAGCGTGGGCGCGGTTTTGTGGATCTATTCCCACGATCTGCCCAATGAGGAACAACTGGCCACCTACGCGCCGCCGACGATCAGCCGAATTTATTCCGGTGAGGGCGTTTTGATGGATGAATTCGCCCGCGAGCGGCGTCTTTTTGCCAGCGCAGAAGAAATCCCTGACCTTGTGAAACAGGCGTTTATTTCGGCGGAGGATAAGAATTTTTATAACCACGCGGGCTATGACCCAAGGGCAATAACGGCGGCGGTGGTTGAGGCGGTGCGCACGCGCGGGCGCGACGTGCGCGGGGCCTCTACGATCACGCAACAGGTGATGAAGAACTTCCTGCTGTCGTCTGACCGCAACGTTGAGCGCAAGATCAAAGAGATCATCCTTGCCGCGCGGATCGAAAAGACCCTGAACAAGGAGCAAATCCTTGAGCTTTACCTCAACGAGATTTTCCTAGGCCAGAACTCCTACGGGGTGGCGGCTGCGGCACAAACCTACTTCAACAAATCGCTTGAGGAATTGGCAGTAGAAGAGGCGGCTTATCTGGCCGTGCTGCCCAAGGCGCCGTCCCGCTATCACCCTGTGCGCCAGAACGAGCGCGCCGTGATCCGCCGCGATTTCGTCCTGCGTGAGATGTACGAAAACGGCTACATTACGCGCGGTGAGTATGAGGTCGCGGTGGCTTCACCGCTGCGCACCGTGCAGTCCGGTGATTTTGTGCCGTTCACGGCCCAGATGCCTCCGCGCGATTACTTCACTGATGAAATTCGCCGCCAATTGAGCCGGGATTTCGGAGAGGAAGAGTTCTTCACCAGTGGTCTGACCGTGCGCGCGACCATCGATCGGGAGCTTCAGGGCGTGGCCGCACGCGCGCTGCAACGCGCACTTGAAACCTATGACCGAGAGCAGGGGATTTGGCGCGGTACGAACGTGACGTTGCCCTCTGAGGTGCTTGGGTCTGAGGCGGCGTGGCGCGAGGCCTTGTCTGAGGCTGACGTCCCCCGCGACGTGAATCTGGATGGGCCTTGGCAGGTTGCCGTCGTGCTGGACCGAGGGGATCGGGCCATGCGTATCGGGGTTGAGAATGGCCCCGCCCGCGTCGAGGTCCCGCGTAGCGACATCGCTTGGATGACGGGCAATTTTTACGACAATTTTGAACTGGGCGACGTGGTTCATGTCCGTGCTGAAGGGGAGGGTTGGACCCTGCGCCAAATCCCCGAGGTGCAGGGCGGCTTTATGGCGATGGACGTCAACACGGGCCGGGTTCTGGCGATGCAGGGCGGTTTTAGTTACCAGCAGTCGGTGTTCAACCGCGCAACACAGGCCACGCGCCAGCCGGGGTCAAGCTTTAAGCCATTTGTCTACGCGGCCGCGTTGGATTCGGGCTATGCGCCGTCGACCATCGTGATCGACGCTCCGATTGAGATTGACCAAGGCAACGGCGAAATCTGGCGCCCTAAGAACGCCTCCAACAAGTTCTACGGGCCTTCGCCGCTGCGCACGGGGATCGAACGCTCTCGGAACCTGATGACAGTTCGATTGGCGCAGGACGTGGGCATGGACACCGTCGCGCGCTATGCGGAACGTTTTGGTGTTTACGATGGTATGGAGCCGCTTTTGGCCAATTCGCTCGGCTCTCAGGAAAGCACGCTGTATCGCATGGTGGCCTCCTACGCGATGTTCGCCAACGGAGGAGAGCGAGTTGAGCCGACCCTAGTGGACCGTATTCAGGACCGCTACGGCCGCACGGTTTATCGCCATGACCAGCGCATATGTGAAACCTGTGCGGATGCAGTGATTGAGGCGGGGCGGGGGCCTCGGATCATTTCGAACCGCTCACAGGTGATGGACGCGATCACAGCCTATCAGTTGACCTCTATGATGACCGGGGTGGTTGAGCGGGGGACCGCGGCGCGCACCGTGAACCTGCCCGTGCCTATCGCTGGCAAGACCGGCACGACGAACGACGCCAAGGATGTGTGGTTTGTTGGGTTCTCGAGCTCAATCGCGGCGGGGTGCTACATCGGGCACGATCAGCCCCGGTCACTGGGGCGTGGTGCGTCCGGGGGCGGTATGTGTGGCCCGGTGTTTAACGAATTCATGGCTGAGGCGATCAAAACCTACGGTGCTGGCCCATTCGAAGTGCCACCCGGTGGGTATTTCGTAAAGATCGACCGGTTCTCTGGTGCGCGTTTGGCTGATGATGCGGAGGGGGATTTCGTCGTGTCCGAGTATTTCCGTGAGGGCGAAGAGCCGTTGTTCGGGATGCTGGCCGTTGTTGATGGTGGCTTTGGGATGGCGTCCGACCTGCCGCTGTTTGCGCGGGGCGAGGGCGAGGTCGAAGGCCAATTGCCCGTGCCTGAAGATCAACGCGTTCAAACATCCACCGGCGAGGCCGTTGTGGTGCCCGGCCGCGCGACCTTTGGCACGCTCAGTTCGGGCGGGTTGTACTAGGCCACGTACCATCCGCTCCCTTGCGGGGGGCAGGGGCGCAGGTTAGAACGTGGCTTCCAACCCGAGGGATACCATGCGCGCAGAGACCACCAACCAGATCGAGGCGATCCGCAAATCCATTGCACTGCTCAAGCGGCGCATGGATTGGGAGACTGCTGGCCACCGCATGGAAGAATTCGATGCGATGACCGAGAACCCGGATTTGTGGAATGACCCGGACCGCGCGCAAAAGTTGATGCGCGACCGGCAGGCCCTGTCCGACAGTATTTCGGGTGTTGAGGGGCTAGAGCAAGACCTGAGCGACAGTATCGAGTTGATCGAACTGGGCGAGATGGAAGACGACGCCGAAATAGTCTCGGAGGCCGAGGCCACGATCGCGAACCTAGTCGACGTGTCTGCCGCCAAAGAGTTGGAAGCTCTCCTGAACGGTGAGGCGGATGGCAACGATACCTTCCTAGAGATCAACTCAGGCGCAGGGGGCACTGAATCCTGTGATTGGGCATCAATGCTCGCGCGGATGTACGTTCGTTGGGCCGAGAAGAAGGGCTATGAGGTTGAGCTGCAATCCATGACCCAAGGCGAAGAAGCCGGGATTAAGTCGGCGGCTTACAAGATTTCGGGGCGCAATGCTTATGGTTGGCTCAAGTCCGAGAGCGGCGTGCACCGCCTTGTGCGAATCTCGCCCTATGATAGCTCGGCGCGGCGGCACACGTCGTTTTGTTCGGTTTGGGTCTATCCAGTGGTGGATGATAACATCGAGATCGACGTGAACCCTGCGGATATTCGGATTGATACCTATCGGTCCTCGGGGGCTGGTGGTCAGCACGTGAACACGACCGACTCGGCTGTGCGGATCACACACCACCCCACGGGGATTGTTGTGACGAGTTCTGAGAAGTCTCAGCACCAAAACCGTGACATCGCGATGAAAGCTCTGAAATCGAGGCTTTATCAGATGGAGCTGGACCGGCGGAATGCTTCGATCAACGAGGCGCATGCTGCGAAGGGCGACGCAGGCTGGGGCAACCAAATCCGGTCCTATGTGTTGCAGCCCTATCAGATGGTAAAAGACCTGCGCACCGGGTTTGAAACATCGGATACGGGCGGTGTGCTGGACGGTGATCTGGACGGGTTGATGGCGGCAACGCTGGCGATGGATGTGTCGGGCAAGAGCCGAGCGGAAGCGCAAGCCGAGTAGGCTTTTCCTTTTTTGTGAGATGAGTTGCGCCGCGCTTTGCGCGTCGCCTGGTGGCGCGTGTCCGCTGCGCGGCCCCGCGCCAGTTGAGTATTTGGGGAACAAAGGAGCTGGGTTCTCGCCTTGTGAATTTCGTTTTGGTGGAGCGGCGAAAACAGAGTAGAATGGGGGCACAGGGAGAGGACAGATGACCACCACATCCGCCACGATTGACCGTGAACCACCTGCGGCATCCGCAGTACCATCCATCAACACGCTGACATCTCAGGATCTCCGGGCGAGCTTTGCTGCCGGGTGGCAGGATCTAAAAGCCGCGCCGGTGTATGGGCTGGTGTTTGCCTCTGTTTACGTCGCGGGGGGATGGGCACTGTATCTGTTTTTGGCTGTGACCGGACAGATTTGGTGGGCCTTGCCGATCACGCTCGGCTTTCCGCTGTTGGGACCTTTTGCGGCCGTGGGCTTGTATGAGGTGTCCAGGCGATTGGAGCAGGGTGAGGCGCTGACGTGGGGCGGTGTGATGGGTGTGGTTCTCGATCAGCGTCACAGGCAGTTGCCTACGATGGCTTGGGTGGTTTTGGTGTTCTTTCTGTTTTGGAACTTTCTCGCGCATATGTTGTTTGCTCTGTTCATGGGGCTTGAGGCGATGGTGAACGTCTCGTCTTCGCTTGGGTATCTGCTGACGATCAATGGGGTGAGCATGTTGGCTGTGGGCAGCCTTGTCGGCGGAGTTTTGTCGTTTGTCCTGTTCTCGATCACCGTGCTGAGCCTGCCGTTGTTGCTGCACAAGGAGCTGGATTTTGTGACTGCGATGATTGTCAGCTTTCAAGCCGTGCAGGCGAACTTGGGGCTGATGTTGGGATGGGGCATGACCGTCGCTACACTTTTGTTTGTGGGCATGCTGCCGGGCTTTTTGGGGTTGTTCTTGGTGTTGCCGCTTTTGGGGCACGCGTCTTGGCATCTGTACCGGCGGGCGTTGTCGCACCCCGCGCCAGACGTTTGAAAACGCAAAACGCCGCCCCGAGAGGAGCGGCGTTAGATGAGGTGTTCTTAGTCTAAGGCTTAGGCGCTGGCAGGTTTGGGTGCCGGTGTCTTGGAGGCGCCCCCCAATGGGTCATCCTGACGCTGCACGGAACCTTCGAAATGGGCGCCGCTTTCGATTGCGATGGTCTTGTGGATGATGTCACCCTCGACCTTAGCGGTGGACGTCAGGCGCACCTTGAGGCCGCGCACGCGACCGATCACACGGCCGTTTACGACCACGTCGTCGGCGACAACTTCGCCGCGCACTGTGGCGGTTTCACCGACGGTCAGCAGGTGGGCGTGTACGTCGCCTTCGACCTGACCTTCGATCTGAATGTCGCCAGTGGATTTCAAATTGCCCTTCACCAACAGGTCCGAGGACAGGATGGATGGTGCGGCTTTGGGCTTCATCGCGGCGGCGCCTGCACCCATTTCAGCGGGCTTGGGAGGCGTCGGAGCGGCGGAGCTGGTGGCTGCGGTGTCGGCCTTGGGGCCGGGCTCATTGATTTTGGATTTAGAAAACATTTCTACCTGCGTCTACGAAGGGTTTCGGGTCTAGGGCGGTTCCGCCACTGCGAATCTCATAGTGAAGATGGGTCCCCGTGGACCGTCCGGTCGATCCCATATCACCAATATGTTGCCCGCGCGAGACCCTTTGGCCCCGCTTCACGCGGATGGTCGTGAGGTGAGCGTAGCGGGTTTCAAAGCCAAAGGCATGGCGGATTTTAACTATTTTGCCGTAGCCCGATTGCCAGCCTGCAAAGGTCACTGTGCCGTCTGCGGTTGAGACGATATCGGTGCCGTGGGGGCCTGCGAAATCATGGCCGTTGTGCATGCGGCCCCAGCGGGGCCCAAAGCCGGAGGTTTCACGATAAGACCCACGGATTGGGTGCCCCAGCGGAGAGCGTTCAGCGGCGAGGCGATAGAGATCAACCTCTTGCATCCGGTTGAGGATGTCGTTTGCCCGTGCCGTATCACCGTCGATCAGGGCGTTGCCGCGGGTCGAAAAGCTGATGGGGGTGAGGGGGCCACCTTGGCCGCTGTAGCCGCGCCGCACTTCGTTCAGGATGCGATCGGTGGGCAGGCCCGCCCGATTGAAAACTTTGCGCAGCGGCTCGAACGAGACCTCAACGGCCGCCTCTAGCTGGGCAAAGATCTGGGCGTTTCGGTCCGCCATGATGCGGATTTCACGCTCAAGTGCTTCGGTTTCTGCCTCGGCAGAGCCCGCGATCTGGATAGCCTCATCACGTTTTACGGCGACTTGGTCGAGGGCTTCGGTCAGAAATGCGAGGGTAGTCTGCGCATCCTGCATTTGGCCGGTGCCAGTGCGGCTTGTCCCAGTGTCTGCCTCAAGCTCGGTGCGGAATAACTCGGCGCGGCTGCGGGCCTCATCACGTTCAGCGATGGTGCGGCGAAGCGTGGATTGGATCACCTCAATGCCGGTCTCCAACTCGCGGCGACGATCCTCGGACGCCAGCAAGATTTCCTGCATTTTGCTCACTTCGTCGAGAGCCACATAGAACCGCTCCAGCGCTTGTTCAGCCTCAGACGCGCGGGCGTTGCGTTCCTCAGACAGGGCGTTGAGCCGGGCCTCATAGGCGTCCTGACTGCGGGCGATTTGATCCCGGGTTGAGCCTGCCGAAATCGCGCCAAGAAAGAAGAATGCCGAGACGATAATCGTCCAGCCCACAAAAGCCGCACAGCCCGTTAAGGCAACCGCTTGCGTGCGCGGGCTAAGACGAATGAATCGCGTGCCTTGGTCAGATTTGAGAAAGAGGCGTTGCTCGGGCAGGACACCCTCAAGCCACGCGTTCAGCCGATGCAAGATGCGTAGTTTCACGCGGTGTGTCCCTTTTCCCCACTGCTCCGCTTGGCGCGGACGTCCGTTTTGCGCCCCCGCGCAAAGTTGTGGTTTTTTACGGAAACCCTGTTGGCGGGGCAAGGCTGGGTTGGCGCGCAGGCTCTATCCCGTGTCAATTCGCCCTAAGGGCCCCCTTGATCGGCGGTTTTTTGCCGAAAAAGGGCGGGGTGTTTTAGTCTGCGCTGCGGAACCGATCGGGGGTGGTTGGGTGGTCATCCGCGAGGGGCCAGTAGAAGTCGGGCGGGATGCCCGCGTCGGCGCGTTTTTCGACATTGAACGGGGCCTTGAGTGCGCCGTGGAAATACTTTTGGACGAGGGTGTGAAATTGCTCTTTCGGGTCGTGGTCGTGACGCCCGCACAGAAAGTGGAACCACTTTGAGCCGTATGCGACATGGGCGACTTCTTCCGCATAGATAATTTCAAGCGCATCAACGGCTGACTGCGCTTTGGCTTTGCGGAAGACGTCGATCATGCCCGGTGTCACGTCGAGGCCGCGCGCCTCTAGGACCATTGGCACCACGGCTAGTCGTCCGAATAAATCATCCGCTGTGTCTTGGGCTGCACGCCACATGCCTGCGTGGGCGGGCAGGGCACCATAGTGGCTGCCGATCTCTTCAAGACAGTCTGCCATCAGATTGAAATGCTTGGCTTCTTCGTCGCCCGCCTGCACCCAATCGTCATAGAACCCTAAGGGCAGGGGCGTGTCGGTGAAACGGGCAATGATATCCCAATGCAGATCGACAGCATTCAGCTCAATGTGGGCGACCGCGTGCAATAGCGCCTCACGCCCCTCAGGCGTGCCGGGGCGACGACGCGGCACGTCGCGGGGGTGCAGCAATTCGGGCAGGGCGGGACGTGCGGGCGTCTCGGGTGGGGCTGCGTGCCCCACCTCTATTTGTTCGCCGGACGCACGTGCCGCGCGCCATGTGGCAGCATGTTGCCGGGCCAGCGCGGTTTTCGCCCGCCCGTCTGCGGTGCTAAGCACTTCAACAGCCATTTCGGCCAGCGTCTTGTTCATCGTGTCCTCCTTCGTCCGAGGCACGCTGGCGCGTTTAAAGCGCCTTTACGGCGTCCAAAACGGCTTCGACGTGGCCCGGTACTTTCACTTTGCGCCATATCTGGCGCACCACGCCGGTGGCGTCGATCAAAAAGGTGGCCCGTTCGATCCCCATGTAGGTTTTGCCGTACATGTTTTTCTCAACCCACACGCCGTAATCTTCGCACATCGTGCCCTCTGCGTCGGACACAAGAGTGACGGCCAAGTCGTGCTTGGCGATGAACTTGTCGTGCTTGGCGGCGGTGTCCTTGGATGCGCCCACAACAATCGCGCCGGCAGCTTCAAACTCCGCAAGGTGTTCAGTGAACGCGATGGCCTCTTTGGTGCAGCCGGGGGTGTCATCCTTGGGGTAGAAATACAGCACAACGGCTTTGCTTTGCTCGGACAATGTGAACGTGCCGCCGCCATTGGTGGGTAGGGTGAAGTCGGGAGCGGATTGGCCAAGATCAGGCATCGAGAGGTCCTTTTTGTGAATTTGACCGAAAGGGTCGTGTTACGGTTTGAAACCTAGCCCTTGGGGCGGCACAATAAAGGGGCGATGCGCGCAAATCCGCGCGACAGGAGAGACCCTTCAATGGCGCCCGGCACCGACCTGCCCCCCGATAGTGAGCCGACCCCAACCCGTCCCGCACGTGTGCGTGGCCGTAAGCGCAAGGTGTTGGCCGTGCGGTTGATCGAGTTTGCGATTGTCTTGCCTTTGATTGCGGTAGTCACGCTTGTGTTTGTGGCCAATTACCGGGTGCTTACGGTGCCTGCGTGGATGGTTGAGCGGGTCGAGGCGCGGCTTAACGCTCAGGTGCCTAAGGGGGACCGGGTGCGGCTTGAGCAATTGGGCATAGGGCTGGATTTTCGGGATCGGGCGATCATTGTCGATGTGCTGGATGCGCGGTTAGAGCGTCGCGCGCTTGCGGATCGGGTGCATCTGCCGAAACTGAGCCTAGAGTTCAACTTGGCCGGGATTTCGCAGGGGTTGCTACAGGTGCGCCACGTGCGCGTGGCCGGGGGCACTTTGCGCCTGACGCGGGCCGAAGATGGGCAGTTTGACCTAGGGTTTGGGCGCGACGCAGAAACGATTGCACAGCTGCCCGCCAGTTGGGCGGAGGTGCTTGACGCAGTGGACGCGGTGTTGATGCATCCGTTGGCCGCTCAGCTTAGCAGCGTTGAGGCTGGGGCGCTGCGCGTTGTGCTGTCGGATGCGGTGTCTGGGCGGCGATTGTCGCTGAGCGAGGGGGCCGTCACCTTGCGCCGGGATGGGCGCAGCACTGAGTTGGTCATTGCCGCGGATTTGTCCCGCGCGCGGGGCGGGGCCGCACCCGGCACGTTCCGCCTTGCGCTGAGCCGAACACCGGGGGCAGGCGCGGGCCTTGACCTGCGGATGATCGGCGGGCGCAGCGATGACCTGCGCATGGTATTCAACGTAGACGCGGGCACGGCGCAAGACGCCACGGGCCGTGTCGATGTTTTGTCGGTATTGCAGGCCGGGGTCGACATGTGGGCGGTGGGTGAGGTGCGCGAAGACGGCACGCTATCGCCGCTTGAGGCCCGTGTCGCGCTCGAAAACGGTGTGATCCCCGGCTGGGAGGGGGCTGCGTTTGATCTCGCGACACTCGAAGTCCTGTTGGACCCGGCTGCGCGCCGGTTGGAGGTCCGGAGGGCAGAGGTCCGCGCGCCCCAAGCCAAAGTGACGGCGACGGGCCAAATCTTGGCGGGAGATACGCTGAGCGATCCGTTGGTGGTGCAGCTGGCCCTGTCAGATATTGCGGTCGACCCGGAGGGTGTTTTGCCCAACCCGGCGGCCTTTGACACGGGCGTGTTGGAGGGGCGGTTGCACATGGCCCCCCTGCGGTTTGAGATCGGGCAGGCGATGGTTGCCGCAGGCCCTTCCGTGGCGCGCGCCAGTGGTCAGGTTTGGGTGCCAAGGCCGGGGGCGATTGCAGCAAATCTGTCGCTGTCCGCAGATCGGGTTGCGGCGAGCACGGTGACCTCGCTTTGGCCCGATGCGGTGGCCCAAAAAACGCGGACTTGGATCACGGAGAACATCTCGGGCGGGACTATCACCGATTTCGCCGCAGCCCTGCGAAAAGACGCAGATAACCCACGCCCGGCAATAACCGGCGGTTTTGGGTTTGAGGGGGCATCGGTACGCTACCTGCGGGACATGCCCGTGGCCCAAGACGCATCGGGCATCGCCAATTTCCACGACAACAGGTTTTCGCTCCGCATTGATACCGCCCGTGTCCCTGCCGGGCCTTGGGGCGATGTGGACATCGGTGGGACCAGTTTCACCGTGCCCAATACGCGGATCAAACCGGCGGTGGGGGAGGTTGACCTGATGATCTCTGGCCCGATCCCTGCGGTCTTGTCGGTGCTGGATAACAAGCCGCTGTCGGTGTTGGAGCGGGCCAAGCGCTCGGCTGATTTTGTGCAGGGGCAGGCGTCGGTCCAAGGTTGGTTAAAGGTGCCGCTCGTCAAGGGCGTCCCATTGGAGCAATTGGATTTCGCCTTTGACGGCGTGTTGACGGATGTTTCTAGCGGCGTGTTGGTGCCGGGACGCCAGATCACGAGCGCAGAGCTGGCTCTACGGGTAACGCCCGATGCGGTTGAAGTACGCGGACCGTTGGAATTGGATGCCGTGCCGATGCGCGCAACGTGGCGACAGCCCTTGCCAAAATCAAAAGGTGCGGAGCCGGGTCCGGGGGCGTTAACGGGGCGGTTCGCCATATCACCTCAGACGCTGGCTGCGTTTGGCATTGATTTGGCGGGGTTTGGCCTGTCGGGGCAGGCCCCCGCAGAGTTTGAGATGTCGCTGGATCCGGCGCGCCCACAACGGTTGCAACTTCGTTCCTCACTTGAGGGGTTGGGCGCCAATATCCCCGCGCTGAGCTGGCGCAAGACGCCGGAAGCCACAGGCGAATTGCGGCTGGAAATCGCAACCGGCGAGCAGCCTGTTGCAGTGCCCGTGATGGCGATCTCAGCGCCCGGGCTGGCGGTAGAGGGCGCGATTTCCTTGGCCGAGGGCGGCGGGTTGGAACGTGCCCTGTTATCGCGGCTAGAGGTGGGCAATTGGCTCAGCGCAACTGCCGACATCCGGGGGCGGGGACCGGGGCGCGCGCCAAGCGTCGCGATTACGTCAGGTACGGCCGATCTGCGCCGCGTGGATTTTGATACAGGGGCAAGCACCTCTGTTGGCGGAACATCCGTGCCGCTCAACATTGCGTTGGACGCAATCACGATCTCGGATGGGATTGTCCTCAACAATGTGTCCGCTGAGGTATCGACCCGAGGGGGCACAAACGGGCGTTTTACCGCGCTTTTGAATGGTGGCGCACCGATTGCGGGTACTCTGGTGCCGTCCGCGCAAGGGACCGCAGTGCGCATAAGGGGCGACAACGCAGGTGCGACGCTCGCCTCGGCTGGGGTGTTTCGCAACGGCAATGGCGGCAGTTTTGATCTCCGGCTCGTGCCGCGCGCGGGGCAAGGCCGCTATGCCGGGAGCCTTGATATAGAGGACATGCGGGTGCGCGATGCGCCTGCGCTGGCCTCTCTGCTATCGGCGGTGTCGGTTGTCGGGCTGCTGGAGCAGTTGGGTGGTGAGGGGTTATTTTTCTCAGATATTGAGGCGGATTTTGAGCTGGAACCCGGCGCGGTCCGGGTGACGCGCGGGGCGGCGTTTGGCCCTTCACTCGGGCTGACGCTGGACGGAACCTATGGGCTGACGTCACGCGCGCTGGACATGCAGGGCGTGGTGTCGCCATTCTATTTGGTGAACGGCCTGTTTGGCGGGCTTTTTGCCCCGCGCGACGAGGGTTTGATTGGCATCAGTTATGCGTTAAGTGGCCCGGCAAGTGCACCGCAGGTGCGGGTCAACCCGTTGTCGGTCCTGACGCCGGGCCTTTTCCGAGAGGTCTTTCGCCGGGCCCCACCTGCGCCAACCCAATAGTGACGACCAATTATGGGGCCTTCCATGCAGCTGTCAGACTTTGATTTCGATCTTCCTGAGGGGCGTATTGCCACGCGTCCGGCGCGGCCTCGATCTTCCGCGCGGCTGTTGGTTTCGCACGGCGAGACGTTGCACGACCAGCGTGTCACGGATTTGCCCAAGTGGCTGCGGCCCGGTGATCGGTTGGTGTTGAACAACACCAAGGTGCTGCCCGCGCGGCTGAACGGTCTGCGTCCGCGCAACAGTGCCCAAGGCCCGGTGGAGGCTAAGGTGGAAATCACCCTGCTGGAACCCACGCCCGAGGGGCACTGGTCGGCGCTGGCCAAGCCTTTGCGCAAATTGGTGGATGGGGATCGCGTGGTGTTTTCGGACGCGCTTGAGGCGCAGGTTGTCTCGCGCCGCGAGAGTGACGTTGTTTTGCAATTCAACTGTACGGGCGATGATTTTGATGCGGCTTTGAATGCGGCGGGTGCTATGCCGCTGCCGCCCTATATCGCGGCCAAGCGGCCCGCTGATGCCCAAGACATGGATGACTATCAAACTGTGTTTGCGCGCCATTCTGGCGCCGTGGCGGCACCCACAGCTTCGCTGCATTTTGATGCGGCCCTGCTGCAAACGCTGCGTGACCACGGCGTTACGTTTACCGAAGTGACCCTGCACGTCGGGGCAGGGACGTTCCTGCCGGTCAAGGTCGATGACGTGACCACGCACAAAATGCACGCAGAACGGGGCAACATCACGCCTGAGGCCGCCGATCAAATCAATGAGACGCGGGCCGCTGGTGGGCGGATCATCCCGGTGGGGACGACGGCCCTGCGCCTGCTAGAGAGCGCAGCAGCCGAGGACGGAACTCTGTCTGCATGGGAGGGGGCGACGGATATCTTTATCTATCCCGGTTATCAGTGGAAAATCACCGACGCGCTGATGACCAATTTCCACCTGCCCAAATCGACGCTGATGATGCTGGTCGCCGCTCTGATGGGGCATGAGCATATCATGCGCATCTATGATCACGCTTTGGCGGAGCAGTATCGCTTTTTCTCATATGGTGACAGTTCGCTGTTGATCCCGCCGCGCACTGCCGCAAAAGGTGGCGCGTAGGGTCTGGTAAATCCGACCCTACTGTGTCGCACGCAAGACAGAATCCCTGTCTATGCCCTGCGACACAAAACAGGTGTACCCCCGCGCTTAAGGAGCTGTGGCGATGGTTGAAGTAATGCGCGGAACGTGGGCTTTGATGCTTGGGATGATGCTTTTGATGGTCGGGAACGGCCTTCAAGGCACCCTATTGGGCGTGCGCGGCAACATCGAAGGCTTCTCTACGACGGCGATGTCGATTGTGATGTCGGGCTACTTCTTGGGCTTTTTGCTCGGCTCCAAGGCCGTGCCCGAGATGATCCGCCGGGTGGGCCATGTGCGGGTCTTTGCGGCGCTGGGCTCATTCATCTCGGCGTGTCTGATCCTGTTTCCGGTGTTCACCGATCCGATCAGTTGGACGATCTTGCGCATCGCGGTGGGGTTCTGTTTTTGTGGCGTGTACATCACAGCCGAAAGCTGGCTGAACAATTCCACGACGAACGCGACACGGGGCCAAGCGCTGTCGCTTTACCTGATCGTGCAAATGCTGGGCATCGTTGCGGCGCAAGCCTTGTTTGCGCTGGGCGATGCGGGGGGCTGGATACTGTTCATCCTGCCATCGGTCTTGGTTTCGATTGCGTTTGCGCCAATTTTGCTGACCATCTCTCCGGTGCCGCCGTTTGAGGCGACCAAGCCGATGTCTTTTCGAGAAATCTATGCCGTGTCGCCACTGGGCTGCGTGGGCATTTTCCTGCTGGGGGGTATATTCTCGGCGCTGTTTGGGATGTCGGCGGTTTATGGGGCGTCGATCAAGCTGTCCTCGGGCGAAATCGCGACGTTCATTGCGGCGATCTACTTGGGCGGGATGCTGCTACAATTTCCGATTGGTTGGATTTCGGACCGGATGGATCGGCGGAGCCTGATCCTGATCCTCGCTGTGATCGGGTTGTTGGCCTGCGCGCCGACGGCTTTTGGTTTGGGTGGGTTTACTGGCCTGCTGATTGCATCGTTCTTTATCGGCGGCATGGCGAACCCGCTCTATGCGCTGCTGCTGGCGTATACCAACGACTACCTTAACCCAGAGGACATGGCGGCCGCCTCCGGTCAGCTTTTGTTCATCAACGGCCTTGGGGCCATCACCGGCCCATTGATCACGGGCTATTTGATGGAAACGATCGGCCCCTCTGGTTTCTTTTTGTATCTGGCGATCCAGTTGGGCGCGCTTGCGACCTATGCGGCGTGGCGGATGACACAACGTGCGATGCCGGATGATGACGAAAACTACGAAATCGTTTCGATGACGCCGATGTCGCCGGCTTCGACCGCTGTGACCATGGAAGCCGTGGTCGAAGGTTGGGAAGAACAGGCCGAAGAAAACGCCGAGGACACCGCTGCGTGAATTTCTTGCGCAATGCCAATGAATTGGGCAAGGTGAAGGGGCCTGGTGGGGGATAAGGCTAGGGGAGGACCGGTCATGGACCGATTTGAAGAGGTGTTGGAATTCTGGCTGGAGACCTGCAGCGAGAAGGACTGGTACCAAAGCACACCAGAGCTGGATGCAGATATATCCACGCGATTTCAGGAGCTTTGGGAGGCAGCGCGTAGTGGTGAGTTAGAGGCTTGGGCCTTATCACCGCGTGGGGCGCTGGCATTCTTGATCCTGACGGATCAGTTTTCACGCAATATGTTCCGGGGCGAGGCGACAGCCTTTGCCACAGATGCCCAAGCGCGGGCCGTGGCAAAGAAAGCGATTGAGCGTGGGTTTGATCTGCAAATCGATGGGCCGGCGCGTCAGTTCTTTTATCTGCCGCTCGAACACTCAGAGTGTCTGAGCGATCAGGATCGCGCTGTGCGGTTGATTGCGACCCGCTTTGAAAGCGAGCAGACCCTGCTACACGCTCGCGCGCACCGTGAGATTATTCGTCAATTTGGTCGGTTCCCGTTTCGAAACAAGGCCTTGGGTCGCACTGGAACCACGCAAGAGGATGCATTTATGACGGCTGGCGGGTACGGCACGTTTGTCGAGACCCTCGCGGCAGATGCGGCATAGGCACATAACTGCTGTTGCGACCATTCGCGCGGGTGACGTTCGATTTCAATTTAGTTTAAGGGTAAACTAAATTTCGAATTGGAGAATCTGATGGCGGCGAAAAGCTTTGATATGGTCGTAATTGGTGCGGGCCCCGGCGGCTATGTTGCTGCGATCCGGGGGGCGCAACTGGGGCTGAATGTGGCCGTGGTTGAGAGAGAGCACCTTGGCGGCATTTGCCTCAACTGGGGCTGTATCCCAACCAAAGCGATGCTGCGCTCCTCTGAGGTGTTTCACCTGATGCACCGCGCCAAGGAGTTCGGCCTCAAAGCGACGGGTATCGATTATGATCTCGACGCAGTGGTCAAACGCTCCCGCCAAGTGGCTGGGCAGCTGTCTGGTGGCATCGGTCACCTGATGAAGAAAAACAAGATCACGGTCATCATGGGTGAGGCGCGGATCGCGGGTAAAGGCAAAGTCTCGGTCAAAACCGAAGGCGGCACGGAAGATCTGAGCGCGAAGGCGATCATTCTAGCCACTGGCGCGCGGGCGCGTGAACTGCCGGGCCTTGAGGCTGATGGTGATCTGGTTTGGACCTACAAAACTGCCCTCACGCCGCCCCGCATGCCCAAAAAGCTGCTTGTGATTGGTTCGGGCGCGATCGGCATCGAGTTCGCGAGTTTCTACAATACCTTGGGTGCTGACACGACCGTGGTCGAGGTGATGGACCGTGTCCTGCCGGTAGAAGATGCCGAGATCTCGGCCTTTGCCAAAAAGTCGTTCGTCAAGCAGGGTATGAAGATCATGGAAAAAGCCATGGTCAAAAAGCTCGACCGCGCCAAGGGCAAGGTCACCGCGCATATCGAAACGGGCGGCAAGGTCGAGACGCATGAGTTCGATACCGTCATTTCTGCCGTTGGGATCGTGGGCAATGTTGAAGGTCTCGGGCTTGAGGAATTGGGCGTTAAGATCGACCGCAGCCATGTTGTGACTGACCCCTATTGCCGGACCGGCGTCGAGGGGCTGTATGCGATTGGCGACATCGCGGGCGCACCTTGGTTGGCGCACAAAGCCTCGCACGAGGGGGTTATGGTCGCTGAACTGGTCGCGGGCAAAGGCAATCCACACCCGATCAAGCCCGAAGAGATCGCAGGCTGCACCTATTGCCACCCGCAGGTTGCATCGGTGGGCTATACCGAAGCTAAGGCCAAGGAGCTGGGTTTCGACATCAAGGTCGGACGCTTCCCGTTTATTGGCAACGGCAAGGCCATTGCATTGGGCGAAACCGAAGGCATGGTCAAAACCATTTTTGATGCCAAGACCGGCGAATTGCTGGGCGCGCATATGGTCGGGGCAGAAGTGACCGAAATGATCCAAGGCTACGTCGTGGGCCGCAAGCTGGAAACGACCGAAGCCGATCTCATGGAAACCGTATTCCCGCACCCGACACTATCGGAAATGATGCACGAATCCGTTTTGGACGCTTACGATAAAGTCATCCACATGTAGGCCGCGTTACGCTCAACACTCCCATGCAGCGCCCCGGTTGGGGCGCTGTTTGCGTTTTGGGGCCTTGCGGTGGCTTGGGGCATCGGTCACTGAACAGACATGGAACGCACGCGTTGGGGCCTTGTCGCTCTTCTTTTTGTTATGGGTATGTTTGCGGCGGCGCAGTTTGGCAAAGTCTCGCTGACGCTGAACGAACACGCGGCGGTGTTTGATCGCTCCCCCACGGGGGTGGCGTTGTTCGTGTCGTTGGTGGGTTTGGTTGGGTTGTTTTTCGGGGCCGCAGCTGGTGCGATTGTGGCGTGGCTTTCGCCTCGAACCAGTCTCCTGATCGGGCTGGTGTTGAGCGCGGCGGTGTCATTGGCGCAATCGTTTTTGCCCCCCGCAGAGGTTTATGCGGCTTTGCGATTGTTGGAAGGGGTGCCGCATTTGACATTGGTGGTTGCGGCACCTCCCATCATGGCGATGATCGCCACGGACCGCGACCGACCCGTTGTGATGTCGATCTGGGCGATGTTCTTTGGTCTTTCCTTCGCGCTGTCGGCGCTGATTGTGCCGACGCTGTTGGAATGGGGTGGCTTGTCGCTGGTGTTGCGGGCGCATGGGATCGGTTTTTTGGTCCTTTTGGTTCTGTTGTGGGGACAATTGCCCCGCACAGGTCGCACAGCACTTTCGTTAAATATCATCCGCTTGCATCGCGACATCTACACCTCACTTCCTATTGTGGCACCGGGGGCTGGCTTCGTGTTCTACACGGTGACGTACATCGCGCTTCTGACCTACTTGCCCCTCGCACTAGAGCGGCCAGAATTGTTCGTCAGGCTGCCGTTGGTGAGCCTGTGCTCAACCCTTTTGGCGGGCTACGTGTGCCGCAGCGTGGCGCCTGATCGTGTCGCGGTTGTCGGCTTCTTTGGCGGTGCTTTGGCAAGCATCGGCATTAGGATTGGCCTTCCGCTTAGCCCTGATTTGGCGTTCTTCTTTCTGGGGCTGGTGCCTGGGGCATCGTTTGCGGCGATCCCCTTTTTCAATGCAGGCCTAGCGGATCGCACTCGCTCAACGGGCGCGATCGCTCAGCTCGGAAATTTGGGCACCGTTTCGGGCACTCCGATATTTGCCGGCCTTCTGGCTGGCTTTGGCTTGCCCGGCATTCTACTCGGGCTTGCGGGCTTTTGCCTCGCGGGAGCGGGTGTTTTGCTGCTAATTGGCCGCTCCTTAGGGGACAATAAAAGATAACTGGTAAATGTTCCGCTAATGTTCCAAAATTAGGTTTGAGAGTAGCCGCAATCCACTTAGATAGTGTCCTGTGAACGGATGAGGGTATCATGGCAGAGCTGAAAAACATCGAGGTGCGCGGCGCGCGCGAGCACAACCTCAAGAGCATCGACGTAGATATCCCCCGTGACAAGCTGGTGGTGATTACAGGGTTGTCCGGCTCTGGCAAATCGTCATTGGCCTTTGATACGATCTATGCCGAAGGGCAGCGGCGCTATGTCGAGAGCCTGAGCGCCTACGCGCGGCAATTCCTTGATATGATGCAGAAACCTGACGTCGATCATATCTCAGGCCTTAGCCCTGCCATCTCAATTGAACAAAAGACAACCTCGAAAAACCCACGCTCCACCGTGGGGACCGTGACCGAGATTTATGATTATATGCGGCTGCTTTTCGCACGGGCAGGGACCCCGTTTAGCCCCGCCACCGGCGAGCCGATTGAGGCTCAGCAGGTCCAAGATATGGTTGACCGTGTCATGGCCATGGAGGAAGGCACGCGTGGCTATTTGCTTGCGCCAATCATCCGGGATCGAAAAGGGGAATACCGTAAGGAATTCCTCGAATTGCGTAAGCAAGGTTTCCAGCGGGTTAAGGTTGATGGGGTGTTCTACGACCTTGATGAGCCACCAACGCTTGATAAAAAGTTCCGCCACGACATTGATGTCGTGGTTGACCGGATCGTGGTGCGCGAGGGCGTTGAAACCCGCCTAGCCGACAGTTTTCGCACGGCTTTGGACCTCGCGGATGGGATCGCCATCCTTGAAACCGCGCCGAAAGAGGGCGATCCCGATCGCATCACATTCTCCGAGAAATTCGCCTGTCCGGTGTCTGGCTTTACGATCCCGGAGATTGAGCCGCGTTTGTTTTCCTTTAACGCTCCTTTCGGGGCGTGTCCCAAATGTGATGGGCTTGGGCATGAGTTATTCTTTGACGAACGCCTTGTGGTTCCGGATGTGACACTGTCCCTTGCAAACGGTGCTTTGGCTCCGTGGAATAAGGGTAAAAGCCCGTATTTCCTGCAAACAATTGATGCTATCGCTGCTCATTTCGGTTTTGACAAAAAGAAAGCCTGGAAGGATTTGCCGCAAGAAGTTCAGCAGGTTTTCCTGCGCGGTTCGGGCGAGCAAGAGATTAACTTCCGTTACGATGAAGGTGGCCGCATTTACCAAGTACAACGCGTGTTTGAAGGCGTCATTCCCAACATGGAACGTCGCTACCGCGAGACAGACTCAGCGTGGATTAGGGAAGAATTCGAGCGTTATCAAAACAACCGTTCTTGTGGCGCATGCGCTGGCTATCGGCTGCGCCCCGAAGCGCTGGCTGTCAAGATCGCGGGCGTCCATGTCGGTCAAGTCGTACAGATGTCGATCCGTGAAGCCTTTGATTGGATATCGTCTGCGCCCGAGCATCTGAGCGTTCAGAAAAATGAGATCGCAAAAGCGATTTTGAAGGAGATTTCTGAGCGTCTTGGTTTTCTAAATAACGTGGGTTTAGAATATCTTACGCTTAGCCGTTCCAGCGGCACGTTGTCGGGTGGTGAAAGCCAGCGGATCAGACTGGCAAGTCAGATCGGCTCGGGGCTGACAGGTGTTCTTTATGTGCTGGATGAGCCGTCCATTGGCCTGCACCAACGGGATAATGATCGACTGCTCGGGACACTTAAAAACCTACGAGACCAAGGCAATACAGTGATCGTTGTGGAGCACGACGAAGAAGCCGTGCGCGAGGCTGATTATGTTTTCGATATTGGCCCGGGCGCTGGTGTGCACGGGGGGCAAGTTGTGGCCCACGGAACGCCAAGCGAGATCGAGGCACATGAAACCTCTATTACCGGAGCGTATCTAAGCGGCCGACGCGAAATCGCCGTGCCCGCGACGCGGCGTAAGAAGGGCAAGAAAAAACTGACGGTCGTTAAAGCGACGGGCAACAACCTTCAAAACGTGACTGTCGATTTTCCGCTCGGTCAGTTTGTGTGTGTTACGGGTGTCTCGGGCGGTGGGAAATCAACCTTAACGATCGAGACTTTGTTTAAGACGGCTTCAATGAAGCTAAACGGTGCACGGCAAACGCCGGCGCCGTGTGAGACGATCAAAGGGCTGGAACATCTTGATAAGGTGATCGACATTGACCAGCGCCCCATTGGGCGAACGCCGCGGTCAAACCCAGCGACTTACACCGGCGCCTTTACACCCATTCGGGATTGGTTTTCGGGTCTGCCCGAGGCCAAAGCACGCGGATACAAACCCGGCCGTTTCTCGTTTAACGTCAAAGGCGGGCGTTGTGAGGCGTGCCAAGGTGATGGTGTCATCAAGATAGAAATGCATTTCTTGCCAGATGTTTACGTGGAGTGTGAGACTTGTAAAGGGCAACGCTACAACCGTGAAACTCTTGAGATTAAGTTCAAGGGAAAATCCATTGCGGACGTGTTGGACATGACTGTGGAAGATGCCCAGAGCTTCTTCCAAGCTGTTCCATCTATTCGCGAAAAAATGGACGCTTTGATGCGTGTTGGCCTTGGCTACATCAAGGTCGGCCAACAGGCGACAACCTTGTCCGGAGGGGAGGCGCAGCGCGTTAAGCTTTCGAAAGAGTTAAGTAAACGTTCGACGGGGCGTACACTATACATTCTGGACGAACCGACCACGGGTTTGCATTTTGAAGATGTGCGTAAGTTGCTGGAAGTACTGCATGAACTTGTAGATCAAGGGAACTCGGTCGTGGTGATTGAGCATAATCTTGATGTGGTTAAGACGGCTGACCACATCATCGACATTGGACCGGAGGGTGGCGATGGCGGCGGGCGCATTGTTGCCGAGGGTACGCCTCAGAAAATCGCTGAAATCCCTGAAAGCCATACTGGTCACTATCTTAAACCGTTGTTGCAAAAGCGCTCATTGGCTGCCGAATAGGCTTAGGTCGTGACACGCAGGCTCTCTAAGCCATGAAAATGGTAAATGTCTGCGTACTGCGGCGTGCCTAACAGCTTTAAATTGGGTTTTCGCTCCCATAGGCGATTGAGCGCGATTTCAAGTTCTAGGCGAGCAAGTGGAGCTCCAATGCAAAAGTGAATGCCGGCGCCGAAGCTTAACGGTTTCGCGTCGGTTCTATCAGGATGAAACGAATTGGGGTTCTTGAAAGCTGTGGCGTCGCGGTTGCCCGAAGCCAAAAGAAGCGCGACGCGATCGCCGGGATTAAATGTCTGGCCTTCGATCTCAACGGTTTCATATGCGATCCGCTCAAACAGATGCAGCGGAGGATCGAACCTAAGGATTCCATTGATGAACGTCTCGCCGACTTGAGGTGAAAGTCTAAAGTCCAAGAGCGTCTTTACCGTATTTCCGAATGTATGGACGGTCGCTTCATGGCCTGCATTGAGCAATAGAATACAGGTGCTGATGACCTCATGCTCGGTAAGCTTTTCTGCGGTGTGGGCTGTTAACAAAGTTGAGATCAGGCTGTCGTCGGGGGCCGATCGTTTAGCCTCAATTTGGATCTTGATGTACTCTGAGAAGCTTTGTGCCGCTGCCGCTGCGACATTCTCTTGCTCGCGTGTGCGATTAGATTGATACATCGCAACCATTCTGTTTGACCAGTCCACGAGGCGTTGCCAGTCCCCTTCGGGGACACCTAGGAAGCGCGCGATTACGCGCGCTGGCAGCGGACGTCCGTAAGTTTCGAGCAGGTCAAACGGCTCATTCGGAAAGGTGTCGATGAGTTCGTCGCACAGTGCCTCGATTTCTGGGCGCAGGGCCTTTATGCGTCTGTTCGTAAATGCCCGCAAAACTGCGCCGCGCAGACGGGTATGATCCGGCGGCTCAAGTTCTAGCATCGAGTGTGCCTCTACCGCATAGAATGGTTTGAGGTGCGGTGGGACCTGGATGGGTGCAATAGGCGCACGGCCAAATCGGCGATCGCGCAGAATGGTGTCGATCGTCGCGTAGTCCGTGGCGCATATGACGTCATAGTCTTGCCAGTGGACTAACGGCCCAGCCGAGCGCATTTTTTCATAGAATGGGTAGGGATTTTGAACGAAAGCTGGATCGCGAGGCGATTGTGACAAGCTTTGCATCATTGCGCGGCGAGTGCCTCAATGATTGGACAGAAATCTGCGGCCTTTAGGGACGCTCCGCCAACCAATGCGCCGTTCACGTTTGCGCAGCTGAAAATTTCACTGGCATTGGCCGCTTTGACGGAGCCGCCATAAAGCAGCGTAAAGTCTTTACCATCGTTAAATCTGGCACAAAGGTCGGCGCGTAGCGCATCGTGGACCTCTGTGATCTGTTCGATCTCAGCTACGCGGCCTGTTCCTATGGCCCAAACGGGTTCGTAGGCTACGACTGTGTTGGCTGCGGTTGCGCCGTCCGGCACGCTGTTGCGAAGTTGTTTCGCCAGAATGTCGAGGCAGTTACCAGCTTCGCGCTGCGCCAAGGTTTCGCCAATGCAAATAATGGCAATCAAGCCGGCGGACCAAGCGGCCTTTGCTTTTGCCTCAATGTCCTCATCAGTCTCGTTGTGATCGCTGCGTCGTTCAGAATGGCCCACGATAACATGCGAGGCGCCGGCATCGCGCAGCATTTGGGCTGAGACGTCACCGGTATGAGCGCCTTGCTCTGTAATGTGACAAGTCTGGCCGCCGATGTGCAGCCCGGGTGTTGCTGCCGCCGCAATCAGTGTGGCTGGTGGGCAGATCAGCGCCGGAATGCTAGTCGCCGTAGCTGTATCTGCGATAGCCTGTAGTTCGCTCAGGTCGGACTTAAGCCCGTGCATTTTCCAATTGCCAGCGGCGAGTTTAGAGGGCATGCGCGGATCTCCTGAGCCAATGTGTTCAGGAGAGG
Source organism: Thalassobacter sp. 16PALIMAR09 (assembly GCF_000765485.1). Classification (NCBI taxonomy): domain Bacteria; kingdom Pseudomonadati; phylum Pseudomonadota; class Alphaproteobacteria; order Rhodobacterales; family Roseobacteraceae; genus Thalassobacter; species Thalassobacter sp. 16PALIMAR09. The sequence goes on from NZ_JHAK01000004.1 coordinate 286,320, forward strand.
TTAAGGCTTATCAACGGCCAATGCATCATCAAATTTGATCGACTCACCGCATCCGCATGCGTCTACGACGTTGGGGTTGCGGAACTTAAAGCCTGCCTCAAGTAGGCTGACTTCGTAGTCAATTTCTGTTCCAAACAGGAACATTTGTGCCATAGGCGCGATCATCACGCGCGCGCCTTCGACTTCCACAACTTCGTCATTTTTGTCTATCTCAGAGACGTATTCCATCGTGTATTCCATCCCTGCGCAGCCACCTTTTTTGATGCCGATGCGCAAGCCCATGGAGTTATCTTTCTCCATCAGCTTTGAAATCTGGCCCGCAGCGGCGGGTGTTAGGGATACAGGTGGATTGCCGGGAATGCCGAACATGAGCGATCTCCTTTGAGAGCAAGATAAGCCTGAGTGCATTTAGGCTCAAGAGGCAAGGCAGTGGTAAGTGAGGCGTTTAACCAGTTCAGCTATCTACAGCGTCCCAACGATCGGGCCATTAACACGACCCTCAAAACGTGAACTCCGCGGTTCCGCTTTGAAAAACCGTGCTCAGACACTTAACACATCTGAGCGGTTTCTACATGAACCCTAATTCAAGCCGCGCTTCGTCGGACATCATCTCCATGCCCCATTGCGGCTCCCACGTTAGGTCTACGTCTACCTGCTTTACGCCTGGCAGGGGTGCTACAGCGTCAGCAACCCAGCCAGGCATTTCGCCAGCAACGGGGCAACCCGGCGCTGTAAGCGACATGATGATCCGCACTTCGCTTTCCGCATTGATATCAATGGTGTAGATCAGGCCAAGGTCATAAATATTGACGGGGATCTCTGGGTCGAACACCGACCGGCAGGCGTTAACGATGCCTTCATAAAGAGGGTGATCCGTAGAAGAGGGCGCGATCAGCGGCGTGCCTTCAAGAGCGTCTGACATGGAGAGATGAGCCTTCGACTTGTTTCCTTACCGAAAATATAGGGAATAGGATTGGCGGCGTCCAGCCGTGAGGCGCGCATTAACCAATGCTGCGTAGTATTTTGGTTAACGGGCGGCGTTAATTTGGGAGTACAGTCGATAAATACGGGTGGCCCGAAACGGAAAGCTGAACCTTTGGGCCACGCATCTTGCATGCCATCGCGCGCAGGCGTATCCGCCAGAGTATGACACAGACTTTTTCATTTAGCCTTCACGGCACTGACGGCCGCGCACGCACCGGCACCGTGCACACTCCACGCGGCGACATTCGGACACCTGCTTTTATGCCTGTCGGCACCGCGGCAACCGTCAAAGCAATGATGCCCGAAAATGTTCGTGCGACAGGGGCCGACATCTTGTTGGGCAACACGTACCATCTGATGCTGCGCCCGACTGCGGAACGCGTGGCGCGCTTGGGTGGCTTGCACAAGTTTATGAATTGGGACCGGCCGATCTTAACGGATTCGGGCGGTTTTCAGGTCATGAGCTTGGGGGCATTGCGTAAGCTGACCGAAGAAGGTGTGACTTTCAAATCTCATATCGATGGATCCAAGCACCATCTGACGCCTGAACGGTCAATGGAAATCCAGCGGCTTCTCGGATCGGACATTGTGATGTGTTTCGATGAATGTCCGGCTCTGCCTGCGGATCGGGCACGTATCCGTGAAAGCATGGAGCTGTCGATGCGTTGGGCAAAACGGTCGCGCGATGCGTTTGGGGATCGGCCCGGCCATGCTTTGTTCGGGATCCAACAGGGCGGGTTAGAAGAAGACCTTCGCGCCGAAAGCGCAGAAGCGCTGCGCGGGATTGAATTTGACGGCTACGCGGTTGGTGGGCTTGCGGTGGGCGAGGGCCAAGAGGCAATGTTTTCTTGTCTTGATTTCGCGCCAGAGCAATTGCCGAAGGACAAGCCGCGCTACCTGATGGGAGTAGGAAAGCCGGATGATTTGGTGGGCGCGGTGAAACGCGGCATTGATATGTTTGACTGTGTCCTGCCGTCGCGTTCCGGGCGGACGGGCCAAGCGTTTACGCGCCGCGGCGTTGTTAACATTAAGAATGCGCGCCACATGGATGACCCGCGCCCACTGGATGCCGAATGTACGTGCCCTGCGTGTTCAAATTACTCACGGGCATATCTGCACCATGTTTTCCGGTCTCAAGAAATCCTCAGCTCAATGCTGCTGACCTGGCACAACCTGCACTATTATCAGGAGCTTATGGCAGCGATGCGGGCGGCAATTGCCTCGGGCACGTTTGCCGATTTCGAAACAGGTTTTCACGCCGCGCGGGCGCAGGGTGATATTGAGCCGGTCTAGGGGTGGGCAACCGTGGTCTATAGTGATGGGCGGGTGAATTTGGTGAAAGCCCGTCTAAAGGCCGAGGGCCCGGGCGGTATACTTTGCCCAAGCCAGCACCAGAAAAATCTGCGTATGCACGGCTCAACCCTTGGCGTCACGTCAGCACGGTTTACTTGCGGAGGAGTTGTCTAAAACTGTCTCGATCGCTTGCGGCGGCGGGGCGGTGCATGGCACAGTATGACAAAGACGTAACGGGACTGAGTCCTTGAAGCGTTAACGGTTGGACCCCAAGTATTGGGGCACAAGACCGGAAGAGCACCACTGCTGCCGCCGAGCGGGGCCGGGGCTCTTTGCGAAACATAAAGGAACCAAGATGGATCATACCTCTTACCCTGTCCTGCCGCTGCGCGATGTTGTGGTTTTCCCCCATATGATCGTGCCACTGTTCGTGGGGCGCGAAAAATCGGTACGCGCGTTGGAAGAAGTGATGCGCGACGACAAGCAAATCTTGTTGTCCAGCCAGATCGATCCTGCGGTCGATGACCCGACCAGTGATGGCATCTATCGCACAGGTGTTTTGGCCAACGTATTGCAATTGCTCAAGCTTCCCGACGGCACCGTAAAGGTGTTGGTCGAGGGGCGTGGCCGCGTACAGATCACCGAATTCATCGAAAACGAGAACTTCTTTGAAGCCGAGGCTGCGCCGCTTGAGGAAACCTTGGGCGATGAGGCCATCGTTGAGGCGATGATGCGCTCCGTGGCTGAAGAATTTGAGCGTTATGCCAAGGTTAAGAAGAATGTCCCCGAAGAAGCGCTGACAGCCGTTTCGGAAACACAGGAGCCCGCCAAACTGGTGGATCTTGTCGCAGGCCACTTGGGTATCGAAGTCGCGGACAAGCAGGAACTGCTTGAATTGCTCGTCGTGGCAGAGCGGTTGGAGCGTGTCTACGGCATGATGCAGGGCGAAATGTCGGTCCTCTCGGTTGAGAAAAAGATCAAATCCCGCGTCAAAAACCAGATGGAGCGCACGCAGCGCGAGTACTATCTGAATGAACAAATGAAGGCCATTCAGAAGGAGCTGGGCGACGGTGAAGAAGGCGGCGGTGAAGTGGCCGAGCTGGAAGCGCGGATCGCGGAAACAAAGCTCTCCAAGGAGGCCAAAGAGAAGGCCGATGCGGAGCTGAAAAAGCTCAAGAACATGTCCCCCATGAGCGCTGAGGCGACCGTGGTGCGCAACTATCTTGACTGGATGCTGTCCATTCCGTGGGGCACGAAATCTCGTGTTAAGAAAGACCTTAATCGCGCGCAGAACGTCCTCGACAACGATCATTATGGCTTGGAAAAGGTTAAGGAACGCATTGTCGAGTACCTTGCGGTCCAGCAACGCTCGGCCAAACTGCGCGGCCCGATCCTCTGTCTGGTCGGACCTCCCGGCGTGGGCAAAACCTCGCTCGGAAAGTCCGTGGCAAAGGCCACTGGGCGTGAGTTCATCCGTATTTCCCTTGGCGGTGTGCGGGATGAAAGCGAAATTCGCGGCCATCGGCGCACATATATCGGCTCAATGCCTGGTAAGATTATCCAAGCCCTGAAAAAGGCGAAAACCACGAACCCACTGATCTTGCTCGATGAAATCGACAAGATGGGTCAAGATTTCCGTGGTGACCCGGCCTCAGCCATGCTTGAGGTGCTTGACCCTGAGCAGAACGGCACGTTCGTCGATCACTACCTTGAGGTCGAATATGACCTTTCGAACGTGATGTTCCTGACGACGGCGAACTCCTACAACATGCCCGGGCCGCTGCTGGACCGGATGGAGATCATCAGCCTTGCAGGGTACACCGAGGAAGAAAAAGCCGAGATTGCCAAGCAGCACCTCATCTCGAAACAGGTTAAGAACCACGGCCTGCGTAAAGATGAATTCGCGCTGTCGGACGAAGCGCTGCAAGAGATGATCCGCACCTACACCCGTGAGGCGGGCGTGCGGAATCTGGAGCGTGAGATTGGCAAACTGGCCCGGAAAGCCGTCACCAAAATCGTTCGCAAAGAAGCCGACAAGGTTGAGGTGACACCGGACAATTTGGATGATTTCCTTGGCGTGAAAAAGTACCGCTATGGTCTGGCCGAAAGCAAGGATCAGATCGGTGTTGTGACGGGCTTGGCCTATACCTCCGTTGGTGGCGATCTGCTGCACATTGAGGCGCTGAAGCTGCCCGGTAAGGGGCGGATGAAGACCACGGGTAAACTGGGCGATGTGATGAAGGAGTCGATTGATGCGGCGTCCTCCTACGTTCGCTCGATTGCGCCAAAAATTGGTGTGAAGCCGCCGATGTTCGACACGTTCGATATCCACGTACACGTTCCCGATGGGGCCACGCCCAAGGACGGTCCCTCCGCTGGTTTGGCGATGGTGACGTCCATTGTGTCGGTCCTGACCGGTATCCCCGTGCGCAAAGATATTGCGATGACGGGTGAGGTTAGCTTGCGCGGCAATGCGATGCCCATCGGTGGTCTTAAGGAAAAGCTCCTTGCGGCTTTACGTGGTGGGATTACGACCGTGCTTATCCCTGAGGAGAATGAAAAAGACCTCGCGGACATTCCGGATAGTGTCAAAAATGGTCTTAAGATCATTCCAGTCACGCATGTGTCTGAGGTTATTGAGCGCGCTTTGGTCTCTGCGCCAGAGGCGGTGGAATGGGACCAAGCCGCAGAAGAAGCCGCGGCCTTGGCGCGGATCACCTCCGATAAGGTGACTACAGCCACCACACACTAGGCGCCTATCTGCTGCAGACAGAATATCAGCCGTCCGCGCCCGTCGCGGGCGGCTTTCATTTTGCTAGCTCAGTTTTAGGGCCCTTTACCCCCCGACCAGTGCTTTAAGTGCGCCTCAGGAGGCGTGAAACTCCGCCTATACTCGGTTCAGTTTTTGCCTGAACAGCCTCTTGCATCCGACCCACAGCCTCGCTAGACCACCGTCCAAGGGTGATTAGCTCAGTGGTAGAGCGCTTCGTTCACATCGAAGATGTCAGGAGTTCAAATCTCTTATCACCCACCATTCTTTCTCGAATATGCGCGGCAAACCACCTGCAAGAGAGGGCCTTCATGACAGTCGAACTCTTCGTTTTGCGCCATGGGGAAACAACCTGGAATCGCGAAGGCCGCATGCAGGGCCATCTTAATGCGCCGTTGACCGAATTGGGTGTGGAGCAGGCGGTTACACAGCGCAATATCATGGCTGAACAGGATCTTAGCGGCTTTTGTGTGCTCTCCAGCCCGTCTGGCCGTGCGGTGGAAACAGCCGCTATCGCGCTGGGGCCCCTCGTCACCGAAATCACCACAGATCCCGATCTGCGTGAGGTGGGTGTTGGCGAATGGACTGGCCGTTTGCGTGCCGAATTGATCGATCCGACAGAGTGGCAGGTGACGGCCGACGGTGTGTTGGAGCTGTATGATATGGCGCCGGGTGGCGAAGGTCTTGCGGGTCTAGAGGCGCGTTGCACCCAGTTTTTGGCACGCCTTGAGGGGCCGCATGTGCTGGTCACGCACGGGATCACCAGCCGCATGATCCGGGCTCTCGCACTCGGTAATGGGCCGAATGTGACGCTTGCGATGTTGAGTGAGATGCCGGGCGGGCAGGGCGTTGTTTACCATGTGAAAGATGGTCAACAAAAACGTCTCTCTTAGGGCTTGCCCCTCCCTAATCTTTGACGTATTGCCTCGCCTAACGGGTCGTTAGCTCAGTTGGTAGAGCGCTTCGTTTACACCGAAGATGTCGGGAGTTCGAGCCTCTCACGACCCACCATTACCCCAGACCAAAGATCTGACTCAGTCCTTGAGATTGGACCGCGTGCGGGCCAGCCACACCCCACCTAAAATCATATAGACCATCCCCCCAAGGACGTATCCTAGGATTACAGCCCACACTGGCCCGCCAACCAGCCATACGGCTAATGCGGTTAATAGGGCACCAAGAATGCCAATGCCTATGAGGGCACCAAGGGTCGTGATCGATTTCATACCCCAATCGTCGCAAGCAAAGCTTAATACACCCTTTACAAGCGACATGCCGAGTTAAGCTTTTACGGCGAATTTTAGGAAATTCGCAGGACAGTTCGGTCGAAAAAAGGCGTCGCAACGGACTTTATAGCCTGGCGCGTGGGCGGTAACGGCGATTCTGTGTGTCAGCCCGGAACAACCACCAAAACCGGGCCGTAACATGACGGCCCAGCTTGCTTCATTCATCTTCAAATCTGCGCGCTAGCCTCGCAACGCGGGCAGGCCAATGCCGGTGCTCTCAAATCCGCCGTCCACGGCTAGGGTTTGCCCGTTCACGTAGCTCGCTTTGTCCGAGCAGAGCCAACAAATTGCTTCTGCCAATTCTTCTTCCTGCCCATAGCGGTTTAGGGGAATCGCATCGTGGTAGGCGGCGATGATTTCGGGGGTGTGGACCGCCATCGCCAGCTTGGTGCGCACAGGGCCGGGGGCCACGCAGTTGGCGCGCACGCCAAACTCACCCAACTCGGCCGCTTGTTGTTCGGTCAAATGCGCGACGGCCGCCTTGGACGTGCCATAGGCCACCCGCAGTGTTGAAGCCCGTAGCGCCGAGATGGAGGCGATGTTCACAATCGCGCCCTTGCGCGCTTTGAGCAGTGGAATGAACCCTTGGGACATCAGGAACGTCCCATCAAGGTTGATCGACATAATTCGACGCCACCGCGCGAAATCGGTGTCCTCCATCGGGCCAAAATCCGCGATGCCGGCATTGTTCACCAAGGCGTTGATACCGCCACCTGTCAGCTCTGTGACATTGGCCACAAGGGCATCTACGTCAGCCTCAAGGCTGATGTCGGCCACGATGTCATGCACGTCGCCCAACCCTTCGGCTGAGGCCTCCAGGGCGGGTGCATCCCAGTCCACCCGGACGACTTTCCACCCATCTTCCAAGAACTTGGCAGTGGTTGCCAAGCCGATGCCCCGTGCTGATCCCGTCACGAGCGCTACTTTTTGTGTCATATTTTCCTCCCGTTTGGCGGCAGCCTGCCATGCGTTGCAGGGGCTTACAATCGGGGATCGTTTGCGGTGGCCAAAGCCTCGCCGCGTGCCCGGAAGGGCGATAAGACTTGTTTCCGTCCCTACGGCCCCTAGGGTGACGCAGGAGGCGCGCATGGGACATCTCACTCGCAATCAAATCGGTATTTTGATGATCTGCTTGGGTACCGGGCTGATCACGCTGAATGACATGATGTTCAAGGCGCTGTCGGGGGACTACGCGCTCTATCAGATCGTCTTTGCGCGCTCACTTGGTGGGCTGATGTTCTCGCTTATCATTCTACAGATCGAAGGGGGCTGGCGGCTTCTGCGGACCGCAACGCCATGGCAGCACGCCGCGCGCGCGATGATGGTGGTTGTGGCGAATATGTCCTTCTTTCTGGCCATTGCGGCGATGCCACTGGGGTTGGTGTCGGCGCTGTTCTTTGTGGCCCCGTTGTTGATTACGGTTCTTTCGATCCCGGTGTTGGGCGAACAGGTTGGCATCCATCGCTGGGCCGCGGTGGGTGTGGGGTTTGCAGGCGTGGCGGTGATGTTCTTGCCTGAACTGCTTGGCCAAGGTCTTGGCGTTCCGGTGTGGAGCTATGCCTTACCTCTGGTCGCCGCGCTCAGCTACGCTGGCAATCAGGTGATGACCCGCAAATTGGGGGTAACTAGCCGAGCCAGCGCACTCGCCATCTATATCCAAGTTATGTTTCTGGTGGTGAGCATCGTTTCCTACGGGGTGCTGGGGCAGGGGCAGTATGCGCAAGGAATCACGAACGAAAGTTTGGTGTTTTTGCTCCGCGCATGGGTCTGGCCGGCGCCCGGCGACATCTGGGTGTTCCTTGCCCTCGGACTTAACGTAGCGGCAATTGCCTATTGCTTGTCACAAGCCTATCGGATGGCGGAAGCAGGTGTTGTGGCCCCGTTCGAATATGTGGCCCTCCCGCTCGCGGTTTTCTGGGGTTGGAGCGTTTTTGGAGAGATTCCGGGGCCATTTACATGGGCCGGAATGGTGCTAATCGCGGGGGCGGGACTTTATATTGTCTGGAGAGAAAGAAAGTCGCGAAAAAGGGATTGACCCCCCCGTGCGGTAGCATTATCCCCCTCCACACGCAGTACGCGGTTGTAGCTCAGTTGGTTAGAGTACCGGCCTGTCACGCCGGGGGTCGCGGGTTCGAGCCCCGTCAACCGCGCCACTGCTGTATGACCTTTAGGTCACGTAAGAAAGCCGCCCCTCGGGGCGGCTTTTTCGTTTCATACTAAATGGTTAGGTTAGGTTAGCCCTAGGGCTAACCACGTGATTTCCGCTCAAACCTTGGCAGCATAGCTGAGAAATCCTGCCCTGCGCCGCCTTCCGATTCAACAAAGGTTTCGTACAGCGCGGTGGTGGCTTGGCCCAAGGGCGTGTCGGCATCTACGGCCTCTGCGGCTTGCTGGCTCAACCGCAAATCTTTGAGCATCAGCTCGGCCGCGAATCCCGGTTTGTAGTCGTTGTCCGCCGGAGAATCGGGGCCAACACCGGGGGCCGGGCAATAGGCGTTCATCGACCACGAATATCCGGATGAAGTCGACACGACGTCAAACATCGCCTGCCGGTCGAGCCCCAGTTTGTCGGCCAAGGCAAACGCTTCACAGGTGGCTGTCATGGTCACGCCAAGAATCATGTTGTTGCAGATTTTCGCCGCTTGGCCGTTGCCCGCGCCACCGCAGTGGACGGCCTTTTGCCCCATGATCTCAAACAGAGGTTGCGCGGTGGCGAATGCGTCCTGTGGGCCGCCGACCATAAAGGTCAAAGTGCCTGCATCCGCGCCACCCGTGCCGCCAGAGACAGGTGCGTCTAGCGCGGCAAGGCCTGCGGCCTCAGCCTGTTCGGCAACCGCCCGCGCGCTATCCACATCCACGGTCGAGCAATCGAGCAGCACGGCGCCCGGCTTCATCGCCGCAATGACCTCGGCTGCGACTGCGCGCAGGATCGCACCGTTGGGCAGCATCGTGATCACAACATCCGCACCCTGTGCGGCTTCGGCCCCAGAGGCCGCCGCCGTCACGCCCGCAGGGCAGGGCGCGTGCAGGTCAAACCCCACAACTGTGTGGCCCGCAGACGCCAAGTTGCGCGCCATATGGTGTCCCATATTCCCCAGCCCGATAAATCCAATCTGCATAGTGTCCCTCCTTCTAAATTTTCAAAGCATCCGGCCCCAATGGCATCAGCATGCGGGCGACGTCCGTGGCCGGAACAGCCTCGGGGCCCGAGTGGCGCCATTTGGGGGATTTATCCTTGTCGATAATCTGGGCGCGAATTCCCTCGACGAAATCGCTGTGCTCAAGCGCGCGGTGGGTAAAGCGGTACTCAAGCCCCAGCGCGTCTACCATCGTGGTGGTATCATTCATCCGGTGCAGCATCTCAACGGCGCAGGCCATCCCCAGCGGCGCATTGCGCGAAAGCGCCTTGGCGGCGCGTTCGGCCAGCGGCCCGTCTGCGGCTGCAACACTTCGTACGATGTCGCCCAGCGTCTCGCCGCTAAACAGGGCGTCAATTTCGGCCTGTGCCGCAGCCAGCGGCGCGTCGGGCGGTGGCGCAGTTGCCTCCGCAATGACGGCAACATCTCCTGTCGTACACAAGGCCGCCTTTAGGTCATCCCAGCCGTCAGGCACGTAGCTATCTGCAAATCCGGCATAGATGGCATCTGCTGCGCCCATTCTCGCCCCGGTGGTGCCCAAGTATTCGCCCAAACGCCCCGGCGCGAGATGCAAGAGCAACGATCCCCCCACATCCGGAACAAGGCCGATCGCGCATTCCGGCATCGCAATCTGACTGGTGTCATCCACAATGCGGTGCGAGCCATGGCACCCAACGCCAACGCCGCCGCCCATGGTAAACCCCTGCAAAAACGCGACGACAGGCTTGGCATAGTGAAAAATTTTAGCGTTCATGCGGTATTCATCCGCCCAGAACCGCTGCCCGTAACCGTACTCGCCTTTAATTCCTGCGGCATACATCTCTGCGATGTCACCACCGGCGCAAAAGGCGCGTGAACCCTCGGCATCAATCAGTACAAGGTCAACGGCACTGTCTTCGGCCCAAGCATCAAGGGCGGCCTCAATGGCCAGACACATTTCCCACGTCAATGCGTTCAGCGCGTCCGGGCGTTGCAACGTAATCCGACCAGCTCGGCCTTCAATTCGGCACCAAATATCCTCTTGCAAGGCTGTCCCTTCCTTTGTTCCCAAAATACTCAAAAAGGGGGTGCGGGGGGCATCGCCCCCCGCGGGTCGTCGCGCACAGCGCGGCGAAATCCCTTATTATTCCATCACAGGAATAGAGAAGGCAGCCCCGTCTTTAATGCCCGAGGGCCAGCGTGCCGTCACCGTTTTGGTCCGGGTGTAGAACTTGAAGGCATCCGGCCCGTGTTGGTTCAAGTCGCCAAACACGGATTTCTTCCAGCCGCCAAACGTGTGATAGGCCAAAGGCACTGGGATCGGGACGTTAATACCGACCATGCCGACGTTAATGCGCGCCGCAAAGTCACGTGCTGCATCACCATCGCGGGTGTAAATCGCGGTGCCGTTGCCGTACTCGTGATCCATCGCAAGGCCGATGGCCTCTTCATAGTTTTGCGCACGCACGACCGACAGAACTGGGCCAAAGATCTCTTTTTGGTAGATCTCCATGTCCTTGGTTACACGGTCAAACAGGTGCGGCCCTACAAAGAACCCGTCCTCATAGCCCTGCAACGAGAACCCACGGCCGTCCACGACCAGCTCCGCCCCGGCTTCAACGCCCGACTCGACCAAACGCTCGATGTTGGCTTTGGCGGCGGCCGTTACAACGGGGCCGTAGTCCACATCCGCGCCAGAAGTGTAGGGACCTACTTTCAGCGCCTCAATCCGCGGCACGAGCTTCTCGATCAGTTTGTCGGCGGTTTCTTCGCCCACGGGGACTGCGACAGAAATCGCCATGCAGCGTTCGCCAGCAGCACCATAACCCGCGCCAATCAACGCATCCGCTGCTTGATCCATGTCCGCGTCAGGCAGGATGATCATGTGGTTCTTGGCACCACCAAAACACTGCACACGCTTGCCGTTCGCACAGCCACGCTCGTAGATATAGGCGGCAATCGGGGTTGAGCCGACAAAGCCCACAGATTGGATGATTTCATTGTCCAGAATCGCGTCAACGGCCGTTTTGTCACCGTTCACGACCTGGATCACACCCTTCGGCAGACCCGCTTCTTCTAGCAGCTCAGCCAGCATAATCGGCACGGATGGATCGCGCTCGGAGGGCTTGAGGATAAAGCTGTTGCCGCATGCGATGGCGGGGGCAAACATCCACATCGGGATCATCGCGGGGAAGTTGAACGGCGTGATGCCAGCGGTCACACCCAAGGGCTGACGCATCGAATACATGTCGATGCCGGGGCCTGCGTCGGTGGTGTAATCACCCTTCAGCAATTCGGGTGCACCGATGCAATATTCCACGACCTCAAGGCCGCGCTGCACATCGCCTTTGGCGTCGGGCAGGGTCTTACCGTGCTCGCGGCTCAGCGCTTCGGCCAGCTTGTCCATGTCGCGGTGCAAAAGTCCGACAAAAGCCATCAAGACCCGCGCGCGGCGCTGAGGGTTCACTGCAGCCCATTTGGGTTGTGCGGCCTGCGCGACGGCGACTGCATGTGCCATTTCTTCACCATTGGCGAGCGGAACGCGTGCCTGAACCTCACCGGTGGCCGGATTGTAAACATCGGCAAAGCGCCCAGATGAGCCCGCAACGCGCGCGCCATTGATGTAGTGACACAGGTCTTCCATGACCGTTCCTCCCAAGTGAATTAAATCCCTGACCTTGAGTGGCAAATTCGGCGGGCAGGTGCAAAGGGGTTTTGGCAACAAATGTGTCGCATTCGAATTCGCGCTGCTTTTTACATGCATAGGTTGTGTTTTCGCGCAGCTACACACCTTGACAGAAGCCCTTCTCGCGCGCACGCTTTCCCTAAAGAAAGTTACGACAGGGAGGTTTAGGGATGCTTGTTCATCAAATTCTGAAATCAAAGGCCACGACTGATGTTCTGACAATTGCGCCCGATGCACTGGTGTCGGATGCCGCAGCCGAACTGTCGTCACGCAAAATCGGCTCCTTGGTGGTCTCCAGCGGTGATGGAACCGCAGCTGGCATCCTGTCAGAGCGGGACATCGTGCGCGAAATCGGCCGTCGCGGCACCATCTGCCTGAGCGAAAAGGTCTCGGATATGATGACCAAAACGCTGGTGACCTGCGCTCCAAACGACGACGCGCAAAGCGTGCTTGAAAAAATGACCAACGGCCGGTTCCGCCACATGCCTGTGCTCGACAACGGCAAAATGGTCGGTCTTGTGACGCTGGGCGATATCGTCAAAGCGCGTCTGTCTGAGGTTTCTATGGAGAAAGAAGCCCTTGAGGGGATGATCATGGGGCACTAGCCCCTGCGCCTCGCCCGACAACATCGCGGGACAGATGGACGCGGGTCTCTTGCTTTTTGCCCGCGCATAAGGTCTGCCTAGAGGACTTGATAGCACAAACCCCCGGAGGTGCCGATGCGCACTGGACTTTATCCCGGCACCTTTGATCCGATCACGTTGGGTCATATCGATATCATCAAACGGGCCTGTTCCTTGGTGGATCGCCTTGTCATTGGCGTGGCGATCAACCGCGATAAGGGGCCTTTGTTCTCGCTCGAACAGCGCGTCGCGATGGTTGAAGAAGAATGCGCCTTTTGGGCGAAAAAGACCGGCGTTGAAATCATCGCGCATCCCTTTGAGAACCTGCTGATTGATTGCGCCCGCGATGTGGGCGCGCAGGTGATTGTGCGGGGCCTGCGGGCTGTTGCGGACTTTGAGTATGAGTTCCAAATGGTTGGCATGAACCGCCAACTCGACAACAGCATCGAGACCGTTTTCCTAATGGCTGAGGCAGAGCATCAGGCGATTGCCTCTAAGCTGGTTAAGGAAATCGCGCGGCTTGGCGGGGATGTGTCAAAGTTTGTCACGCCGCCTGTCAAAGACGCGCTGCATCAGATGTACCCAAGCGACCGCGCGGTCCTGCGCCGAGAGGCCTGAAGCCCCCTTTCCCTTTCCGTCCAAGGCCCCTAGGGTGCCCGCCAAACGGACACGGAAAGGGAGCCACATGGCCGATATCAAAGATCCAGAAAACACGATTCTGATGGAACTCAAAGGCGGCACAGTCGTTATTGAGCTGCTGCCGGACGTTGCCCCCGGGCATTGCGACCGCATGAAGGAACTGGCCCGCGAAGGTGCCTATGACAACGTGGTGTTCCACCGCGTGATCGAAGGTTTCATGGCGCAAACCGGTGACGTACAGCACGGCAACCTCGATGCGGGCGGCAACATTCGTTCTGCAGGTACCGGCGGGTCCGACAAGCCGAACCTGAAGGCTGAATTCTCTGGCGTACCACACGATCGTGGCACACTGGGCGCGGCCCGTTCGTCCAGCCCGGACAGTGCAAACTCGCAGTTCTTCATCAACTTTAACGACAACCACTTCCTTAACCGCCAGTACACGGTCTACGGCCGGGTCATCAGCGGTATGGATCATGTCGATGCGATCACCCGTGGCGAGCCACCTGCGAACCCCGATGTGATGATTTCGGTTAAGGTCGCAAGCGATGCCGATGCGTAGTCTTGCCTTGGCACTGGGGTTGGCGTTCGCCACGCCAGCGCTTGCAGTCGAGATGACCATCACGGTTGAGGGGGAGGCCAACGGCGCGATCACAATTGATCTGCTGGAAGAGGTCGCCCCCAACCACGTGGCACAAATCAGAACTTTGGCTGAGCAGGGCGCCTATGACAACGTGGTGTTCCACCGCGTGATCGATGGTTTCATGGCGCAAACTGGGGATGTTGAATTCGGCAAACTCGGTGCAGATATGCGTATGGCAGGACGCGGCGGGTCCGATTTGCCCAATATTTCGGCTGAGTTCTCGGATATCCCGTATGAGCGTGGCACGGTCGGTATGGCGCGGGCGCAAAACCCCGACAGCGCGAATTCTCAGTTCTTTATCATGTTTGAGCCAGGTCCGTTCTTGAACGGTCAGTACACGGTGATTGGCCAAGTGACAGAGGGTCTGGACGTGTTGGATGCGATCAAACGCGGGACTGGATCGAACGGTGCGGTTGTCGGCCGCCCGGATGTGATGACGACGGTCACGATCTCTCGCTAAGACTTGAATACTGTAAACGAAAACGGGCGACCTTTGCGGGCCGCCCGTTTTGCATTTGATCTTAAGTCTCAGCTGGGTTTGCGCCGCCGCTTGCGGCCAATAGCCATCAAGCCTGCCAAGCCCGTCATCGCCAGCACCGCGCCTGCGGGCAATGGAACTGCCGCTGCAGTTGCGGCGTCGATTGTAAAGCCATCGTTCAACCCGCTGTGGCGCATCTCGACGGATGCGGAGGTCACAAAGCCGCTGAAGTCGACCACCACCAGTTTTTCGTTTCCGTTGCCAGCACCGGGCCCGAAGGTCGCGGTTTCGCCGCCCGCTGATACGGTCAGGCTCTGAAACTCACCGCCGTCACGTAGTCCAAAAATCAAACGGTTAAACGAGGCACTGCCCACCCGGCTGACGTCCCATTTGATCCCAAGCGTATCGTTGGAGTTGAGCGATTTGCTCCCCGCGATTGGTACGAGGTTGCCCTGGCCGTTAATGCCATCGTCCTGAATGGCCAGATCAGCAGAGCACGTCCCTCCGCCGTTCGACCGACACGTGGAGCCACTCCCAACGCCGCCAAGGCTCGAAAAAGTCCCAACGCTTGTCCCGGTGAGGGGGCCGTTTAGCGCGCCGCCAGAATATGTTTCAAAGTCTTCAAGTGAGAAGTTTCCGCCCATCGATGACGCGAAAGCTGTCAGGTCAAAGGTTGCGACCGATATCGATGAAGCCTGCGCTGATGCCCCAAATGAAAGGGTGATGGCGCAAAGTGCCGCTAAGAACCGTTTTGTTTTCATGTCAAAATTCCGAAAGATATACTTTAGATATAAATCTGATACTAACGGTGGTATTTTGGTCTGAAAAGATACAATATGGCGAAAATTAGGTAAGTTACCCTACGTCACTTTGACTTATGACGTAGGGCTAAGTCTCAGCAGGACGTTAGAATTGGATCTGCACAAGCGCGTGGCGCTTCTTGCCAGCGCTTAGCTTTATAGGCGTCGCTAGGTCATCGGATGTCACCATTACGCCCGGATCGGTCAGTGCGGCGTCATTCATCTGCGCCCCACCGCCTGAGATCAGGCGCTTTGCCTCTTTGCCGGAGCCCGCAAGCCCGGACCGAGTGATAAGTTGCACGATGGAAATGCCATCGCCGACCTCATCCGCGGAAAGGGTTAAGGTCGGCAGATCGTCGCCCGCACCGCCTTTTTCAAACACTTCGCGTGCAGTGGCTTCGGCGGTTTGCGCTGCCTCGGCGCCGTGCAGTAGGGTCGTGACCGCATTGGCAAGAATAATTTTCGCCGCGTTGATCTCTGACCCCTCAAGCGCGCCAAGACGATCACACTCGTCAACGGGCAGTTCGGTATACAGCTTCAGGAATCGCCCAACGTCTGCATCAGTCGTATTGCGCCAGAACTGCCAAAACTCATAGGGAGACAGCATCTCACCGTTCAGCCAGATCGCGCCGCCTTGGCTTTTGCCCATCTTTTTGCCGTCGCTCGTCGTCAGCAGGGGGGTCGTCAGGCCGTAGACTTCTGAATCGATCACGCGGCGGGTCAGGTCGATCCCGTTAATGATGTTGCCCCACTGATCCGAGCCGCCCATCTGCAACAGACAGCCGTAGCGGCGGTTAAGCTCCATGAAGTCATAGGCTTGCAGGATCATATAGTTGAATTCGAGAAAGCTGAGCGATTGTTCGCGGTCCAGCCGGGACTTAACGCTTTCAAAGCTGAGCATCCGGTTCACGCTAAAATGCCGCCCGATGTCGCGCAAGAATTCCAGGTAGTTGAGCCCATCCAACCATTCGGCATTATTGCGCATGATAGCCTGGCTGGGCGCGTCGCCGTAGTCTAGGTATTGCGCAAAGACCTTCTGCATTCCGGCGATGTTGGCATCAATCTGTTCGGGTCCGAGCAGGGGGCGCTCGTCCGAGCGGAAAGAAGGGTCGCCCACCTTGGTCGTGCCGCCGCCCATAAGGGTGATCGGCTTGTGGCCCGTTTTCTGGAACCACCGCAGCAGCATGATGTTCAACAGGTGCCCCACATGAAGCGAAGCGGCCGTGGCATCGTACCCGATATAGGCCGGGACAACCCCGGCGATCAGGGCGTCATCCAACGCTTGCAGGTCGGTGCAGTCGGCCAGAAAGCCGCGCTCGATGATCACGCGGAGAAACTCGGATTTGGGCTGGTAGGTCATCGGAATTGGGTCCATCTTTGGGGTGAGGTGTGCATAAGCAAAAGCGCGCGCAAGGGAAAGAGCCATGGAACGGATTTGGGCGGTTGGTGCCATGTCGGGCACGTCGATGGACGGTGTGGATACGGCTGAGCTGTTGACCGACGGGTCTGATATCTTTGCATTCGGCGAAACGGGGTACCGCCCGTATACCGAGCCCGAGCGCGCCGTTCTGCGCGCCGCCATGGGTAAATGGCAGGGCGATCCCGGCGTGGCCGAGGCCGCAAACGTCGTGGAAACGGCACATGTTGAGGCGTTGCGCCCCCATGGCAAAAAGCTGATCGGTTTTCATGGGCAGACGCTGGCCCACGCGCCTGATGCACAAGGCACGCACCAAGCAGGCAATGGCGATGTCTTGGCCGAGGCGCTCGGCGCGCCCGTTGTTTGGGATTTTCGCACCGCCGACGTAGGGCTGGGCGGGCAGGGCGCGCCGCTTGCGCCTGCGTTCCACTTTGCCTGTGCGCGTTGGATCGGGGCAGAGGCGCCGGTGGTTTTCCTGAACCTTGGGGGGGTTGCGAACATCACATGGGTCGATCCGCGTGGCGATCAGATGGACGCGCCGGGTGCGATGCTCGCGTTCGACACCGGCCCTGCGAATGCCCCGCTTGATGATTTGGTGCGCGCGGCCACGGGCGCAGACTATGACGCGGCTGGGCAATTGGCCGCTGGCGGGCGGTGTTATGCTGCCCTGTCAGAAGCCGTTTTGGAGCATCGTTTCTTTGGTGAGTTGCCGCCAAAATCATTGGATCGAAATGAGTTGTCTCACGTCCTAGAGCCAATAACCACATTGCCCCTCGCGGATGCGCTGACCACGCTTGCCGACGTTGTCGGACGCTCAGTCGCGCGCGCACTGGCCTTTTGCCCCGAGATGCCAGCGCAGGTGTTGGTGGCGGGTGGCGGGCGGCAGAACCCGACGTTGATGGCGGCCCTTCACGCGCACATTTCATGTCCCGTAAACCCCGTCGAAACCGTGGGCCTAGATGGTGACATGCTTGAGGCGCAGGCCTTTGCCTACCTCGCTGTGCGGGTCAAAGCGGGCTTGCCGACATCCTTCCCGAGTACAACGGGTGTGGGGGCCTCGGTCGGGGGTGGGCGGATATCGCGCCCGACCTCTGAGGTCTAAATCAAGGTTTGAACCCGGATCACGGGCTGTTACACAAGCCGTATAGACAAATTGATTTTGCGTGTTAAAACGGCGTCGTTAGCGCTAACATATCGCGAGCGCGTTCCATTTTCTGCCTGCGGAGACCTAAACTATGGTTTCAAGAGTTATCCCCGTCGATGCCTTCGATCTCGTGATCTTTGGGGGGACCGGCGATCTGGCCCGCCGCAAAATCCTGCCTGGGTTGTACCGTCGCTTTTGGGCCGGTCAGATGCCCGATGACGCCCGCATCATTGGTGCCGCGCGGACTGACCAAGACGTTGAAGCGTTCCGCACGATGGTCGCTGAGGCGATTGCCGAGTTTGTGTCTGAGCGCAAACGCGATGCGGATTGCATCAAACGGTTCCTCGACTGCATCGACTACGTCACCCTCGACGCGCGCGGCGAGGCGGGTTGGAAAGAGCTGAAATCTAAGTGCCGCGCCAACACTGTACAGGCGTTTTACTTCTCAGTGGGTCCGGGTCTCTTTGGTGACATCGCAGAGCGGTTGCGCAGCTTTAAGATCGCGCGCCAAGATGCTCGTATCGTGGTGGAAAAACCGTTTGGTCGTGACCTTGCGACAGCCAAGGAATTGAACAGCGAACTGAGCGCGAATTTCGACGAGTCGCAGATTTACCGCATCGATCATTACCTTGGCAAAGAGACGGTGCAAAACCTGATGGCTGTCCGTTTTGGTAACGTTCTGTTTGAGCCGCTGTGGAACGCGCAATATGTGGATCACGTCCAGATCACTGTGGCCGAGACCGTTGGCGTTGGCGGGCGCGGGGCCTATTACGACAAATCCGGCGCGATGCGGGACATGGTACAAAACCACCTGATGCAGTTGTTGTGCCTCACAGCGATGGAGCCACCCGCCAAGTTTGACCCTGACGCCGTGCGCGATGAAAAGCTCAAAGTGATCCGCGCGCTGGATCCGGTAGAGGCTGACGATATCGTGCGTGGCCAGTACCGTGAGGGCGCGGAGCCGGGGTATCTACAGGATGTCGAAAATCCCGACAGCCGCACCGAAAGCTTCATAGCCCTCAAATGCCACATCTCTAACTGGCGGTGGAAAGGCACACCTTTCTACCTGCGCACGGGCAAACGTATGGCCGCGCGGATGTCTGAAATCGTGGTGCATTTCAAACCCACCCCGCACAGCATTTTCGGTGAAGAGGCAGGGACCAAGGCCAACGTCCTCAGCATTCGGTTGCAGCCTGATGAGGGGATCGATTTGTCCGTGACGATCAAGGAACCCGGGCCCGGGGGGATGCGCTTGATGGACGTTCCGCTGGATATGTCCTTTGCCGAAGCCTTGGGCGAAGAGGCTGCCGACATGCCCGACGCATATGAGCGGCTGATCATGGATGTGATGCGCGGCAACCAAACCCTGTTTATGCGGGGTGACGAGGTTGAGGCGGCTTGGGCGTGGACCGACCCCTTGATTGAGGCATGGACCCGGCGCGGCAGCAAACCATGCAGCTACGCCCAAGGGAGCACAGGCCCAGAAGAAGCAATGATGTTAATGCACAAGGACAGACGCCGCTGGCGCGAGTTGGAGCAATGAAAGACCTAATCGAATACCCCGACGCCGACATGATGATGTTGGATCTGGCCAATACGATTGCCGGATCCCTCGAAATGAACCTGCAAACCCATGAAACGGCCTCGCTGTGTGTGCCCGGTGGGACAACGCCGGGCCCGATTTTCGACAGCCTATGCGCCGCGGATCTGGATTGGGCGCGGGTTACGATCATGCTGAGCGATGAGCGGTGGGTCCCCGAAAGCTCGCCTCGGTCGAACACCGCGCTGTTGATGCACCGGTTGTGCGTTGGGCGCGCGGCGGCGGCCAAGATTGCGCCGCTCTATATGCAGACCGACACCCCCGAGGATGCCTTGGACGAACTGATTGAGGGGCTGAAACCCGCGCTGCCTATCTCGGTTCTTTTGCTGGGTATGGGCGCGGATATGCACACGGCCTCGCTGTTTCCGGGCGCAGATCAACTGGATGCGGCGTTGCGCGACGACGCGCCCGCTTTGATGGCCATGCGGGCCCCAGGCGCGCCTGAGCCGCGCATCACCCTGACGGCCCCGGTTCTTGCCGGCGCGATGGAGACGCATATCGTGATCATCGGTGATGAAAAACGCGAGGCGCTGGAGCGCGCCAAACACCTCAGCCCGCAGGCCGCGCCCGTTTCGGTCGTTTTGCCAAACGCGACGGTTCATTGGGCACCATGAATACGTTTTGGAAGGCCGTTGCGCAGGCCAAGCAAGAAACAGGCGCAGACATCCAAACACTGCTAAGCGATCCCGAGCGGGACTTTACCGTGTCGCAAGGCGATGTGATCTTTGACTACCGCAAAACGGCGATGACACAGGCTGCGCGCACGACCCTTTTGGCCGCCGCTGAAGCCGTCGTGCCTGCCGCCCGTGCCGCGATGTTTAACGGCCAGCCGATCAACGATACCGAAGGCCGCGCCGTTTTGCACACCGCGTTGCGCGCCGGTCCCGACGCCGAAATCCACGTAGAAGGCGCCGATATCATGCCCGGTATTCGCGCAACATTGGACCGCATGGGCGCATTCGCGGACCAAGTCCGCAGCGGCGCGTTCACTGGCGCTGGTGGCAAAATCACGGATGTTTTGAACATCGGGATTGGGGGTTCGGACCTTGGGCCTGCGATGGCAACTCTCGCGCTCGCACCCTTTGCGGATGGCCCGCGTGTGCATTTTGTCTCGAACGTGGATGGCGCTGATTTTGCGGACAAAACGCGCGGGTTGAACCCTGCCACGACGCTCGTGATCGTGGCCTCCAAGACATTCACCACGATCGAGACGATGACCAACGCGGCCACGGCCAAGGCGTGGATGGCGGATGTGCCGAACCTTGATGCGCAGTTCGTCGCGCTCAGCACGGCGGATGACAAGGTCGCGGCGTTTGGCATTCCGCCCGAACGGATGTTCGGGTTCGAGGATTGGGTCGGCGGACGCTATTCGATGTGGGGGCCGATTGGCCTGTCGCTGATGCTGGCCATCGGTCCAGAGCGGTTTGAGGCGATGCTGGCGGGTGCGCGCGCGATGGATGACCATTTCCGCACCGCCCCCTTGGCGCAGAACATGCCGGTGATGCTGGCGCTGGTGGGCATTTGGCATCACCAAGTGTGTGGGTTTCCGACGCGTGCGGTGCTGCCCTACGACAACCGCCTTGCGCGGCTGCCTGCCTATCTCCAACAGCTTGAGATGGAGAGTAACGGCAAGCGCGTCATCATGGATGGCCACGACAGTGAAGGCGTGACAGGCCCCGTCGTCTGGGGCGAGCCGGGCACAAACGGCCAGCACGCGTTTTACCAGCTGATCCACCAAGGCACGACGCCGGTTCCGTGCGAATTCATGATCGCTGCGCGCGGTCATGAGCCTGATCTGGATCACCACCATCGACTTTTGATCGCCAATTGCCTTGCCCAGTCCGAGGCGTTGATGCGCGGGCGGTCCTTGGAGGAAGCGCGGGCGATTATGGCCGCAAAGGGTTTTGAAGACCCCGAGCAAGATCGCCAAGCGCGCCACCGGGTATTCCCGGGCAACCGCCCATCGACAACGCTAATCTATCCGCTGCTAACCCCTGAGGTTTTGGGCCAGATCGTGGCGCTTTATGAGCACCGTGTGTTTGTCGAAGGGGTGATGCTGGGCATCAACTCGTTCGATCAATGGGGTGTTGAGTTGGGCAAAGAGCTGGCCACCGCTTTGGGGCCGTTGGTCGACGGCGCAGACGCGAGCACTAAGGATGCCTCAACCCAAGGGCTGCTTGCGCAATTGCGCGCTTGGCGGGCGGACTAATCCGCCTCGCCACAGGCCAAAATCAGCGCGAAGAGCGGTTGCATTGGCACTCGCTCTGAGCAAAATATCAGGCCAAGAATGTTAACTTATATGGCTCTGACAGATGATTGATTGGCTGCTCTTCATTCCCGCTTGTTTCGCGCTGAACCTCGCGTTTGGACCGAACAACTTGTTGGCGTTAACCCATGGGGCAAGGCGGGGCGTTGGTTTTGCTGCGCTGGCGTCGCTTGGGCGATTGCTGGCCTTCGCGCCCATGATCGCGCTTAGCGCGCTGGGGTTGGGTGTGATCCTAACGGCGTCATCATTGGTGTTTGGCATCGTTAAGATTATTGGTGCAGCCTATCTGATCTGGCTTGGCATCTCGCTTTTGCGCAGCGCGTCATCCATAGACGCGCGATCCCTGTCCGGTGGCGATATCACCTTGCCGCGCGCTCTTCGGTCCGAGGCTTTGGTCGCCCTAAGCAACCCCAAAGCCATCCTCATCTTTGCCGCCTTTTTCCCGCAGTTCATCAGCCTTGAGGCCTATTGGTCTGGCTATGCGATGTTGGGCGCGGCTTTCTTGGTGTTGGAGGTCATGGCGATCCTCGTCTACGCACTGCTCGGCAAGGTCGCGTCGCGCTTTGCCGCTGGCGGCTTGCCGATTTTTCAGCGCCTATCGGGGGCCATGATGTGTGTGTTTGGGGCTGTTTTGCTGTTTAGCCCGCAGCCAAGCTCGCGCTAGGGGCTAGCCCTCAAACACAGCGCCATCCTTTTCGGTGATCACGTCGATGAACGCCTGAGGCAAGGCCTTGCGGGTGACGGCGTCCTCTTCCATCAGCACGATCACCGCATGCCCCACCGCGCAGACTTGGCCGCGGGCGACAACGGCGTATTGCATCTTCCACGATGTGCGCCTGTAGCTGAGGGACCGGCCGACAACGATGTATTCCTCATCGAGGTGCAGGGGGGCTTTGTATTCCACATCGACGTTGCGCAGAACCAGAACTGGACGCTCGCCCGACGCGACAAAGTTGGCGATCCCGTAGTCGCGCATGTAGGCCACGCGAAAGCTTTCGAACCAGCTGAGATAGACGGCGTTGTTGACGTGGTTGAGCACGTCCAATTCATGAAATCGCACCCGGTCCGCTTGGCCGATGTTGAACACATCCGGCACCCCGCGCGCGCGCAAGGTTGGGATATCAAGCGGGGTCAGTAGGGGCAGGGACATCAGAGAGCTCATCGCTAGAACAGTTGGCGGCCAAACTGCACCATCTGCTGCTGGGGTCAACCAGTTCGCGATGTTTGGAGGGACTGGAGCGGGTAACGAGAATCGAACTCGTAACTTAAGCTTGGGAAGCTCGCGTGATACCTTTTCACCATACCCGCGTCCGTGGGATTACTTAGGCCGGGTCGCGGGGGGATACAAGCGGTGTTGGTACGATTGCGGATCGTTCTTGGTGGAATGTTTCGCATGGCCAGAGCCTCTCGTGGCTCTGGCTATTGGTCTGTTGGCACTAGGCGCGGCGGCGGCGTCGCCCTGAGCTGTTCTTTTCCCCACCCTGCCCAAAATGTGTCGCGGGAAGCGGCGCAATCGCGGCAAGATGCGGAAAGGGGTCCGTGGCGTGCGGGATTGCGTTCGCGTTGACGAAATGCTCTTGGAACTTCGGTTCAATCGCGGTTTCGATCTTTTCGATCCGGCTGACCAGCCCTTCGATGTGGGCGCGGGCGCCTGCGTTGCACAGCGCCATGCGCGCGCCGTGGCCCGCTGCGTTGCCCGCACTGGTGACATTTTCGAGCTGTGCATCGGGGATCATCCCCAAAACCATCGCGTGCTTGGGCGAGATATGCGCCCCAAACGCCCCGGCGAGCGTGACGCGGTCAACCGTGTCGACGCCCAGCTCATCCATCAACAAACGCGCCCCGGCATAGAGCGCAGATTTAGCAAGCTGGATCGCGCGGATATCGCCTTGAGTGACAGTGATGCGGGGACCGCCCGCCTCGGTGCCGTCCCACAGGAGGTATTCATTGGTGCGCCCGGTGGCGACCGCACGCGGCGTGCCGGTTTGCGCCTCTGACCCGATCAGGCCTGACGGATCTAAAAGGCCAGCCATCCGCATTTCAGCGACGGCCTCAATGATGCCCGAGCCGCAAATCCCGGTGATCCCGGTCTCGGCGGTGGCTTCTGCGAATTCGGGCGCATCGGACCAAACGTCGGAGCCGATCACGCGGAAACGTGGTTCTTTGGTGACGGGGTCAATCTCAACCCTCTCAATCGCGCCGGGGGCCGCCCGTTGGCCCGCGCTGATCTGGGCGCCCTCAAATGCGGGGCCTGTTGGGGAGGAGCATGCCAAGACCTTGGAACGATTGCCCAAAAGGATCTCCGCATTGGTGCCCACATCAACGATCAGGACCAAGTCATCCGAGGTTTCGGGAGATTCAGACAAAGCCACCGCAGCGGCGTCCGCACCCACGTGCCCGGCGATACAGGGCAGCAGATAAGTCTGAGCGTTGGGGTTGAGGTTGCTCAGCTCCAGTTCGCGCGCGTGCAGCGAAAGACTGCCCGAAGTCGCTAGCGCAAAGGGAGCTTGGCCCAACTCAACAGGGTCAATCCCCAAGAGAAGGTGGTGCATGACTGGGTTGCACACGAACACGGTTTCAACGACTTGGCGCAGTTCAACATCTGCTTCACGGGCGAGTTCCGCAAAAAGGGTGTTGATGCCTTCGCGCACGGCGCGCGTCATCTCAACATCGCCACCAGGGTTCATCATCGCATAAGATACGCGTGACATGAGGTCTTCGCCAAAGCGAATTTGAGGGTTCATCAAGCCAGATGACGCGAGGACGGATCCATCCGAAAGGTCGCAGAGGTGTGCCGCGATCGTGGTTGAGCCAAGGTCAACAGCAAGACCATAGAGCGGGCCCTCAAAGAAACCCGGCCACACATCAAGGATTTCGGCGCGCCCATGAGGCGGCTGGAACACCGCGAGCGTGACGGTCCATTGCCCCTTGCGCAGAGCGGGTTGAAGCGCGCGCAAAACACCGAGTGACGCAGTAACACCGGTGATGTTCCACTGCGCCTCAAGCGCCTGTCCGACGCGCTCAAGATCTCCGGTCGGTTCATCCATGTCGGGCTGCGCGACCTCGACATAATAGAGGCGTGTTGCCGGGTCCATCGTGATAGGCCGCTGGCTCGCGGATTTGCGGATAACCTGTTTGTGCACTTGGCTTTCTGGCGGGACGTCCACGACTACATCGCCTTGCACTTTGGCCTGACAGCCCAAGCGTCGGCCATCAATCAAGCCACGTTTGTCTTTGTAGCGCTGCTCAACGGCGTTCCAATCAGACAGTGCATCGGACGCCACCGTGACCCCGTGCTTTGGAAAATCTCCCAAACCCGGCTGAACTTGACACTTAGAGCAGATACCACGGCCACCGCAGACGCTATCAAGATCAACGCCAAGCTGCCGTGCAGCCGTCAGGATCGGCGTGCCAACCGCAAAACGGCCGCGTTTGCCAGAAGGGGTGAACACAACAAGGGGGTCTTGAGCCATATGCAATACGGTGTGCCGCGAGAAGACTTTTCAAAAAAGTCTTCGTGGCCGAAAAATCTTTGAAGATTTTTTCGATGTCACACGATGAGGTGGAGGGGGTCGCGTGTGCAGATAATGATGAACTGTCCGCCTGCTTCAATGAGATGGAACCCGCGTCTTCGGACCTCCAGTTCAAAGGTTTTTCGCCCCACTTTTCGCTCTACGTCTGCCACTTTGCGGCGCACAACTCCTCCATTTTGCGCAGATTTTGCCAGAAAAATCTGGTGCATCCACTGGTCATCTTGGGAAGTGAGGGGCAAATCAGGCATAGGCCCAGTTTGCCGCCTCAGGGTTAATAGTCGCTTAAGCGCGGCGGCGACGACCGCCACCGGCCCGGCCCGCACGACCGCCTTGCAGGGCGGCGTCTGGGTCTTTGTTAAAGTTGATCCAAGCCGCACCGGACGGATCCTTGTCGCTTAGGAAGTTAGCAGCGCGAATGGCCTCCATTTCCTTGCCCGCACGAGGTTTGGTTGACCCCATCCCGAACAGCTTTACAAAGGTCTCGTCGTCCATGCCCTCGGGCAGGATAATACCCGCAGCCTCAATCAGAGCCTTGCGTTCGGCGATCTTTTTGGGGCCAACTGGCAAGGCAACAGGGTTCATGATTGCAGAAGTCATGCCCGCCTGCATCGCCATAGGCAGGAATGCGTTGTTGATCCCGTGACGGTTGGGCAAACCAAAGCTGATGTTGGAGGCACCGCAGGTTGTGTTCACGCCAAGCTCGTCGCGCAGACGGCGCACAAGTGTGAAGACTTGCAGGCCAGCCGTGCCCATAGCGCCTACGGGCATCACAAGTGGGTCTACAACGATATCATGTGCGGGGATGCCAAAGTCAGCGGCGCGTTCCACGATTTTCTTCGCCACAGCAAAGCGGACTTCGGGGTCCTCTGAGATGCCGGTGTCGTCGTTCGAAATCGCCACAACTGGCACGTTGTATTTCTTGACCAGCGGTAGGACCAATTCCAGCCGCTCTTCTTCACCGGTAACGGAGTTCAGAAGGGGGCGGCCCTCGGCTGCGGCTAGACCATTTTCCAACGCGCCGGGGACGGAACTGTCGATGCAAAGGGGTACATCCACGACAGCCTGCACGCGCTCAACCAGTTCCTTCATCAATGTTGGTTCGACAAAGTTGTTGTCTGCGTAGCGGGGGTCTTCGGCCATTTTGTTGGAGAAGACCGCGCCGGAGTTCACATCCAGGACGCCCGCGCCCGCGGCGACCTGTGCAATCGCGTCGGCCTCCACGCGGCTGAAATCACCGCGCTCAAGTTCCTCGTTCAGGATTTTGCGGCCCGTCGGGTTGATCCGCTCACCGATCACGCAGAACGGCTCATCAAAGCCCATGACGACTGTTTTTGTTTTTGATTCCAGAACCGTACGGGTCATTGTTTATCCTATGTTTGCAGCTGGAACGCCCGAGGCGCCGCCGTTGTCTTTGGCCCAATTTGCATTTGCCTTGATCCCGCCCAGCGGGAAGAAATGCACGTTGGTAATGTTGAAATCTGGGTTGGCGGCCTTGTGCACAGCCAAATCCGACAGGAACTCTGTAGGCTCGTAGGGCAGCAGCAGTTTCGTGACGTCCATCGCCCGCTTTTGCAGAACCTTGAGCGAGGCGCCGACACCACAGGCGATCGAGAACTTGATCAGTGTTTGCAGCTTTGCAGGACCGGCGACACCGATGTGGATCGGTAGGTCCATGCCCGCGGCTTTGAGGTCATCAGCCCATTTGATCACGGGACCGGCCTCAAAGCAGAACTGTGTTGCAATGGCCATCTCGGCATCGGTGCGTTCGCGGGCGAAATCTGCTTTCCACATGATCGCCTCGTTCACGGCTTTCATGCCGCCATCGGGGTCGATGTCTTTGTTGCCCTCGGGGTGACCCGCAACATGCAACCGCTTGAACCCGGCTTTGTCGAACAGCCCCGTTTCCAGCAATTGCATTGAGCTGTCGAAGTCGCCGTGGGGTGTGGTCACACCACCAGCCAGCAGCAGCGCTTGGTCCACGCCTGCTTCGCCTTGGTAGCGCGCGATCCAATCGGCCAATGTGTCCGCGTCCTTTATGATGCGGGCGGGAAAGTGCGGCATCACCGGATAGCCAGCCTCGGCCAGGCGGCGCGCGGTGGCGACCATGTCATCAATCGGCGTGCCTTCGATGTGGGCGATGTACACGCGGGTGCCTTTGGGCAGCAGTGCGGTGAAATCCTCAATCTTTTCGGCGGTGCGTGGCATCACCTCGATGGAGTAATCCGCCAAGATAGCCTCAAGGTCGGCGCCTTGAGTTGCATCAGACTTGCGTTTGAAATTCAGCAGGGCCATCAGGCTCTCCCTCCAGGTCATTGCCGGCGCTCAGGCGCGGCCATCATTGGCGATCAGCGTTTTGATACGCTCTTGATCATACTCGGCGTCCAACCGTGCGGCCTCTTGGGTCGCGATATCGGCGGGGTCGCCCTCGACGGGGTAGGGCGCAGCTTTGCGCCATTCGGCCAAGTAGTCATCTGTCTCGGCGGCGCCTGATTTCATCGCCGCCCGGTCAATCGCTTGCTCGAACCGTTCGGGCAGTTGCGCTTTTGCGCCCCGACGGCCTTTGCCCACAATCACCTGTGCGGGGATATCGCGCCAAAATACTACTGTTACGTCTGGCATGGATGAATCCTCCCTTGCCCCCTGATAGGGCCTTGCGCACCGCGCGCTGTGCTTGATTTCGACACGTCCTGTCGCACCTGCGACAACAATGCGTCGCAGGTTGGTTTTAAGCGTTTTTTATACGCGGCGCGAGGGGCGGGCGCTCTCGTAATTCTCATCATGTTCATGAGCCGCTGTGGATAGGGGCGCAAACATTAACGGATGCTTAAGCGGGCAGGGAGTATGCTGAGGGCAATCCGTGCAATGATCCAAGGCGATACAACCTAGACGTATACCTTGTGCGCGCCTGCTCGCGGGCGTAAGTATTGGGTAACCAGTTATGAAAGGCGCGTTTCATGTCGCCGAAACACCCCCGGCCGGGCGCGGGGCACTTGAACCCCGGTGCGCAGGCCCCAAAGGGCCCTCGCAGGCGGCCCGCAGCCGTCCCGCGCAAAGATAAACCCGATCCCGCGGATCTGTATGCCGCGCTGGATCTTGGCACCAACTCGTGCCGGATGCTCGTGGCGCAGCCCAAGGGCAATCAATTGCATGTCGTTGATAGCTTTTCCAAATCGGTTCAACTGGGCAATGGTCTCGAAAGCTCGGGTCGACTGAGCCGCGCGTCCATGGCGCGCACGGTTGGCGCGCTTAAGATTTGCAAACGAAAGCTGCAAAAGCATGACGTGCGCCAAATGCGTCTTGTTGCGACCGAGGCCTGTCGCCGCGCGACCAATGCGGCCGACTTTATCAATGTGGTTGAGCGGGAAACCGGCCTACGGCTTGAGATCATCAAGCCAGAGGAAGAGGCGCGGCTTGCCGTTGTCTCCTGTGCGCCGCTGGTTTCGACCAAGACGGAGCAGCTTTTGGTCGTGGACATCGGCGGCGGCTCGACCGAACTGGTCTGGATTGACCTAAGCGGTGTGCCCCGGATTGAACGCCCCCGGGCGATTATGCGGCTGCACGCGGGGTTCTTGCCGGCCAACGACTTGTTCCCTGCGGCCAAAGTGGTGGATTGGATTTCGATCCCTTTGGGGGTCGCGACGCTCAAGGACCAATTCAACGATGTCAGCGACGATGCCGCGCGCTTTGCTTTGATGTCGTGGTTCTTTGAGGAAAAGCTGGCCGAGTTTTCACCCTATGAGGATGCCGCCGATCAGGCCCGTGAGGGGTTTCAGATTATCGGCACCTCCGGGACGGTCACAACTGTGGCGGCGACACACCTTGGGCTGAAACGTTACGACCGGAACAAAGTTGATGGGTTGCGTATGACCTCGGATCAAATAGATCGGGTCATTCAGGAATACTTGGCGATGGGCCCCACGGGGCGGCGGAATGATCCGCGCATCGGGCGGGATCGGCAGGCGCTGATCATGTCGGGGGCCGCGATCTTGCAAGCGCTCTTGCGGGCATGGCCCACAGATCGGCTTAGCGTGGCGGACCGTGGTCTGCGCGAGGGGCTTCTATATGCACAAATGTCGGCAGACGGCGTTTTGGAGGACGGCCCTTTTTAGGGGCTGCACGGAATTATGGTAAAAAAGACAAGCGGTGCTGGCGGCAGCGGTAGCGGCAGTGGAAAAAACAACAGTGGGCGCGGGCAACGTGATCTGCGCGTGCGGGTCAAGACGGCGCGGGGGCGCAAGCTGTCCTCAACGCTTTGGCTCGAGCGGCAGTTGAACGACCCTTACGTCCAACGCGCCAAGGCCGAAGGGTACCGGGGGCGCGCGGCGTTCAAGATATCCGAGATTGATGATAAATTCCGCTTTCTCGTGCCGGGTGCGCGGGTGGTGGACCTTGGCTGCGCGCCGGGGGGCTGGTGTCAGATCGCGGCGCGGCGTGTGAATGCCCTGGGCGAGAAGCAAGGCAAAAAGGTGGGCTCCATTCTGGGCGTGGACCTGCAAGAGGTTGAGCCGATTGCCGGGTGTGAGCTGCACGTCCTCGACTTCCTTGAGGATGACGCCGACCAAAAGGTCAAAAATTGGCTGGGTGGGCAGGCCGATGTGGTGATGTCTGACATGGCGGCCTCTGCGTCGGGTCACAAGCAAACCGATCACATTCGCATCATGGCGCTGTGTGAAGCGGCGGCCTATTTCGCATTTGATGTGCTATCGCCGGGCGGCACCTTTGTGGCCAAGGTGCTTGCAGGTGGGGCGGAGGCTGACTTGCAAAAGGTGCTCAAGCAAAACTTCACCAAGGTGCAGCACTTCAAACCCGGCGCAAGCCGCGCGGACAGCTCTGAGAAGTTTGTCGTGGCGACTGGTTTCCGCGGGCTTGAAGTCGAGTGAGCAAATCTTAACGCCGCGCGCCAAGTCTTAACGCAGGTAGGGGCATGGTCCCTGCCTGTGCGGTGCCGTCGCCTTTATGTCCCAAAGGTCGCATCGATGCGGAATAGGGGCGCAAACACCGCAGATTGTGCCTTTCCCTTCTCGGTCTTCCGTGAAATAGGGAGATGCCAACCGATGGTCCTTCCTAGGAGACTGGAATGAAGATTCGTGAGGCTCTCACCTTTGATGATGTACTGCTCGTTCCAGGCGCGTCTAGCGTCCTGCCGAGCACCGCTGACACGCGCACGCGGGTTACGCAATCCATTAGCCTGAACATCCCGCTGCTCAGCTCCGCGATGGACACAGTGACCGAAGGGCGCATGGCGATTGCGATGGCTCAATCGGGCGGTATGGGCGTTGTGCACCGTAATTTTGACGTCGATGGTCAGGCCCGCGAAGTCCGCCGGGTAAAGCGCTTTGTCTCCGGGATCGTCTATAAGCCACACACGCTGACCCCCAACCAAACGCTTGCGGACGCTAAGGCGCTGCAAGAACGCTACCGCGTCACCGGCTTTCCGGTGGTGGGCGAGGGTGGTCAGCTTTTGGGCATCGTGACGAACCGCGATATGCGCTTTGCCCATGATGATGCGACGCCCGTGTCCGCGATGATGACCTCGGATGATCTGGCCGTTCTGCGTGAGCCGGTTGATCTCAGCGAGGCGCGCTCGTTGATGCATGCGCGTCGGTTGGAAAAGCTGCTGATCGTGAACGAAGCGGGTCACCTGACGGGGCTTCTGACGATTAAGGATATTGAACAAGCGGTTCTCAACCCCGATGCCTGCAAAGACGATCTGGGTCGTCTGCGGGTTGCTGCTGCTACGACTGTAGGGGACGCGGGATTTGAGCGCTCCGAGGCGTTGATCGACGCTGGATGTGACCTGATTGTGGTTGATACAGCCCACGGCCACTCCGAAGGGGTGGGCATTGCTGTCAATCGTATCAAGAAGTTATCGAGCAAAGTTCAAGTTGTTGCCGGCAATGTCGCCACCGCCGAGGCGACGCGCGCGCTGATCGGTGCGGGCGCGGACGCGATCAAGGTCGGTATCGGCCCGGGCTCTATTTGCACAACTCGGATTGTGGCGGGTGTTGGCGTGCCTCAGCTGACTGCCATCATGGATTGTGCGGCGGCCGCCGGCGACACACCCGTTATTGCGGACGGCGGGATTAAATTCTCGGGCGATTTTGCTAAAGCCATCGCGGCAGGTGCGTCCTGTGCCATGGTCGGCTCGATGATTGCGGGCACCGACGAAAGCCCCGGTGAAGTCATTTTGTACCAAGGTCGTAGCTTCAAATCCTACCGCGGCATGGGTTCGCTTGGTGCGATGGCGCGCGGCTCTGCGGATCGGTATTTCCAAAAGGATGCCGCCAGCGACAAACTGGTCCCCGAAGGCATTGAGGGCCAAGTCCCTTACAAAGGTTCTGCGGGCGCAGTGGTGCACCAATTGGTGGGCGGTTTGCGCGCGGCGATGGGCTATACCGGCTGCGCGACGGTCGATGAAATGCGCGAAAACTGCGAGTTTGTGCGGATTACCGGCTCGGGCCTCAAGGAAAGCCATGTTCATGATGTCCAAATCACGCGTGAATCGCCCAACTATCGCAGTGGCGGGTAATCGATGATCCCTGCCGCGCGCTACGGGGCCGCGATTGAAATCCTCGACGCCATCAACACGGGCACCCCGGCGGAGCAGCAGCTGACGCGCTGGGCGCGGGGTGCGCGGTATGCGGGGTCCAAGGACCGTGCGGCTGTGCGTGATATCGTGTTTGATGTGCTGCGCAGGCGGGCGTCGAGCGCGTTTTTGGGCGGTGGTGACACGGGCCGCGCATTGGTGCTGGGCCTGTTGCGTGGGCAGGGTGCGGATCTAGATGCGGTTTTCACCGGACAGGGCCACGCGCCCAGCCCGTTGGACCCGTCTGAGCATGTCTCATCCGCTTTGGCGGACGCTCCGCGCGACGTGCAACAGGATCTGCCCGAGTGGGTTTTGAACGCGTTGGATGCCGATCACGGGGATGATGCCATCGGCATCGCTCAGGCCCTGCGGGACCGCGCCCCGGTCGGGCTGCGCGCCAACCTGCGCCACGGGACCCGAGAAGATTTGACCACAACGCTCAAGGTGCTCGGGCACAATGCGATCCCGCACGATGCCGCCCCCGGTGCACTGGTTTTGCCGAGTGGGACCAGAGGGTTGCACCTAACCGAAGCCTACCTGTCTGGCCTGTTTGAGCTGCAAGACCCCGGGTCCCAAGGGCTTGTCGCGCGGTGCCCTGCCCAGCCAAACACGCGGATCTTGGACTATTGTGCAGGCGGTGGGGGCAAGGCGCTTGCGCTGGCGGATGCCTATGATCTGGACATCACCGCACATGACGCTGATCCCAAACGCATGAAGGACCTGCCCGAGCGCGCGCGCCGTGCGGGTGTCTCGGTCCAAATCGCAGAGCAGGTGCCATCCGATGCCCAGTTTGACGGGATCATTTGCGATGTGCCCTGTAGCGGGTCGGGCGCGTGGCGGCGCGCGCCAGAGGCGCGTTGGCGGTCCACACCCGAGCAGGTGCAATCGCTCTGTGCGACGCAGGCTCAAATCGTGGATGACTGCGTGCCGATGCTCGCCCCCGGCGGATGGTTGGCCTATATGACCTGCTCGCTTTTTGCGGCCGAAAACGCGGATCAAGCGGCTGCAATCTTGGCTCGCCACCCCCATCTGCACACCGAAGCGACGTGGTCCACGACGCCCTTGAACGGCACGGATGGCTTTTATCTCCACGTGTTTCGCGCAGCATCCTGAAAATTGTGATATAAAGTGAAGTGGACGTGTCACGCCTTAAGGGGCCGTTAACCATTTCGATGGCCTAATGTGGCGTGCGAACTTGATTTGGAGAAACGCGTGAGCGTTGGTTTTGACAGCACGGCACGCAGGCAAGCGTTGGA
Organism: Thalassobacter sp. 16PALIMAR09; assembly: GCF_000765485.1. Taxonomy (NCBI): domain Bacteria; kingdom Pseudomonadati; phylum Pseudomonadota; class Alphaproteobacteria; order Rhodobacterales; family Roseobacteraceae; genus Thalassobacter; species Thalassobacter sp. 16PALIMAR09. Next base: position 319,437 of record NZ_JHAK01000004.1, read on the forward strand.
CCGTGTTAATAATTACATCTGGGTGCTGGGCTTGGCTGCGTTGGGCGCACTTGCACTGGCGTTTTGGGCGTCTTCTGCGTTGGAGCAGACGGCGCTTTTGGCGGTGGCGTCTGCACTTGGGCTTCAGATCGTTTTGGTGCGTGGCATGGTTATGGTGCGCAACGTGGCTGCCCGCCGCGACATGCGCGCCGTCATGCGGTTTCTTGAACATGACGTTGCACCCAGTTTTTTAACCAACGCGCAGGGCGAAATTCTGTTTCAAAACAAGGCCTCTATTGATCGGTTCGGCGGATGTCGTGGCAAGACGGTTAACCGGTCTGTGGCATCGCTGTTCGCGAACCCCGATGCGGTGGTTTTGCGCCTGCGATCTGTCGCGGCAGAGGCGGGGGCCGCGCGCGAAGATATCGTGACGTGGCGCGGTCACATTCGCCTAACGGTGCAGCACGTGCAGCCCGGATTTTTGTGGCGGCTAGAAGACATCGCGGAGCGGCCAGATCGCGCGGGTGATGGCATCGCGATCCCGATGATGACGGTCAGTCGATCCGGCGCGATTTTGCACATGAATGAACCGCTTCGCCTTGCGCTGGGGCGCCGGGTGAAACGCCTACAGGATATTTTTGAGGAACTGCCTCTGCGCGATGGATTTGTGCACAATTTGGTTCTGGACGGCAAAACCTTGCCGATGCGGGTGTTCCAGACAGAGGGCAATGTCGGTCGGTCCGAGGTGTATTTGTTCCCCTCAGAGGCCCCGAGTACGGATGATGTTGTAGGCTTTCTGCCGGTGTTGGATGATCTGCCGGTGCCGTTGCTGCACCTTAATCCTGATGGCTCGATTATTGGTGCGAACCGTTTGGCGCATAACCTGTTGCCACAACTATCCGAGGGCACCGCGACGGTGCAATCATTGGTCGAAGGGCTTGGTCGCTCTGTGGGGGAATGGATTGGCGACGCCGCGCGTGGGCGGGGGCTGAGCCGATCAGAGGTTGTGCGGGTGGCCCGGTCCGTGCCGGAGCGGTTCTTGCAGATCGCGCTTGGCCGGGTTCAGATTGATGGGCACGCGTCATTGGTCGCGGTGTTAACAGACGCGACTGAGCTGAAAACGCTTGAGGCGCAGTTCGTTCAAAGCCAAAAAATGCAAGCGATTGGGCAGCTTGCGGGCGGCGTGGCGCATGACTTTAACAATCTGCTTACCGCGATTTCGGGGCATTGTGATCTGCTGCTATTACACCACGATAAAGGTGATGGTGACTACGCGGATCTGGTCCAAATTAGCCAAAACGCCAACCGCGCCGCCGCGTTGGTTGGTCAGCTTTTGGCATTTTCGCGCAAACAAACCCTCCAGCTCGAACGCCTCGATCTGCGCGATACACTCGGCGATCTGACCCATCTCTTGAACCGTCTCGTGGGGGAGCGTGTGCAGCTGACGCTGTCTCATGACCCCGGATTGATCCCTGTGCGCGCGGATCGACGGCAGATGGAACAAGTCATGATGAACCTCGTCGTGAACGCCCGCGATGCGATGGTCGATGGCGGTGAAATCCGGATCGAGACGCGCTGCGAATACCTCGAAGACGACTTGTCCCGTGATCGGGTCACCGTGCCGGGCGGCCAATACGTCGTGGTGAGCGTGTCGGACGTGGGCAAGGGCATTCCAAAGGACCAATTGAACCGCATTTTTGAGCCGTTCTTTACGACAAAGCGCACCGGTGAAGGGACGGGGCTTGGTCTATCGATGGTCTATGGGATCGTTAAACAGACGGGTGGATTTATCTTTGCCGACAGCGTCGTGGGTGAGGGGGCGACTTTTTCACTGTATTTCCCCGCAGATGACGGAGACGACGAGCTTGATGAGGCATCGGTCACAGCGCTCCCGCCACGGCCGTCAAATGCGTCGCAGGTGCCCGCCGATCCTCGAATGCTTATCCCGCTTTCGGCTAAGTCGGCGGAAGGGGATGCTCAGGACGTGCATGCGCCGATGAAGGCGGAAAACCCCACAAGCGCCCCTCGTCATAAAGAACAAGTCGTGTTGTTGGTTGAGGATGAGGCGCCTGTTCGTGCCTTTGCATCGCGCGCGTTGCGCCTGCGCGGCTATACCGTCCTAGAAGCCGCCAGCGCGGAGGACGCGCTCGAACAGCTCTCGGACAAGGAATTGAACGTCGATTTGTTCGTCACGGATGTGATGATGCCGGGAATGGATGGCCCCTCGTGGGTTAAGCTTGCGCTCAAGGACCGGCCAGCGGTTAAGACCGTCTTTGTGTCGGGCTATGCGCAGGAAACGTTCGATGATGATCGCGCGGGCGTTCCAAATTCGGTCTTTTTGCCTAAGCCGTTCTCTCTCGCGGAGTTGACGCAAACGGTTCAAAAGCAACTGCACTGAGGCGGTGGCGGGAGTGTCCCCAAGAGAACTGACCTTGAAAGCGGCCAGCCAGTGGATGATTTAACATTCCTTAACAGTAACTTGGCTGCACTTGGGATATATTTCAACAATCCGCATGCGCAGTAACTATTCATTAACTGTGCATACGCAAAAATGAATAATACAGATTTATCTTGAATTGTTCTTGTTTTGATCTCATTAATTGAACAATACCAGAACAAATGCTTCATTGCTGGCCGCATGGGGCTATGGAATAAGGGGCTAACTCATGGCAACAGGCAACCTTCTCGACATGGCAGATAAACGTTCAGGCGATAAACAAAAGGCGCTCGACAGCGCATTGGCTCAGATTGAGCGGCAATTCGGCAAGGGCTCTATTATGAAGCTCGGGGCTGAGGGCGCCATCCAAGAGATTGAAGCGACATCAACGGGGTCTCTGGGCCTTGATATTGCGCTTGGCATTGGCGGTATCCCCAAGGGTCGGATTGTTGAGATTTACGGTCCAGAAAGCTCGGGTAAAACGACGCTCACGCTGCATTGCATCGCGGAAGAGCAGAAAAAGGGCGGCGTTTGCGCTTTTGTCGACGCGGAACACGCGCTTGATCCGCAGTATGCGAAGCGTCTTGGCGTGGATCTGGATGAGCTGCTAATTTCCCAGCCTGATACCGGTGAACAGGCTCTCGAAATCGTTGATACGTTAGTGCGTTCCGGCGCGGTCAGCATGGTTGTTGTCGATTCGGTTGCGGCTTTGACGCCCAAATCGGAGCTCGAAGGCGACATGGGCGACAGCTCGGTCGGCGTGCACGCCCGCCTGATGAGCCAAGCTATGCGCAAGCTGACCGGTTCCATTAACCGTTCCGGCTGTACCGTTATTTTCATTAACCAAATTCGGATGAAAATCGGCGTAATGTTTGGCTCGCCCGAAACCACGACGGGTGGTAACGCGCTCAAGTTCTACTCTTCGGTTCGGCTTGATATTCGTCGCATCGGCGCTCTCAAGGATCGTGACGAAATCGTGGGCAACGCGACCCGTGTGAAAGTCGTCAAAAACAAAGTTGCGCCGCCCTTCAAACAGGTGGAATTCGACATCATGTACGGTGAAGGCATCTCCAAAATGGGTGAGCTGCTTGACCTGGGTGTCAAGGCAGGCGTGGTCGACAAGTCCGGTGCGTGGTTCAGCTACGGTGATGAGCGGATCGGCCAAGGTCGCGAAAACGCCAAGAATTTCCTCAAGGAAAACAGCCATATCTCGATGGATATCGAGGATAAAATCCGCGCTGCCCACGGGCTGGATTTTCAGATGGATGATAAAGACAAGGATGAGATCCTCGACGAGTGATCTGACCCAGTGATTAACAGTGTTAAGGGCGCCGCAGGGCGCCCTTTTTCGTGGCCCTACGCCTTCGCCTTATGGACAGCCCCGCGCCGCGCAGCTACATCTGCGTGACGCTAGACACCCGTAGGATCCACCATGGCCAGCCTGAACGATATTCGCTCCACTTTTCTTAACTATTTCGAAAGAAATGGGCACCAAGTGGTGGACAGCTCCCCCCTTGTGCCGCGCAATGACCCGACCCTTATGTTTACCAATTCGGGCATGGTGCAGTTCAAAAACGTGTTCACTGGGTTGGAGCATCGCGATTACAAACGCGCCACGACCTCGCAAAAATGCGTGCGCGCCGGGGGCAAGCACAACGACCTCGACAACGTAGGCTACACCGCCCGCCACCACACGTTTTTCGAGATGCTGGGCAACTTTAGCTTTGGGGATTACTTCAAAGAGGACGCCATCCGTTTTGCGTGGGAACTGATCACCAAAGACTTCGGGATCGACAAGAACCGTCTTTATACGACTGTTTACCACACCGACGATGAAGCCTTTGAGATCTGGAAAAAAGTCGGTGTCCCCGAAGAGCGGATCATTCGGATCGCGACGTCTGATAACTTTTGGCAGATGGGGCCCACCGGTCCCTGCGGCCCCTGCACCGAGATTTTCTACGACCACGGTGAGCATATTTGGGGCGGTCCTCCCGGCTCTGCGGACGAAGATGGCGACCGTTTCATCGAGATTTGGAACATCGTTTTCATGCAAAACGAGCAGTTTGCTGACGGCTCCATGACGCCACTGGAAATGCAATCAATCGATACTGGCATGGGGCTGGAACGGATTGGCGCGCTGCTGCAGGGCAAGCACGACAACTACGAAACCGACCTGATGCGAGACCTGATTGAGGCCTCGGCAAACGCCACGAGCGTGGACCCCGATGGGCCGAAAAACGTGCACCACCGGGTGATCGCGGATCACTTGCGCTCGACCTCATTCCTGATTGCCGACGGCGTGATGCCCTCGAATGAAGGTCGCGGGTACGTACTGCGCCGGATCATGCGCCGCGCGATGCGTCATGCCCACCTTTTGGGTGCGCAGGATCCGCTGATGCACCGTTTGGTCCCCGCTTTGGTGCGCCAGATGGGGCAGGCGTTCCCCGAGTTGGTGCAGGCCCAGTCGATGATTTCCGAGACTTTGTTGCTTGAAGAAGAACGCTTCCGCACCACACTTGATCGCGGTCTAAAGCTGTTGGACGAAGAGCTGGCGGGGCTTGGCGCGGATGACGCGCTGCCCGGCGCCTCGGCGTTCAAACTGTACGACACCTACGGCTTCCCGCTAGATCTGACCCAAGACGCTCTGCGCGAAAAGGGCCGCTCGGTCGACACCGAAGGGTTCGATGCCGCGATGGAGGCCCAGAAGGCCAAGGCCCGCGCGGCGTGGTCCGGTACTGGCGAAACAGCCGATGCCGCCGTTTGGTTTGAGATTGCGGACACCCATGGCGCGACTGAATTCCTCGGCTACGATACGGAAAAAGCCGAAGGTCAGCTGCTCAGCATCGTTAAGGATGGTGCAGAAATCGCAAACGCGACGGCGGGCGATAGCGTGGCGTTCGTCCTGAACCAGACCCCGTTCTACGCCGAAAGCGGCGGGCAGGTGGGGGATACGGGTACCCTCAAAACCGACACGGGCGTTGCGCGGATCACCGACACGCGCAAAGCGCACGGTGTGTTCATGCACATCGCAGAGGTCACTGAGGGCACGATTTCCACCAGCCAAGCGGCTGAGTTGGAAGTGGATCATTCGCGCCGGACCGCGATCCGCGCCAACCACTCGGCCACGCACCTTTTGCATGAGGCGTTGCGCGAAGCCTTGGGTGATCACGTCGCACAGCGTGGCTCGCTCAACGCTGAGGATCGTCTGCGGTTCGACTTTAGCCATGGCAAGGCCCTGACCCCAGAACAGCTTAAGACAGTTGAGCAAGAGGTTAACGCCTATATCCGCCAGAACACCGCCGTTGAGACACGCGTGATGGCGCCGGATGATGCACGTGCGCTTGGGGCGCAGGCGCTTTTTGGTGAGAAATACGGTGACGAAGTGCGTGTGGTGTCGATGGGCACACAGGCGGGTTCGGGCAAGGGGACGTCAGGTGCGACCTACTCGCTGGAACTTTGCGGCGGGACCCATGTGCGCCAAACCGGTGACATCGGGTTGTTCGTCACGCTGGGCGATAGCGCCTCTAGCGCGGGCGTACGCCGGATCGAAGCTCTGACAGGGGCCGCCGCTTTCGAATACCTTGTGGCGCAGGATCAGCGCTTGGCCGACGCCGCGTTGGTTATGAAAGCGCCCGCCGCCGAAGTGCCAGAGCGTGTTAAGGCCCTGATGGAGGAACGTAAGGCGCTGCAAAACGAAGTGGCGACCTTGCGCCGTGAGTTGGCGATGTCTGGTGGTGCTGGCGCACCCAAGGCCGAGGCGCGGGAGGTCGCGGGCATGCCCTTTATGGCACAGGTCCTGTCCGGCGTGTCGGGCAAAGATTTGCCAAGCCTTGTCGATGGTTACAAAGAACAGCTTGGCTCCGGTGTGGTCCTGTTGATCGCGGATGCGGATGGCAAAGCCGCCGTTGCCGCCGGTGTTACCAAGGACCTCACGGCGAATGTATCGGCCGTTGACCTGGTCCGCGCCGCGGTTGCGGAATTGGGTGGAAAGGGCGGCGGTGGTCGCCCGGACATGGCCCAAGGCGGCGGCAAGGATGCCGCAAACGCCGAGGCCGCAATCAAGGCCGCCGAAGCGGTTTTGGGCAGCTAACACTCCAATCAAAAAAAGCGCCCCGTCCGGATCAGACGGGGCGCTTTTATTTCATCTCTCAAAGGGCGGCTTGCAGGTTTTCGTCGATCTTTTCGAGAAACCCCATCGTCGTGAGCCACCCCTGATCCGGCCCCACCAACAGCGCCAGATCCTTGGTCATGAAGCCGCTTTCGACCGTATCGACAATCACCTTTTCAAGTGTTTCGGCAAAGCGCATCAGCTCTGCGTTGTCGTCCAGCTTGGCGCGGTGCTTTAGGCCCCCAGTCCATGCGTAGATCGATGCGATGGAGTTGGTTGACGTCTGCTCACCGGCTTGGTGCTGGCGGTAGTGGCGGGTGACGGTGCCGTGTGCGGCCTCGGCCTCTACGATCGCGCCATCGGGGGTCATGAGTTGCGATGCCATCATTCCGAGGCTGCCGAAACCCTGCGCCACGGTGTCGGATTGCACGTCGCCATCGTAGTTCTTGGTGGCCCATACAAACCCGCCGTTCCATTTCATCGCGCAGGCAACCATGTCGTCGATCAGGCGGTGTTCATACCAGATGCCGGCGGCTTTGAATTGGTCCGCGAATTCGGCATCGAAGACCTCCTGAAATAACTCCAGAAACCGCCCATCGTATTGTTTTAGAATGGTGTTTTTCGTGGAGAGATACACGGGCCACCCGATGTTGAGCCCGTAGTTGAACGAGGCGCGTGCAAAATCACGGATGCTGTCGTCAAGGTTGTACATCCCCATGAACACCCCGGCGGAGGGGGCGTTAAACACCTCGCGCTCATCCACTGTGCCGTCTTCGCCCACGAATTTCATCGTTAGTTTACCCGGTCCGGGGAACTTCATATCCGTGGCTTTGTACTGGTCGCCAAAGGCGTGACGGCCGATCACGATCGGTTTGGTCCAGCCGGGCACAAGCCGCGGCACATTGCGGCAAATGATCGGTTGGCGGAACACGACGCCGCCCAGAATGTTGCGGATCGTCCCATTGGGTGATCGCCACATCTGCTTGAGCCCAAATTCCTCCACACGCGCTTCGTCCGGTGTGATGGTCGCACATTTGACGGCGACCCCAACTTCCTTGGTCTTTTCAGCGGCGTCGATGGTGATTTGGTCGTTAGTTGCGTCGCGGCTCTCGATCCCAAGATCGTAGTACAGCAGATCAATATCGAGATAGGGCAGGATCAGTTTGGTCTTGATAAAATCCCACATGATGCGGGTCATCTCATCGCCGTCCATCTCAACGATGGGGTTGTCTACCTTGATTTTGGTCATGCAATGCGCCTTTGGGTTATGCGCACACATGCTTGTGCGCATCAGAACGAGTGATGCGCGTATCTGTATGTATACGACGGTATACAGTCAAGTGTTTTGGGAAACGCGGTGTCAGTCCCGCAAAACACCCAAATAGGCAACGCGGGATGGGGTTGGGGCAGCGGTTGGAGAAATCGCGCGACCACCGCCCATTGCTGCCACAAGACTGCGGAATTCGTCATCCGTCAGTTCGGCAGGGGACCGATCAAACGCCAGTTCAGAGGCTTTGAAGAACCCGACAATCCACGTCCCGTCAGGCGCGTGACCCATATCAACACGATCGAGAAATAGCGCCAGTTGCGCTGTTTTTGGTAGGCGCTCATCTAGGGCGAGGGTGTAGGTCAGGCGGCTGACTTTCCCAACGCCGGGCACCATGCTGGCAATTGCGACAGGGCGGGCGAGGGTTTGTGTCACGGTGCCATCTGTCGCTGGGCCCCGCGTTTTGAGGTCGACACCGTTATGGCGAAAGAAATTGGGGTCTTGGGTCGCAAGCACCTGTTCCACCCGGCCGGGGCCCAGATCATGCGCGCCGCGGCCCTGAGCGATCAAGGAAGCGGCCTCAACAATGAGGTCAGGTGCATCTGTGCGGGCCTGATGCCAGCCGGTATAGGCTTTCGCCACAACCAAAATCGCCAACACACTCAGACAGCCGGTAAACCAACGTCCCATGTACAACTCCTCCTATGCGGTGCCAATTTCGGCTCTCACACTGTATGCGGTAGTATACGGGTCTTGGTTAAAAATCAAGAAAAGGATGCGACAATCTGCCGTGCGCATATTTTTTATTAACAACAAACATGGCGCGACACGCCATGTTTTCAAATGTTTGCGCTAAAGGGAGGGGCTAACTGCCCGCCACCCCGCCGCTATTCTGCGGCGGGGT